>DUEH01000039.1 GCA_011192195.1 Chloroflexota bacterium | reverse complement strand
TCTTTCATATCATTGGCGGTATTGCCCTGGGAAACGCGCTGAACAACGTCTGGTTAAAACTGCGCGGGCAAAGGGCGTCTTTGGGGAACGGCTGTTTCTTTCTGCTCTGGGGAAGCGGTTTTGCGTTTATGCCCCTTGCGTTTGGAGGGGGAGAAGAAATACCGGCCTGGTTCTTGCCGATGCAGTTGCTAATTATCATCACTGCTATGGGGATTGGCGCGCTTTGGCAAAGCGCCCTGCAAGAATGGGCTAAACCCTTGTTCAACCTCAATGTGGGGCTAATGCTTTTTGGCAGCGTTTTTATGGGCTTTGGGATGTTGTTTGGCTTTGCTGTCATCCAGGATGCTGAAAGTACATTTCCGGGCCTGATATTTATTGGTACATTTGGCTTGATTGGATTGGGTATTTTCCTTTTTGGATTATTTGGTATACTAAAAAGTTTTCGGAGTTAGGAGGCGAGACGTGAAGCAACAACTTGGATATACAATGGCAAAAAGATTAATATTGGCAGCGATACTATTCGGCTTGTCGGCTTGCTCAATGCCCACAATCGGGTCGCTGGGCGGGAGCAATGGCGGCAATGTGAAAGCCGCGATATTGGGCGCTGTGCCTGAACAGGTAGCTGTAAACCAACCCACCACGCTCACCGGGTCATTTTCAGCCTCTAAGGGAAATATTGAAAAAGTGGAATTTCTTGTAGACGGAAACTTTCAGGCCAAAACAACCCCTCCCTTTCCGCAATCATATTTCAAAACCGATTTTGTCTGGACGCCGCCGGCAGAGGGCGACTACGCCATCACTATGAAGGCATACACCGACAAAGGCGTCTCCGGTGAAACTGATGTCCACAAAATCGCCGCCAGCAGCGCCATTATTGCCGTCGCTACCGCCATAAAAACCGAGGCAACTGTAGCGCCGCAGCCAACCAAAGTTATTGTGGCTGGCGTAGTGGCCTGTTCAAATGACGCTCAACTTGTCAAAGAGATCAACTATCCCGCCGGAACTACCGTGCAACCGAATACACACTTTCAAAAGAGGTGGTTGGTGAAAAATACCGGCACCTGCGACTGGAATTCCGGTTATTATCTGGATTTGGTCAGCGGATTGGCATTGGGAGCGGTAAAAACGCAGTTGCCCCTTGTCCTGGCAGGAAGCGAAGTGGAATTGCCCCTGGCAATGGTTGCCCCGGACGAAGGCGGAACCTATCAAAGTCAATGGAAGATTCACGATTTGCAGGGGCGGCCATTTGGCGCAACCTTGGGCGTGGAGATCATTGTTCCCAGCGTTTGTAAAGCGCCGGTTATCGAGTATTTTACGGCCAGCCCTGCCAGTATCCAGCAAGGCCAAAGCAGTACGCTAAGTTGGGTGGTAGAAGGGGCAAAATCGGTTTCTATTTTACACCCTACCACGTACCAGCAGCAAGACCTGCTTAGCACAGTTAGCGCTACTACCGGCACGCTTCCGGTTACGCCAGACAAAACCACAACTTACACGCTGGAAGCAAAAGATGGCGATTGCGTGAGTCGCCGGTACGCTACGGTCAATGTGAGCGCGCAGCCCGTCCCCGCAGCCCCCGGTAATTTACAAGTGGTCAGCGCTACCAAAGATGGCTTTGCGCTGCGATGGCAAGACAACAGCGTCAATGAACAAGGCTTCAAACTTTACGATGCCAACACCCATCAAGTACGAGTCGTTTTCAGCGCTAACGCTACTTCCGGAAGCGTCTACGGGCTGAACTGCGGCTACACGCACAGTTTAATACTCCGCGCCTATAACCAATACGGCGAATCACCAGACAGCAATGTTATGACGCACGCCACACTGCCTTGCGGCAATTGATTTCTGTACTTATTCACCCCTTCCCCCAGCAGGGAGAGGGGTGAATAAGTACTCCTCTGTCGGGTTGATAAAAAGTACCTAAACGATTATAATGCTGTTGGCTTAATCTGCTTTGCCTTATAAAGCTGGGTAGACGGCTGAAAGATAGAGGAGAAAAAACGTTTAATGAGTAGCTTGCCCCTGCAAGAGCAACCTACCAGTAGGCCGGGAGCGCAACTCCGCATAGAGATACACGCCGGCCCACTGGCAGGTAAAGGATATCCCTTTGCCGGAAACACTATTAGCATTGGACGCGCCCCGGAAAACGATATATCTCTGGACGACAGTCAGGTGTCTCGCCATCACGCCATTTTACGGCGGCAGGGAAACGAGATTATTCTGGAAGATTTGGGCAGCACCAATGGCGTGTTTGTCAACGGTGAGCGTATTTACCTTCCACACGTCTTGCAACCCACCGAGACAATCAGTATTGGCGAATCTGTCTTTGGCGTAACCGGTTTTCCCGCCCCCTCTACAGTGGGGATGAACGCGCAAGCGGGGCGGCCAAAGGGAGCCGCGCCCTGGCAAACTTATGATAGTTCCGCCATTTACCCACCGTACACCGGCCAAAGTCAGAGCAGTAACTGGCTTTTGTGGAGCGGCCTGATCTTGCTGGTCATTTTGGTGCTGGCTATTGCGGGGGTTTCGGCCTTTATTTTTAGCAGCAACAGCGGATCGGCATCGGTAAGCGTGCCGGTGGTGGTCATCAGGTCTCCAGTCAGCGGCAGTCAGGTGACAGTTGGTCAGCGCGTGGCGGTGCAGGCTACCGCCAACGACGCTCAAGGCGTGACGCGGATGGAACTGTGGGTTGCCGGACAAAAAGTAGCCCACTCGATTAGCCCCGCGCCTTCCGGGCAGTCGCCCTTTACATCAGGGGATGAATTAGCGTGGACACCGTCTAGCGAAGGAACGTATAGGCTGGAAGTGCGCGCCTTCAATAGCCAGGGACTTCAGTCGGCGCCTGCTATTGTCAATATCACCGCCGTGACAGACCCCTTGTCTGCCGAAGCTACGCCCACCCAAACGTCTACGTCTACGCCAATCGCTTCAGGAATTCCTGTGGGCATTGTTAAAACAGATTTGAACGTCAGAAATGGCCCTGGCACCCAATACGATGTCATCGGCAGGCTGGCAGCCGGTACAGAAGTGGAAATAGTTGGTAGAAATGACGCCGGTTCATGGTGGCAAATCGTCCATCTGGACAGTTTGGAGGGGCGTGGGTGGGTGGCGGCAGAATACGCCCCTTCCCAAAACGCCGGCGGCGCGCCGGTAATTGCCACGCCTACGCTTGTTCCCACGGAAACGCCCATCCCAACAGATACGCCCACCGTTACACCCACGCCCACTACCAGCCCGCCCACAGCCACATCCACGCCTACCACCGCGCCACCAACGTCAACGCCAGAGCCGCTGCCTGCCGACACAGCAACGCTCACACCCACAGCCACTCCGCCGGCAGGGCCTAGCATCACCTTCTCTGCCGATCCACTGGACATCAAAGAAGGAGAGTGCAGCGCCTTCTCCTGGCTGGTATTCGGTGTTCAGGCTGTTTATTTTGAAGACCAAGGCGTTCCCGGCGAAGATAATGGGCAACCTGTTAGCAAAGAAGAATGTCCATCTAACACTCATACCTATAAGTTGAGAGTTATTAAACAAAACAACGAAGAAGAGACCAGAGAAATAACCATCACCGTTGGCGAAAAACCCGGCGCGCCTGCAAATCTGGATATAGATACCATTTATAGTGATGGCTTTGACTTAGGCTGGGATGACAACAGCGACTCAGAAGACGGCTTCAGACTTTATAACGCCGACAGCAATCAAATACTGGAAACCTTTGACAAGGATAAAGACACAGGCGACGTAACCGGCCTGAGTTGCAACACAACCTACAGACTGTATCTGGTTGCGTATAATACACATGGCGAATCAACGCCTGGTAACATCGTTACTGAACAGACCTTATCCTGTCCATAACCCTGTGCGCATCTGTGATTACCTTGCCCCCTGTATGACGGAGAAATATTATGACTATTGACCCTAACCAAGCCACCATCGTTCATAACCTGCGACCAAAAGCAAACTTAATTGTCAAACAAGGCCCTCAAATTGGCATCCTGTTCCCCATTACTACCGATAGCGTAATTCTGGGGCGAGAAGAAACCTGCACTGTCATCGTTCAAGACGCGGAATCCTCTCGCCAACATTGTGAATTGACCTGGGATGAAACTTCCGGCACTTATTTTGCGCAAGACCTGGGCAGCACCAATGGTACCTTTGTGGACGGCGTTCAAATCACCACGCCAACTCCTCTTAAATCAGGCAGCAGTATTGGCATAGGTCAAACCACGCTGGTGTTGGAATTTGAGGCCGGCAGCCCCACCGCGCAGGCAGATTATGAAGCGTCAGACAAGGCAACCATCATCCCCGGTTCGGTGGTTGAGGCGGACCAAGTTCAAGAGCCAAAAAACAAAAAAATGCTCACGCTTGGCTGTGGATGTCTGGTCTTTCTATGCGCTTGCGGTGCATTGGGGCTGGTTGCGCTGGATTTAACAGATTTTATAGACCTGGGGCTGCCAATATTATCTGACCTTCAGGTAAATTTTTAGGCCGTGCCAGACAAGTAAGTGATAGAGTTGCAAAGCTTGCTTTGCAGTTCTCAACGCATCACTTATTTGCCTACACCAGCACTTTTAAAGTCAGCATACATTTGCCAAAAAACCCTCTGCTCAGTATAATTCTCCCTGCTTTGAAGATGTTGCGGGCGGTTAGCTCAGTTGGTTAGAGCGCCACGTTGACATCGTGGAGGCCACTGGTTCGAGTCCAGTATCGCCCACCAGATACAAAAAAGCGCCTCTTCCACACTGGGGGAGGTGTTTTTTTGTGGAAAAAACACAGTAAGGAGTAATGGTTTTTCCCCATACTCCCTATTTACGGAGGCGCTATGCCATCTCCAACTGATCCTATTCTATTTGCATTTGGGCCCTTTGCCATTAGGTGGTACGGCCTGTTGATTGTTTTGGGCGCCTTTGCCGCCGGTTACGCGGCCAGTGTAGAGGCAAAACGCAGAGGTGAAGACGAAGACCACGCCTGGAATATTCTTATCTGGGCCTTAATTGGGGGACTGATAGGCGCTCGCCTTTACCACGTTCTCTCTACCCCCGCAGGCGGCAGCAGAGGCTTCCATTATTACTTCATAGAACAACCTTTTGGAACCCTAAACCTGTTTGGTATTGCCATCCCCTTTCCCACCGCCCTGATGATTTGGGAAGGCGGCATTGGCATTTACGGCGGCATTGCGGGCGGTATTCTGGCTATCACCATCTACACTCGCCTGAATAAATTGAATATCTGGCGTTGGCTGGATATTGTTGCGCCGGGAATGTTGCTGGCGCAGGCTGTTGGTCGCTGGGGAAATTACTTCAACCAGGAACTCTACGGTCCGCCTACCGACCTGCCCTGGGGCATCTTGATCGCCAACGTTCACCAGCGCATTGCCCCCTATAACGACCTGAGCATCTACCCACTGACCACCACCTTCCACCCCCTATTCCTGTACGAATCGCTGTGGAACACCATTGGCTTCATTTTGTTGCTATGGACAGGCCGCAAATATGCCGATAAATTACTGGACGGCGATATTGCTTCGCTCTATCTCATCTGGTATCCGCTGGGACGTATTCTGGTAGAATCATTACGCCCCGACGCCTGGACGCTAGGCGGCATTCCAACCGCGCAGATTGTGAGCGGCATCTTGATCCTGATTGGCATTGGCCTGATGATCCTGCGTCGCAAACGCCCGGAACTGGCTACTAACTTCATTACGCACCCCACACCCAAACCCAGGCAGCGTCGCCCGGTCAGAGCCAGGAAGTAAACACGCACCCTGGAGGCAATTGCTCGTTGTACAACTTGACATATTATGCTATAATAACTGCGCTTATGGTTATGTAGCCTAAAATGGGAGTATTTGAAGCGATGTTGAAAACAGACGCGATCACCCTAAAACGAAAAATCCTGGGGATTTTAATGCGCAACGCGCGCGCGGGGGCTGGCTTCAACCTGACTGAAACGGCTGAACTGCTGGGCCTTGCTCCGTTAACGCTGGAAGATTATGAAAGCGGACGGCAAGAACCTGACCTGCCTATATTAGAAACGTTGGCCCGGCTGTGCAACGTGCCGGTC
This sequence comes from Chloroflexota bacterium, assembly GCA_011192195.1. Taxonomy (GTDB): domain Bacteria; phylum Chloroflexota; class Anaerolineae; order 4572-78; family 4572-78; genus DUEH01. The sequence continues at coordinate 11,746 of DUEH01000039.1, read as the reverse complement.
AGCTATTTTTGGTCTGATACCGGCCTTCCCTTTCCGGACAGAAATTATAAATACCCACAAGCTATTTCGCTCAGACGCAAAGTAGTGGGACTTTTACTGAACAAAGCGCGCACCGATGCTAACTACCCACCGAAAAAAATAGCTGAACATCTGGGCGATTCTGTGGATCAAATTGCGCACTATGAGCAGGGTCAGCTTGGTATTCCTTTTAGCCAACTGAACGCGCTGACAGAACTTCTTGATGTAGATCTGGACTACTTTTTAGACGGCGCTAACGGCGCAGAAACGACGCTTGCTGAACAAGAAGACGCAGCGCAAAAAGAGCCTGTTGCATCAGACGCGCCTTCGGGTGGCTATAACATCCCCGCTGCCGACATGCCAGACGATGTTGTCGCCTTCATACAAGACCCAACAAACCTGCTATACATCAAATTGGCTATGCGCTTGCAGTCTCTATCAACCGAAACCTTACGCGCGCTGGCAGAAGGCATTCTGGATATTACCTACTAACCCCGGCCTGAGATGAGCAACTCAAACATCTCCACCAATCAAGCCTCCCTATTGGATAATTCAACGCTGGAAGCCATTTTTTCTCTGGCTGTAGCCGAAGACTTGCCCGATATGTTGCATCGCGCTCTGGAGGCGCTTGTCAAGCTCTTCCACGCCAGCGGGGGATCCCTCTTTTTTTTTAACCGTTCAGCGCAGCGCATCACAGTTGGCAACCTTCCTCAAACATTGAACGCGCGTATCACTCAGCTTGAGGACGCCGTATCCACAAGGCTGCAAACAGGAACCTGGCGCATTCTGGAAGTTGACGCTCCGCCGATCTCCCTTTACAAATTCCCTGAAGAAAACCTGCGCCTCATCAACACCCCACTTCTAAAACAGACAGAAGTACTTGGCTCTTTGAGTTTAGCGCTACCAATAGAAACCCCCTTCACCGCCGAAGCGCAAGCCACGCTTAATCAATTCTCTCTGGGAATTGGACAACTGGCCGCCTCCATCGCCGATACAGCTCACGCCCAAAAACGCTATCGGGAACTTGACCTGATCTATCAGGTAGGTCAGGCTCTTGCCAACACGCTGGATATAGCAGAGTTGCTGGACGCCGTCATGCAGCTTTCTGCTAATATGCTCAATGCTGCGGCCGCTTCCATTATGCTCATTGACGAAGCCAGAAGAGAATTGGTCTTTGAAGTCTCACACAACCCAAAAGCGGTGATGCTGAATCGATTCCGCATCGCAATGGACGAAGGAATTGCCGGTTGGGTAGCCACGAACGGACGCCCCACAATAGTCAATAATGTTCACGCCGACCCTCGTTTCAGTAGGAACGTAGACGTTAGAACCGGCTTCTTAACTATGTCTATTGCCGCCGTCCCCCTAAGGCTTAAAGGAAAAGTGATTGGCGTACTGGAAGTGCTGAACAAATACTCAGAAGACGGATTTGACGATGATGACTTGCGCTTGATGACGTCCATCGCCGCCCAAACCGCCATTGCCCTGGAAAACGCCAGACTCTACCAAAGCGTCAGGCAAGAACGCGAGAAAATCATCAACGCGCAAGAAGAAACGCGCAAAGAATTGTCCAGGATATTGCATGATGGCGTAATGCAACAGATTTCAGCTATCAGCATGAATCTGGAATACGCCCAAAAATTACTAAAAAGAGACCTGGCTGCTGCCGACAAAGAACTATCATCCATTCAGAAGCTGGCGCACAAGACCGCCAAAGACGCCAGATTGGTCTTATTTGAACTGCGTCCCGTTATTTTAGAAACGCAGGGACTCGTCCCCGCGCTGGAACGCTACATTACGCAATTGCAGGAAAATGAAGACCTCCACATAAAAACAATCCTAAGCCCCCCTCCCGCGCGTCTTGATAAAAATGTTGCCGGTACTATCTTTTCGATTATTCAGGAAGCAATAAACAACATCAAGCGCCACGCCAGGGCTTCGCAGATGCAGCTTAGCGTTTCTACTGTTGCACAAACGCTGATGGTACAAATACAAGATAACGGTGTAGGATTTAATGTTGAAAAAACGCAAAAGAACTACGCCAACCGGGGAAGTTTTGGGTTGCTGAATATGATAGAACGCGCTGAACTCATCAATAGCGCATTAGCCATCGACTCGGAAACAGAGGGTTCTAATCATGGCACTACCATCACGCTAACTGTCCCTCTGGAAGAAAATAGCAAGTTACTGAATCACTCACTGTTGTCAGCGTAACGCAGGGCAGGCTGAAAAGCATAAATAAAAAAGCGCCGCAGGTCAGGGGACTTGGGGGGTGTCCCCCCCATTTTTCTTCCCTCTTCAACACACCAAAATCTGTTTTCAGGGGAAAAACAATGAGTAAAACAGAAAAACTTCAAAAAGAAGGCGTAGAGGCATTTAGAGACGGCAATTATGAATTGGCTCAGTCCAAATTCGAAGCTTTGTTGGAAACCGCCGAAGCGGAAGGCCAGCCAGTTAAGGCAGCCGAGGCGCTGAATGATCTGGGCGTTACCCGCAAACAACTTGGCGACCTGGACGGCGCGATGGAAACTCTGAACAAAGCGCTAAAGTATTATCAGGACAACGACGATGAACTGGGCGAAGCAAAAACTCTGGGCAATTTTGGCATGGTAGAAGAAGCCGCCGAAAAATACGAAGATTCCATCCAAAGCTACCTGGACGCCGCATCTATCTTTGAAGAATTGGGTGAAACCGAACTGGCTACCTTCACCTGGCAAGCGCTTAGTAAACTACAACTGCGGCAAAAAGATTGGATCAACGCCATTGCCTCTTATGAAAGAGGCATTGCCAACCTGCCGGACAATTCCGTTAAGAAAAAGATCGTCAAAAACTTACTTAAAGCGCCCGGTAAATTCATGTAACCTGAAGTTGAAATAACAGTAGTCCACGGATTCACACAGTTTTTTAATTTTTTGTTCAGGACTTGTATGATATGTAGGCATGAGACAATCGCAGTATTCAACAGAGATTGTCTCTGGGCTACAGAGAGGTGAAGTTCTAACAGGACTTGTTCCACCGAGACAGTGCGTAAGATTAACTTCCTCTATGCCTACATATCATACAAGTCTTGTTGTTTTTATCTGTGAAAATTTGCGCTGAGCGAAGCCGAAGTATCTGCGTCCATCTGTGGACTATAATCCTTATCCCGAACTGAAATTAGTATGAACCTTGATTTCTTCACCATCACCGCGTTGGCCGATGAGTTTCGTCTGGAATTGATGGGCGGGCGCGTGCAACAAATTACCCAAATTACCCCCCTGAGCTACGGCCTGGAAATTTACGCCCACCGACAGCGGCGCGCCCTGTTCCTCTCCGCCAACCCGCAGTCTCCCCGCGTTCATCTGCAAAGCGTCAAAGCCCGCCGAGGCGAAGGCAATCAAACACCCCTCTTCCAACTTTTTCGTAAATACCTCAAAGGCAGTTTGCTGATGTCGGTGGAACAGCCGCCTTATGAGCGATTGCTTTTGCTTCACTTCTCCGGCAGAGAAGGCGACACCACGCTGCTTGTGGAACTGTTGGGCAATCGGGGTAATTTACTGCTGCTGGATGACGGCAAGCGCATTTTAGCCCTTGCCCGCCCCACGTCTCGCCGCGCCGAGCGTAAAGGGCGCGCGTTGCTGCCCGGCCATCCCTACGAACTGCCGCCCGCGCAAAACAAACTCGATCCGCTGAAACTCAACCGGGAATCGCTGCGCAGCCTGATTCGCGGCGCGCGCCCGGACAAAGAATTGGCGCAAACGCTAACGACGCATCTGGCCGGACTCAGCCCGCTCATTGCCCACGAAATTGTGTTTCGCGCTTACGGCAACGCCGGGCCGAAATCAGGACGCAAACACCTTGTACGCGCTGACGAAGGACGAAAGACGAAGGACGAACCGGTTGGAGAAAATTCGTCCTTCGTCTTTCGTCCTTCGTCCTTGAGCGTTACGCAGGTTGACGACTTTGACGCCTTGTTGCGCGTTATCCAACAAATGTACCGTCGCATATCTGAGCATCGTTGGGAACCGCACCTTGTTTTGAATGAGGCTGGCAACGCGAAATTCTTTGCGCCCTTTTCCTTAGACCATATTTCTGAAGAGATGTCGTTGCGCGCAGAAAAAGCGTCGGGGATGTCCGCCGCCGTGGAAGCGCATTTTCTGACTCGGCTGGACGCGGCAGACGATGGCTACGCCGCTGCGCGACAATCGGTGCAAAAGCGCATTAAAAAAGCCGAAGCCAGGCTAAAACATCGGCTGACAAAACTGGATGGAGACGCCGCCGGACTGAAAGACCCTGAGTTGTATCGTCAAAAAGGGGAAGCAATTTTGGCTTACAGCGCCCATATCCGTCCGCGCCAAACGGAATTGCAAGCGGAATGGCTGGACGCATCCATTGCCCTTGACCCGGCGCTATCGCCGCCAGAGAACGCCCAACGTTATTTTGCCCGCTACAAAAAAGCCAAACGCGCCGCCAAAATTATTCCGCAGCAGCAAAACGCCGTCGCGTTGAAACTGACCTTTTTGAAGCAATTGAGCCTTGATCTGGAATTGGCCGAAAATCGCCCTGAGATTGACGCCGCAGCCGCCGCGCTGCAAGAGGCGGGTTTGGACTCTCGGCGAGGGAAACGGGCGAAAAAAGTTACCGCGCCGGCGTCATCTCGCAAGTTCACCTCTCCCGATGGCTTCACCGCGCGGGTAGGGCGAAACGCGCTGGATAACCATCGCCTTACTTTTAGACGGGCCAAGCCAAACGATGTCTGGTTGCACGCTCGCGGTCAACCCGGCGCGCATGTGGTTATTTCTGCATCGCCGGGCAAGCCGCCGCGCAGCACGTTGCTGTGGGCTGCCGGACTGGCGGCGTATTTTTCAAAAGGCCGGGGGGGAAATCAGGTTGAGGTGAGTTACACGCTAAAAAAGCACGTCCGCGCCATCAAAGGCGCGCCGCCGGGGATGGCGACGCTGCGGCAAGAAAAAACCGTGCGGGTATCGCCGCTGAAACCGGACGAATGAGGATAAAAGATGACAGAGCCTATGCGGTACGCGGAAAATCAACCACGGGTAATGGTTAAGTTGTAAGTGATGATTGCGGAATTCAAAACTGTAGTTTTGGACTCCATCACTTACTTTTTTACCACTACCCAACCACGAATAACACGAATGGACACGAATATAAACAAAAAACGTACAAGTTCAGTAAAACCGGCGATATGGCAAGAACACTACAGCGAATTGCCGAAACTAACGAATAAAGCCTGGCCTATTCGTTCCTTTCATCCATTCGCTGTAGTGTTTTGGACGGCTTCACTGAACCTGTACAAAAGCCTGTACTGAGCGAACGAAGTCGAAGTATTAGTGTAAATTGGTACCCAAAAAGCGCCCAAAAAGAGGGGCAGACTCAGGAGCATACTATGTTATTCGTGCTTAAAAAACAGACAACTTCGTAAGCCCCAAGACGGCAGGTCAGAGGCAACAGCAATGAAAATCAACGGCTACAACATCAAACCCGGCGCCGATTTGCGTCGGGCTAATCTGGAAAACGCGCAATTGAGCGGCTTTAACTTGAGCAAGATCAACCTGCGGGGCGCCAATTTACGCGGCGCAGACCTGCGAAAAGCGAACCTGAGCGATGCCAATTTAAACGACGCCAACTTGAGCCGCGCCAATCTGGAAGAAGCCAACTTGCAGCGCGCCACCTTGCGCTGGGCCAGATTAGAGCAGGCTAATTTACAACGCGCCAACCTCAGCGAAAGCGTCCTCGATGGCGCAACGCTGACCGCCAGCGACCTGAGACGGGCAAATTTAAGCGGCGCAAGGCTGCAAAACGCCAATCTAAATCAGGCCGACCTGCGGAATTGCGACGTAGAGCAGTGCGATTTTTCAGGCGCTTATATGGAATTAGTCAACCTTTGCGGCTGCGATTTGCGCCACGCCAATCTGGAACGGGCTAATTTACGCAAAGCCAACCTATGCGAAACCAGTTTAATAGGCGCGCATCTGGAGAAAGCCTTTTTAAGTTACGCCAACCTCAGCAAAGCCAATTTACAAAACGCCCTTCTGCGCGAGGCCAATCTGGAGGGCGCAAATTTAAGCGAAAGCAGATTGCAAAATGCTAATCTGGAAAGCGCCAGTTTGAGCAAAGCCAATTTGCGATGGGCAAATCTGGAGAACGCAAAGCTGGAAAACGCAAAACTCAGCCGCGCCAATCTGGAGCAGGCCAATCTTGAAGCGGCTGATCTGTCGAATGGCAGCCTTTTCAAAGCGGATGTGAGCGGCGCAAATTTTCACTACGCCGACTTGAGCGGGGTCAATTTAAAGGGAGTGTGGAGCAACCGGGGGACGGTGTGGCCGGAGGGCGTGGAACCGTAGATACTTGCCAGTTGATTCCTTGTACAACGTGCAAGAAAATTTTACCACAGAGGCGCAGAGAACAAAAAAATTATAAAATGCTCTGCGTCTCCGCGCCTCCGTGGTGAATTTTTTTTTTGGTTACGGCTTGTCTGCGTTAGGTAATCATAGCGTATCAGTATTGATACGCTTCTCTCACCGGACTGAAGACCTCAAAGGTCTGGGCGGGCGTATCGCCGGTGCGGGCAGCGTGTTCAACGTCGCCGGGGATGATGTAGGTGTCGCCGGGCTTGAGCCAGCGCGTTTCCCCGCCGATGCTCAATTCGAACTCGCCGGAAATGACGGTTCCCAATTGCTCATGCGGGTGGCTGTGCGCGGGAACTACCGCGTTAGCTGCCAAATCCACAATCGAAACTAGCATCTCGCTGCTCCAGAAGGTGCGAATGTGGATGCCGGGAGCAACTTCTTTTGATTCTCTGTTTTCTGCGTCGCAGAAGTATTGCATTTGTACCTCTCATCAGTTACGGAAAACGCCGGTAAATTTCTTTGCGATGTAAAACGCGGCGAAATTCTATCACCTTCGCTGCTGTGTCTATTCGCAAGCCAACGCGGTAACTTCCAAAACGTATTCTGTAAAATTCGTGGCAGCCGCTTAGTTTTTGCGTTCTGCCGCCCAAAAACGGGTCATCTTTGATTGCTTCGCCAAAGGCCACAGATTCAACGCGCTACCGAATTTTCGGCGGAAGTTTAGCCAATTCCTTGTAAAATGTTCGCGCGTAGCGGATTTGCCAGGGCATTGTTACGCCTCTGCAAGATACTGTTGGTATATCTTTTGGCCTTCGTCTGCGTCAAAAAAATCATCATCATCAACAGATTCAATCAACCTGCCCAGTTCGTAATCTTCCAGAGTGTCCAGTAACGTGGCGGGAGTGGTATTCAATATCTCTGCCAGGGTGAAAATGGATACGCGCCAATTATTGTTCAGTTTTATTACGCTGCCGGATTGGGATTGATGCAAAAAATTCAAAAAACTTTCCGGGTCAGCGCCCATTATTTCGGATGAGGTTTGCGGGTCTACGGTCAATTGTACCATTATTTACGCCTCCACCGATATTTTACCCCGCTTTACCGGACGATGCAAGCCCCCGCCAACGCCTCGCAGGGCTGTTGCAAAGCAGATTTTAAGGTTTGTCCGGTGGCGGTTGCGCCCCCGTTGACCGCAGACCGCCGACGGCTGACCGCATAAACTGGCTGAAATAGCGTTTTCCTGCGGTCTGCGGTCAGCCGTCGGCGGTCAGAAAAGCCGTGTCAAGCTACTTTGCAACAGTCCGCCGACGCCCCGCTTCCTCGATGTACTCCAGCGATTGATGACGGAAGTAGGTGTTGTACAGGTCGGCGTAGTGGCCGTTTTGCTGCATCAACTGCTCGTGGCCCCCCTCTTCGATGATGCGCCCCCGCTGCAGCACCAAAATGCGGTCGGCGGCGCGGACGGTGGAAAGGCGGTGGGCAATGATGATAGCCGTGCTGCGCTTCAGAATTAAATCCATTGCCTCCTGAATCTGGTTTTCGGTGAAGGGGTCAATGCTGGCAGTGGCTTCGTCCAAAATGAAGATGGCCGGTTCTTGCGCCAACACGCGGGTCAAAACCACTAACTGCCGCTGGCCCATCGAAAGACGCGCGCCTCGTTCTCCCACATCGCTACCCAGCCCATTCGGCAGCGTTTCCAGCCACTCCCCCCCGCCGATTTGTCGCGCCAGCGCCTCGATGTCGGCGTCGCTCAGTTTCGGACGGGCGTAGCGAATGTTATCCGCCACCGTGCCGGAAAAAAGGAAGGGCGATTGCGACACCAGCCCCAATTGGCGGCGGTAACTGGGTAAATCCAGCGCGCGAATATCCATCCCATCCACATAAATATTTCCCCGTTGAAATTCATAAAACCGAGTGATCAGCTTGATCAGGCTGCTTTTACCCGCGCCGGTATGCCCCACCAGCGCCACGCTTTCGCCGGGGGCAATGCGCAGCGAAAAATCATCCAGCACCTGCTCCTGTTCTGTGTAGCGAAAGCTGAGGTGTTTGTAGACAATTTCGCCGCGCAGTTTTTGCGTCACCGGGCGATTATCGCGCTGCGTCACTTTTGATTGAGCATCAATCAGGGCAAAAATGCGCTCGGCAGCGGAAAGGCCGCTTTGCAACTGGCTCCAAAACACCGACAGGTTGATCATTGGGAACCAAAAACTGTTCACGCTGGCCATAAACAGATACCACGCGCCTATTGTCACCATCCCCGCTTCAACCGAAAGACCGCCCCAGTAGAGCAGCGCCGCCGTGCCGGTGGATGACATAATATTCAAAATGGGAAAGATGCCGGATAGCACAAAGCCTCGGCGCAGGTTGACCTGATAGGATTGCTGGTTGGTTGTGGCAAAATCGTGGTAGATGGCCGCTTCCTGACGGAAATTTTTGGCGATGCTGATGCCGGTGACGGCTTCTTGAATGGCTGAATTAACTTTTGCCAACACCTGAAAGCCCCGACGGGTGACAAATCGCGCCATCCGCCGAAAGCCAAGCGTTAGCATTACCACAAAGGGAGCCAGAATCAGCAGCAGCATAGTCAATTGCCAGGAGATGCTGAAAAGGACAAGCAGCAAGATCAGCACCAGCGTCACTTGAGTGATGATGTCGGTGACAAGTTGCGTCACCTGAGCAAATTCGTCGGTGTCTGAGGTGATGCGGCTGATGATACGCCCCGCCTCGAATTCATCGAAGAAAGCCATATCGTGCTTGATAGAAGCGGTAAAGGCATCGTGCCGCAGGTCAGAAACTACATCGCCGATGATGCGCACTTGCAGACGACGACGCGCCCAGTTGGCGGCCCATATCCCCACGCCAAAGAGAGTCATCAACCCTGTCAGCGCGGCAATGGCGTTTAACGAGGGTTGCCCTTCCAGCAAGCCCACCGCCTTTGAGATGATCATCGGCAGCCCGGCCCCGGAGATGGAGACCAGCAGCATAAAAAATGTCACCGCCGCCACTTGTTTTTTACGCGGCGTAAAATAGGCCGCTATGCGACGAAATAAGTCAGCGTCGCTGTACGTTCTGTCGTAGGCTTCGGCTTCCAGGCCGCGAAAAAGTCCCATCAAGTATTCCTATTGCTCATACAGAATTTGACGTTTTTATCTTTAATGAATACTATATGTAGCAGTTTATTCTCTCTTATAAAGGAGCCGCTGATGGTGCGGGGGGTGCCCCTCCACGCTCTACCCCGCGCCATACGCTCCGTATGATAACTACATTATCATAGGAAATTATTATGGACATAAAAAATCAACTGTTTTTAGGGGATTGTCGCGAGATATTAAAAAATTTCCCTGGCAAATCCATCTCTGCTTGCATTACAGACCCTCCGTACAATTATGAATTTATCGGCCATAAGTGGGATGCGGAAGAAATTAATAGAAGGGTTGAGCGCGTCAAAAATAGTAAAACTCTGGTAAAAAATATTCCTTATGGCAGTGGGCTTGCTGGTGGTGTCCGTAACAAACGCTGGTACGAAAGGGTGAGACAAAATATCCTTGATTATGAAAATTGGTGTTATGATTGGGCTACTGAAGTATTTCGAGTGTGTAAACCAGGCGCGCCCGTAGTCGTTTTCAACAGCACTCGTACTATGGCGCATGTTCAAGTTGCATTAGAACGCGCTGGTTTTTATGCCAGGGATTACATTGTATACCGGCGATCTGGTGGAATTCCAAAAGGTATGAATTTAAGGGCAAAACTGAAACAACGAGGATATGATAATCATGAAGATTGGAACGGTTGGCACAGTTGTCTAAGAAATGAATGGGAAGGAATAGTCGTCGTTCAAAAACCACTTGAGAATAATTACCTCAATACATTTCTTGAGTATGGTGTTGGTTTATTCTATACAGCCAATAGTGATGGCTCATTTCAATCAAACATAATAGAAAATATACCAAAAGACAGGGAACAGTTTAATGGAGCGCATTGTACGGTAAAGCCGCTGGCATTGATGGAAAAGCTGGTCGAAATATTCTCTCCCCCTTCGTCTGAACATATTATATTAGACCCCTTCGCCGGTACAGGAACAACTTTGCTTGCCGCTAAAGGTCTTGGGCGTAGTTATGCAGGTATAGAAATAGAACCTGACTATATAGAAATAATAGAAAACCGTCTTGTGATTTCAAAACCGCAGGGAGAAAAATCTATTCGAAAGAATGGAGCAGCCCTTAGCGCATCACTGCAAACGCGCCTTCCATTTGGGTAAGGTAAGATTCCAAATCAAATCCTGTTAAATTTTGTATGAAACCAAAAGTATTATCCCCAATGTAAACATTCCACTTACCTGTTTTGCATGCCGTGATTGCGGCTGGTAAATTGTCTTCTCTTAAGATCAATAGAACTGGCGTGTATCCGTTTTTTATAAGCATAGCGCCGTAAGATTTGAACTTTTTGAGTGTCCCGGAGTCTCCTGAACCAATCCTGTACTTTGTGTCAATTGCGTAATTACCTGAAATCAAATCGCATGGTTCATCATCGCCAAAGCGTAATGCAGGGCCAAAGTCTGCGCGAGTATGCTTGAAGATTTCTGTTACCAGTAGCTACCAGCACATACCTAATTCTCGTCCCCAATATTGCCGATTTTCATGTTTAATTTCAGGAGTCAGTGAAAAAATATTCATTAGCGCATCATAATCCTTGTTTTCATCGCTGTACCTTTTTTGCGTGAATGAGTTTTGATACTGCGAAAGAATGTTTTTGAGATTGACATTGAGATCCAAGATGTTATTCACTTTTCTTCCTTCAAACAATCGGTTATGTGAACATCTAAGGCATTTGCAATACGTTCAGCGTTCACCAAAGTTATATTTCTCTCACCGCGTTCTACAGAACCGATATAAGTTCTATGTAAACCCGCTTTGTCAGCCAGAGCTTCCTGCGACAAACCACGCAGTTTTCGCAGTCTTCTGATATTTTTCCCGAACATATTTGTTACGTTCATAGTGTTCATAATGATGTGGATTTAGCCACAAAACAGTCTATGAGTCTACAGAGTATAAGTAGCATATTGGTATACCAGATTGGTTCAATTTTTAAAATTGAACCAATCTAATCGACACTCCCTCCCCCGTTATCAATTGGAAAAATATCCCTGTAAGCCTGCGAAGTTTCCAGCAAGTCCTCGTGCTTGCCAACCATTGCCACGCGACCATTGCGCAACACCACAATCAAATCGGCCCAGCGAATTTGGGATAAACGATGCGTGATGAGGACGGTAGTGCGCCCGCGCGAGGCGCTTTCGATGGCTTGCTGGATTTTGTCTTCGGTGGCGCTGTCAATGGCGCTGGTGGAATCATCAAGAATAAGAATTTTAGGGTTAGTGAGGA
>DUEH01000038.1 GCA_011192195.1 Chloroflexota bacterium | reverse complement strand
CGCGAATTTATTGACGATTTCTATTGAACGTGATAGAATAATTGTGCTTTTGAAACAATTGAATTGCGCTGTGGTGGGGATTGGTACGCATACTACGGACGGCAAATACGGCGATAATGCAGTTGCCTGAAAGCTTGGAAAGGAGGGATATTATACCGGAAAGAGAATGATTTTGCGTGTGTAGGTTTCTTGTTCAAGATTAACGGTTATTTCAGAGTTAAATTCAAATTCAAGGAGGAGTTTAGAAATGAAGAAGTTTCCAGGTATAGTTGTTTTGCTGGCTTTGTTGCTGGCAATTGTTCCCGCTACGGTTGGCGCTGCGCCGCCTCAGCAAGACGGTGAAGATTACACCGTGCAGGCCAATGACTGGCTTTCCAAGTTGGCCGACAAATTTTACGGCGACGTCAATGCCTACTGGGCTATTATGGCCGCTACCAACCAGGCTCATGGCAAAGATGCTTCCTACGCCAAAATTGACAACCCGGATACCATTGAAGTGGGCGACAAACTGAGCATCCCTGCCCAGGCAGAAGCAGAAGCCTTTATGGCTACTTTTGATCCGTCAATGTTCAACGTAGGCGACCTTTTTGCCAGCGGCGCATCCGGTCAGATGACCCTGGGCAGTTGGTGGACAGCCGGCGGTGAAGCCGAAGGCTTGGCCGGTATGATCAGAATCTACGAAGAAAAATACCCTGATGTTGAAGTTATCAACGCTACCGTAGCTGGCGGCGCCGGTACAAACTTTAAGGCGCAACTAGCCACTCGACTGGTTGGCGGCGCTCCCCCGGACACCTTCCAGTTGCACGCTGGCCTGGAAGTAGAAACCTACAGCCCGGACAAATACCTGAGCAACGTAGACGATATTTACGCTTCCGAAGGCTTGGAAGAAGCTTTTCCGGCTGACCTGCTGGCAATGCTCAAATATCAAGACCACTACTGGGGCGTTCCGGTCAACATCCATCGCTCTAACGTGTTGTGGTATAACAAAGCAGTCTTTGAAGCCAACGGCCTGACTGCGCCGACCACCTTTGAGGAATTTGTGCAAGTAGCCGATACTCTCGAAGCGGCTGGCATTCAGCCCTACGTAATTGGCACTAATGGCGGCTGGGAAGCCCCGCATGTCTTTGAAGACGTGCTGGCCGGCACCCTGGGACCGGAAGCCTACAAGGGTCTGTGGACCGGAAAAACCGACTGGACTGGCCCGGAAGTTGCAAAAGCATTGGAAAACTTCAAAATGATGTTGAGCTACGCCAACGACGACCACCCCGCCCTTTCCTGGGACGGCGCCGGTGAATATTTGCTTAGCGGTAAAGGCGGTATGATGATCATGGGCGACTGGACCGATGGCTGGTTCACCTCTAAAGGTTTCACCGACTACGGCTGGGCGGCCTCCCCTGGCGCTCAGGGAACCTTTGTTGGTCTGTCAGATAGTTTTGCGTTGCCCAAAGACGCTCCCAACCCGGAAAACGCCCAAAATTGGCTGAAAGTCTGCGGTTCCAAAGAAGGTCAAGAAGCTTTTAATCCAAAAAAAGGCTCCATCTGCGCCCGCACCGACTGCGACGCCAGCCTGTTCAACGAATATCTGCAATCTGCTATGGTTGACTGGAATCAGGACGCCATTGTCCCCAGCGTGGTACACGGCGCTGCCGCTATTGAAGCGTGGGTAACTGACTACAAAGACGTTGTCACCCTCTTTGTTGCCAGCGGCGACGTTGCCGGCGCCCAGGCGGGCTTGCAGCAAGCTTGTGTAGATGCAGGCGTTTGCCAGTAAGCTTATAAATTTGTATCTTGTTCCCATGCAGAGCGTGGGAACAAGATACACTTTAATTACGCAGCCAAGACCGCCGACCGTAGACGGCAGACCGCCGAAATGGCCTGCAAACGGCTTTTTCGGCGGTCAGCGGCCTGTCCTGAGCGAAGCCGAAGGGTCAATGGTCAGCGGTCATTTTTTAGCAGAGGTACGGTATGAAACGCATCACCTGGGAACGGGTAACGGCAATCCTGCTCCTTTCCCCTTCAGTTTTAGCCATTGCGCTTTTTGTATATGGCTTCATTGCTTTTACAGCTTACGCCTCGCTGTCTAACTGGAATAGCCTGGTTCCCGATTTTAGCTGGGCCGGATTCAGCAATTACCAGAAATTATTTGCCAATCAACGCTTTCAAATTGACTTGCGGAACACGGTTTCTTTCACTATTCTATTCCTGTTTGCCTGTCTGGTTATCGGGTTTTTTCTGGCTTATTTACTCGATCAACACATTAAGGGTGAAGGTTTTTTTCGCAGCATTTTTCTGTTCCCTATGGCCGTATCGCTTATTGTTACCGGCGTGGTGTGGCGCTGGCTGCTGAACCCCGGCAGCGCTGAAATGGGCAGCACCGGCATTAACCTTTTGTTCGACAAACTGGGGCTGGGCTTTTTGAAATGGGGCTGGTTCACCGATCCGGTGGTGTGGCATATTCCGCCGGATTCGGGGGTGGGCCAGTTTTTGCAGCAGATTGGTCTGGGCTTTCTGGCTTCACCGCTGGTTGGCATTTCGGCGGGAGTGGTATCGCTGGTATTGGCGGCCACCTGGCAAATGTCGGGCTACACAATGGCTATGTACCTGGCCGGGTTGCGCGCCATTCCCAATGAACTGCGCGAGGCCGCCCGCGTAGACGGCGCATCGGAATGGCAAATTTTACGACTAATTATTCTGCCTTTGTTGCGCCCCATTACGCTTAGCGTCATCATCATTTTGGGGCATATTTCGCTGAAAATATATGACTTGGTGGTCTCGATGACCGGGCCGGGTATTGGCTTCTCCACCGACGTACCCGCTTACTATATGTGGGACACCACCTTTCGCGGCAACCATTTTGCGCGCGGCTCCGCCATTGCTATTGTGCTATTGCTGATGGTGGCCGTATTGATCATCCCTTACCTGGTGTGGACGAACAAGACGGAGGCTGAGCTATGACCACAAACACCTCATCGCGCGGCGGGCCGGTTGGCGTGGGGCGCATAAAACGTTTGGTACTCTACGCTATTTTGATTTTTATGGCCGGATTGTACCTGATTCCAATTTACTTGCTGATTGTCACCGGCCTGAAAAGTTTTACCGAAGTGAGTCAAGCGCAAATGTGGGCGTTGCCATCGGGTTTGCATTTTGAAAGCTTCACCAAAGCCTGGTACGGCAGCCCGGCAGAAGGCTTCAGGGGGCTGGGCTCAAATTTTTGGAATAGCATCATTCTGGTCGTTCCGGCCACTATTCTCTCGGCGATGCTCGGTTCGATCAACGGCTATATTCTGACCAAATGGCGCTTCAAGGGAGATACGCTGGTCTTCACCCTGCTGCTCTTTGGGATGTTCATCCCTTACCAAAGTATCCTCATCCCGCTGGTGCAGGTATTAAGCAAGATTCCCTGGTTTGGCGGCACTACGCTTTATGGTACGCTGGCCGGCTTGATCTTTGTCCACGTTATCTACGGTCTGCCCATCACCACCCTCATCTTCCGAAACTACTACGCGGCCATCCCCAACGAGTTGATCGAGGCCTCCCGCATTGACGGCGCGACTTTTTTCAGCATCTATCGCTACATCCTGTTCCCGTTATCGGTCCCCGGCTTTGTGGTGGTGATGATCTGGCAATTCACCTCGGTCTGGAATGACTTTCTTTTTGCCGTCACCATCACCGGCAACCCGGATACACAGCCCATCACCGTTGGCCTGAATAATCTGGCCGGCAGCTACATCGTCGAGTGGAACGTGCAAATGGCCGGTTCGCTATTGGCCGCGCTGCCCACGCTGCTGGTGTATATTTTACTGGGCCGATACTTTATGCGCGGTTTATTAGCCGGGTCACTGAAAGGATAAAGGCAGAAGGCGAAAGGATGAAGGATGTAAAAATCTCGTTCCCAAACTCTGTTTGGGAACGAGATTTTCGCCAATTCGCCAATTCGCTATGTCCATTGAAACCATTTCCCCCCTAAAGATTAGCCATATCCGATTTGCGCTGTTTGACTTTGACGGAACCATCTCCCTTATCCGCGAAGGCTGGCAAGGAGTGATGATTCCTGTGATGGTGCAGCTTTTGCTGCGCGCTCCCCGCCATGAAAGCGAAGCTGAGCTGACAACCCTTGTTAGCGATTTTGTGGAACGACTCACCGGCAAACAGACCATTTACCAGATGATCCGCTTGAGCGAGGAAATCAGCAAACGGGGCGGATCGCCGGAAGACCCGCTGGTTTACAAGAAGATGTATCTGGACCTGCTGTGGGAGCGTATTCGCGGGCGGGTAGCGGCTTTGAAGGAGAAAAGCGTTGTCGCAGAAACGATGATGGTTCCCGGCGCGCTGGATATTCTGCGCGCCTTGCAGCAGCGCAATATCCCCTGCTATCTGGCATCCGGCACCGATGAGCCTTACGTACTCGATGAAGCTGCCGCGCTGGGCGTTAGGCCTTATTTTGCCGGTATCTACGGCGCGCAAGACAATTACAAACAGTTCTCCAAGCGCATGGTCATCGAGCGCATCATTGCCGAACATACCCTTCAATCGGGCGAATTTGTGGCCTTTGGCGATGGCTACGTTGAAATTGAAGAGGCCAAAGCGGTGGGCGGCCTTGCCGTAGGCGTGGCTTCAAACGAAGCGACTCGCTCCGGCATTGACGCCTGGAAGCGAAAACGCCTCATCGCTGCCGGAGCAGACATCATTGCGCCTGATTTTAGAGACTATCAGGCGCTACTGAAAACCCTTGGACTTTAGCCTCTTTCCTCGTTCCCACGCTCTGCGTGGGAATGAGAAACCCGAAACCCGAAACCCTATGCCCTACCCCATCTTTGACCGCAGCCGGCTGAAACTCCAACCCCTGTCAGAGCGCGTACACGATATGTCTCTGAACGAGATTTTGCCGTTGGATGCCCCGTTGCCCGCCTGTGATAACCCCGACTTGCCCAAAATTGCCGCCAGAATAGCGCAAGCGAGACAACAAGGCGCGCCGGTGGTGATGATGATGGGCGCTCACGTTATCAAAAGGGGCTTGTCTCGCTTTGTGATTGACCTGATGGAGCGCGGCCTTGTCACCCACGTGGCAATGAACGGCGCCGGGCCTATTCACGACTTTGAAATGTCTCTGATTGGCGCTACTACCGAAAGCGTGGCGCGCTACATCTCCACAGGGCAATTTGGCTTGTGGCGTGAAACCGGGCGACTCAATGAGATCATCCGTCAGGGCGCGGCAGAGAATATCGGCTTGGGAGAAGCCGTTGGCCGGGCTATTGTTCAGGGTGAACTCCCTCACCGCGATGTGAGTATCTTGGGGGCGGGCTATCGTTTGGGCGCGCCGGTTACGGCTCATATTGGCATTGGTTACGACATCATCCACGAGCATCCCAATACCGACGGCGCAGCGCTGGGCAAAGCTTCCTATCACGATTTTTTGGTTTTTGCGCAGACCATCACCCAACTGGAAGGGGGCGTTTTGCTCAACTTTGGCACATCGGTGATGGGGCCGGAAGTTTATCTCAAGGCGCTGTCAATGGCGCGTAACGTGGCTTATCAGGAAGGTCGGGAGATTCGCCACTTCACCACTGCTGTTTTTGATTTGATCCCTCTGGGCGACCAGCTTCAACAGGAAGCGTCCAAAACCGACTACCGCTACTACTACCGTCCCTACAAAACTATTCTGGTGCGCACCGTGCAAGATGGCGGCGAAAGTTTCTACATTCGGGGAGACCATCGCGCCACGCTGGGTAATTTGCATCGGCTGCTGACAGACCGCTGACTACTGACGGCTGACCGTCGAAGAATCGACCTTTCGGCGGTCAGCCGTCAGTGGTCAGCGGTCTGTTTGGGGAGGAAGTTTCAGAAAATGTTGCATCCAAACCGTCTGGAAGAAATTTTGGCGCTTCTGCCGCAAAAACGCATTTTAGTGGTGGGGGATTTTTTTCTGGATAAATATCTGATGCTCGATCGCCGCCTGAGCGAAATATCTCTGGAAACCGGCTTGGAGGCGTATCAGGTGACGGAAAAGCGCGTATCGCCGGGGGCGGCGGGTACGGTGGTGAATAATTTGCGCGCTTTGGGCGTAGAAGTTACAGCTTTGAGCGTTATTGGCGCTGACGGCGAAGGCTATGAACTGAAGCGCGCTTTGTCGGCGCAAAAGGTGGATATTGACCATCTGCTGGAAGCGCCCAACCGCTTTACCCCCACCTACACCAAAGCGATGATGCGCGAAAGCGATGGTCGCACGCGCGAACTCAATCGCTTTGACATCAAAAACCGCAGCCCCCAACCCGATGACCTGCAACAAGAGATCATCTCTCGCTTGCAAGCGTTGGCTGCCAATGTTGACGGCATTATTGTAGCCGATCAAGTGCCGGAGCCTGATTGCGGCGTAATCACCGGGCGCGTCCGCCAAGCCATTATCGCTCTGGGCAGTCAGACGTCCGGGCCGCTGATCACCGTTGATTCGCGGGAGCGAATTGGTCTTTTCAAACATGTAATTTTGAAGCCTAATGCGGCGGAGGCGCTGAAAGCGCTTGGCGCAGAACAAGCGGGGGAGCAGCCAAGTTTGGCGGCGGCGCAGGCTGCCGGAGAGGTTTTGTCCCGGCGAAGCGGCAAGCCGGTTTTTGTGACTTTGGGTGAGCGGGGAATGTTGCTCGTCAGCGGCGATGGCGCAGAAATTGCGCCCGCCCTTCCTGTTGACGGCCCTGTTGACATTGTGGGCGCCGGCGATAGCGTGATAGCGGCATTGACCGCCGGTTTGTGTTGCGGCGCAACTCCCCTTGAAGCGGCCTGCTTGGGCAATTTGGCTGCTTTTGTGACTATTCAGCAGCTAGGAACCACCGGCATTGTCTCACCTGAACAGTTGCGATGGGCAAATAAGGGGGAGAGACAGCCGTATCTAATAGCAGAATGATTCTTGAATAGTCCACAGATAAACACAGATGGACACAGATTTATTTCTAATTTATCTGCGTCCATCTGTGTTTATCTGTGGACTTCTAATGTCGAATAATTGCGACGAATTTTTCAATCACCAAAAAATTCCACTTCCAACATCTCACACAAGGTATGGTAAAGCTGAATATGTAATTCCTGAACGCGGTCGGTGCGGCGGGCGGGAGCGCGAATGGCGATGTCTGCCAGCGAAGCCAATTTTCCGCCATCTTGCCCGGTGAGGGCGATGACGCTTAGCCCCAGCGCGCGAGCGGTTTGGGCGGCGTAAGCCACGTTGCCGGCGTTTCCGCTGGCGCTGATAGCTAACAGTACATCGCCGGGACGGGCCAGCGCCAAAAGTTCTTGGGCCAGATTCATATCGCGGTCCGGCATATCGTTGGCAACGGCGCTGCTCAAGGCCAGATTGGCTCCCAGAACAACGCTGCGCAAGCCTGGTTCCAGATTTCGGGCCAACATTTTTCCGTCAGGCTGCGCGGCCAACTGCTGACGCAAATCTTCCGGCAGCGCCCGAGGTTGGGCGTAGGATTTGAGCAATTCGCCGGAGATGTGCAGAGCGTCGCTCATACTGCCGCCATTACCGCAGAGGTAGAGCGTTCCTCCACCACGAAACCTGTCGCTTAGCGTGCGAAACGCCTGAAGCAGAGGTTTGGCTGCTTCTCGCAAGGCAGGCTGTCGTTTCAGCAGTTGTTGCAGCGCCGCCGGACAGGGTGTTGTAGACGGGGATAAAACGGGCATAAATTGCGTTCCTTTTTTAGCTTTCAGCAATTAGCCATCAGCGGTCAGCTTTTAGCTGTAGCTGACGGCTGATAGCTGAAGGCTGATAGCTGATCTCACTAACATATACCCTTCGGATTTGACAGCTATTTTGGCGTCAAGGCCCTGTCGTTTGCCAAAAGACCGCCGACGGAAGACCGCAGACCGCCGCAAAACCGCCCTTTCGGCGGTCAACCGTCGGCGGTCAGCGGTCAAACTGGCGCGTAAATCCTGTCAAATTGCAGGGGTATATGTTAGTGAGTTTTCAACAATAATGACTCCTCAAATTGCTTTTACCCTGATAGTATTGATGGTTTCTTTAGTGGTGATGGCCGTCCAGCGGCTGCGCCCTGAATTGACTGCGCTACTGGTAACGCTGGCGCTGATCATCGCCGGTATCCTCAGCCCCACAGAAGCCTTCAGCGCCTTTGGGCAGCCGGTGATCATCATTGTCCCTACCATCTTCATCATCGGCAAAGCGCTCAACGATACGGGCGTAGCGGCCATTGTCGCCAGACAACTGCTTCGCGTTGGCAATAAGAGCAGAGCAACGTTAATGCTGTCCATTATGCTCACCGCCGGGCTATTAAGCGCCGTATTGAGCAGTTTACTGGTCATTGCGGCGCTGCTGCCCGCAGTTGTGCGCATCGCCAAACGGGCAAAATTAGCGCCCTCTCAGTTGTTACTGCCCCTGGCGGCGGCAGCCACAATGGGCAGCCTGCTGACTTTGATTGGAACCGTCTCAAACCTGGTAGCCAGCGACGCGCTAATAGTTAGCGGAGGTCAGGCGCTGGGGTTTTTCAGCCTGACTCTCTACGGAGTGGCGTCGCTGGGTCTGGTCATTGCCTGGTATTTGCTCACCGGAAAGCGCTTGCTGCGCCGTCTAATGCCTGCTGAAGCGCCCAAACCATCGCTGGAAGAGGTTGAGCGTTCCTATCGAATGACCGGCCAACTGTACCGCTTGCGTGTCCGGTCTGCCTCGGACTTGATTGGCTATCCTTTGGGGAACAGCGACCTCAGCGAAGCCTATCACCTGAACGTTATTGCTGTGCAATCAGAAGATGGCAAGACGCGCCCGGCCAGACCGGATTCATTTCTGGAACAGGACGACCTGCTGATTGTAGATGGCCCACGCGGGAATATCTTTCAAGCCGCTGCCCGTCACGCGCTGGAAGCAAAGAGCCGCGTTTCTCTGGACGAGTTCAACTTGCTGGAAGACGAAGAATTGCGTCTGGCCGAAGTGATGGTCCCCTTTCGCTCCCGGCTGGTGGGCAAAACCCTGGCCCAAACGCGCTTTAGAGAGCAATACGGCCTTAATGTTCTGGCCGTCCACCGGCAAAATCGTCCCATCCGACAAAATTTGCCTCACTTGCGCTTGAACCCCGGCGACACGCTGCTGCTTCAAGGGCCGGCAACCTGTATCAAACGCGTGGGGAATGACCTGAATTTGATACAAGTCACTGACCTGGGGCCGGAAACCGGCGATCTGGTCACCCGCAAAGCCAGTCTAACAGCGGCCATTCTGGGGATAATGCTATTATTGGTGGTATCGGGGGCGCTTTCGCTGGCGACAGCCAGTCTGGCGGCGACGCTGGCCTTGATCCTTAGCGGTTGCATCACACTTGATAGAGCGTACCAAAGTATTGACTGGCGCACCATCATTGTTATTGGCGGTATGTTCCCGCTGGCAATAGCTCTGGAAAAAACCGGCGCAGCGCAACTCATTGCCCAATGGATGATCGGTCTGGCGCCCAGCATTGGCTCAACTGGAACGCTGCTCCTGCTCTATTTCTTTAGCGCATTGGTCACGCAGGTGGTCTCAAATGCGGTAACTGTGGCCTTGATAGTCCCCATAGCCGTCAGTCTGGCAACGGCGCAAAGTATGTCTCCCCAGCCTTTTGTCATTGCCGTGGCCATTGCCGCCACAGCCTCTTATCTCACGCCAATTACCAACGCCGACAATCTTCTCATTCGCCGCGCCGGTCAATACACCATGCGAGATTATTTGATAAACGGACTACCAATTTTTATCTTGCAAACAGCAGTGGTAATGGTGATTCTGCCGGTCTAGCAAGTTACACCATCAAATTTGCTTATATTCACATTTCAAATATAATTTCCTTCGCAATCCTCCGTAGCTCAATGGTAGAGCAACCGGCTGTTAACCGGTTGGCTGTTGGTTCGAATCCAGCCGGAGGAGCTAAAGCAGGATTTCGGCTCTGTATTTTCTTGTGGATATTTCTAGTAACTACTCACCTACCCCCCCTCAATCCCCCCGTCAACGGGGGGATTGCAGGGGGGGTATGAGCGTTTACCCTTTTGAATTTGAGGCTGAGGTAATGCTCGGCGCGTCAGGTGTCAACAGCACCCAACGCGCCGTTTTTATTGCAGATCTAGCCGCCGCTTACGTTCTGTTTTCAACAGAGATGGCGCAAGGGCTGTGTGTCCAAGTTCGGCGGAAACAGTATGAGTTGTTTCCAGAAGCGGCTCAATAAGGCTGATAATTTCATCCCTTCCCATACGAAAAGCAGGTCCGGCAATGGAGATTGCGGCAATAACCCGCCCCGCGTGATTGAAAACAGGGACGGCGATGGCACTGAATCCTTCTGAAAACTCCTCGTGTACAATGGCGTAGCCTTGTTGCCGCGTTTTTTTTAGCGTATCTTCTAAAGTTTTGCTGTCAACGATGGTTTGGGCGGTATATCCTGTCAAGGGGAAACTTAGCATTGTGGCGCGTTCTTCCGGCGAGGCGTAGGCCAGTAGCGCCCTGCCGCAAACTGTGGCGTGAAAGGGCATTCGGCGACCAATCCAGCCAACATATCGCAGCGATTGGGGGCCGGGAATATGCTCTATGCTCACACATTCCTGACCGTCTACAACGGCCACATTGATGGTTTCCCGAGAGATTTCAGCCAGCTTATCCAAATGGACTTCGGCCACCCCCCGTACACTCAAGCGACCTAAAGCCACGCCCGCCAGACTGATCAACCCCAGGCCCAGACTATACTTACCCGTCTCCGGGTTTTTCCCCACCAGCCCTTCTGTTTGAAGCGTCGCCAAAATGCGCGAAACCGTACTCTTGTGCAGTTCCAGCCGTTGGCTGAGAACGCTTACGCTTAATTCCGGTTCTCGTTCGGTGAAGCTGCGCAGAATGGCCGTTGCGCGTTGGATAGATTGAATGGGGGTGGTTGTTTGTTGGGTCATACTGGCATCTCCATTTTTTTGAATAACAATGTTGCGTGGCGCGCAGTTCGTTTTTGCTACGCACTACGTTTTTGCACATCACACAACAGAGCCTTGTAGACCGGAAAGCCTGAAATGGGGTCTCGATTATCGGCGTCGCTTAGCTCGTTGACGTTACACTCTCGCCAGGGGCGGTCGGCAATGGGGCTGCCGCCGCCCGCGTTGGCTTCGATGACGCCAGACACAATATCTTCGGTTACACAGGCTACATAGCGAACTTTCCCCCGAGGAGAAACAACAAATACCTCATCGCCGCTTTGAATGTTACGGGAAGCCGCATCCTGGGGGTGCAGAGAAACCAAGGGATGAGGCTGCATTTTTAACAGACCGGGAATGTTGTGGTGCTGCGAACGAAAATCGGACTGGGTTCTGGCCCCGGAATTGAACACCAGCGGGAATTGTTCGGCCACTTTCGGCGTTGATATCGGCCCTTCCTGCGGCTCGACATACACCGGCAGGGCATCGTAGCCATACTTTGCCAGCGTAGTCGAGGCGATTTCAAATTTACCCGATGGCGTTTCAAAGCCCGGCTTGCCATCCTGGCGCAGCAGTCCCAATTCCCACTTGCGGTAGCGTTGCTTTACCTCCGGCAAGGTCACGCCTTCCGGGTGGCGGCGCAATTCTTCCAGTGTAACGCCGGTGTCTACCAGGGCCTGGCGCAGCATCTCTTCGCTGGATTGGGGGTAAAGGTGTCCGTAACCCAGCCGATTGGCAATGGCAATGGCAATGTCCCGGTCAGGCCGAGAGTCGCCCTCAGATTCAATTATTTGTTCACGCAACTGCACGCTCGGCCCATAAGTCATATAGGTTTCGGTTTCAAACATTGTGCCAGTTGGCAAAACAATATCGGCGTACAGGGCGTCGGCGGTCAAAAAGCGGTCGACAACAAGCAAAAAGTCCAGAGCGGAAAAACTCTGTCGCCACAAATCAGGATTGGGATAGGCGGTGATGATAGATGAGCCAATAATGAGCATTGCACGCAGCGGGTAGGGATCGTTATGCAAAATGGCTCTGGGCAGTTCCATTGCGTGCGCTTCTTTGCGATACAGATGATAGAGAGGGTACGTGTCTTTACCAATCGGGTCAACGCCATTGGGCGCTTCAAGACGCATACTCTGGTTTACGTGGAACTCACTCCCTTTCATCTTGATGACTTTGCCGCCGGGCGCATCAAAATTGCCGGTAATGGCCCACAAAATTAACACCGCCCGAATGTTTTGCACGCCGCTGTTGGTATACTCCAGCCCGGTGTAGCTGACCAGGGACGCTGCCTTGGCTGAAGCAATGGCTCGAGCTGTCTGCCGAATTTCATCGGCCGGTACAAAGGTGATCCGTTCCACCCTTTCGGGCGTAAATTGAGCGACGTAAGTTTTTAATTCTTCAAAGCCCAGTGTCCATTTTTCTACAAATTCACAGTCGTATAGATCTTCTTCAATCACAACCTGAAGCATACTCAACGCCAGCGCGCCATCTGTGCCGGGCCGAATGCCGAGCCAATGCGCTTTGGTTGCTTTGGCTGTCTCGCTGCGACGATGGTCAATGACAATGACCTTGGACCCTCTCTTTTGCGCATTTTTGATCCTGCGCAAGTTGATTGGAGAGGAGTCGGTAGAGGGGTTGCTGCCCCATACCACAACCAGCTCTGCATTTTCGATGTCGGCGTCGGTATCTACCTCCCACACGCCAAAGGTGGTTAGAGGCGCAATAACGCCGTGCGAGGCATAACAAATAGCGCCCACGCCGGTGGTGTTTGGCGAGCCAAGCGGGAACAGTAAATTCCAGGCGGAAGTTTCGCGTACACCGGCAGGAGACAATAGCTCCCACAAGGAGCGCTCAAAGACGCCGCGTCCAGTGTAGATGCAGTTTGCTTCGGGGCCATACTCTGTTGCAATGTTCTTGAGTTGAGCGGCGATGGTATCGAGCGCCTCGTCCCAACTTACGCGCTTAAATTTGCCCTCGCCGCGCGCGCCGACGCGCTTGAGGGGATAGAGCAGCCTGTCCGGGGAATAGACGATTTCGGAGGCGCGTGTGCCACGTGGACAAACAATGCCTTGTGGGTGATTCTTTAGCGGCGTCAAGCGATCAATTTTGCCATCCACCAGATGCACATTGACTCCACAACCCGCCGGGCAGATTCCGCAGATGCCGGGGACTATTTGGCGCTTTGTATTCTTGCTGCGCCTTTGTTTCATATTTTTCTTTCACTCAGGATTGACTCGATTTCTTGTTCAACCGACTCAGGCAGCGCTTCAACCTGATGTTCTTCCATCAAGGTGACGGTTACTTCACGCAATTTTTGATTGACGCTGAACCCGCCGCTTTCCTCCCACGTGTCCAGACGCTGGCGATTGAAGACCTGCGGCAGCCACAGCTCGCGCCAGTGATCCATTGTGTGGTCGTGGCTCAAAAATTCGCCGCCCGGCCCTACATCGTGGATCACGTCCAGCGCCAGCGCTTCGTCGTCAATACGCACGCCTTCCGTAAAGCGCCGCGTTTGGGAGATGATCTCGTTGGTCAAGACCATCATTTCCGGCGAGTTGGTCAGGCCGCTTTCCAGGTAACCTACATCGTGGTTGAGATTGGTTTTGACCAGCAAGGCCGTCATTGCAGAGAATTGGGCGTCGGCTGCGGCCTGGGCGTCAACCACTTTGCTGTCGCTGTGACCGGTGTAGCCCCACACGGGCAAGTGGTAGAAACGGCCCATTTCGGCGGCCATAACGCGGGCCAGTTGAAATTCGGGCGCGCCGTAGACGCTGATCATATCCTTCATATCCATATGATGCGTGCCGTGTCCGTAGAGGAAGGGCGCGCCGGGGTTTTTGTGCTGGTGCATCACCAGACTGCTGAGCATTTCGGCGTTGCCCAATGCTACTGCTCCGGCAATGGTGATGGGGGCTGTACCACCAATCATCGGTGCGGGAGAGTGGGTGACAGGGATAGAATGTTCGGCGCAAAAGATGAGCTTTTCGGTCGCTTCCAGAGAGTGCTGTAAGGGGGTGCTTGGTTCTGAGTAGAGGAGAAGGTTGGGGTATTGGGTCAGCCGGTCCATCCCTCCGGCAACTGCCGCCGCCATAGCCGCAATCGCTTCAATGTCGGCCAAACCGTCGCATACAAAGACAATGGGTTTAGTGGTGTGTTGCAGCATTGTGGCAAATTGATGCCGATAGTGCGCATTTTCCGGCGCGTCGCGGGGGATGCCCACCGACATCACAAAGCCAATTTCGGGCAACGCATCGCATAAGCGCATACAATCGGCAATATCGGCCAGTTGAAAATCGCGACGTTGGCCGCTGCGGGGGTCTAGATAGCGGAGGGTGTCGGAGCCGGGGCCGAAATAGCAGTGTTCACCATCAAGCTTGATGGCAACTTCATCACTGCCGCGCTTGTACAGATTAAACTTATCCGGCGCGGCGGCTAACGCCCACTCCACCAACGACGGTGGAATTTTAACCAGATTATCCTCGATGCGCGCGCCGGCATCGCGCAGAAGTTTCAAGCCCGCCTCGCTGTGCACTTGCACGCCGGTACGATGGAGTATCTTGCAGGATGCGCGGTGAAGACGCAGGCGATCTTCCTGGCCTAACATAGTCAACTTGGGACGAATACGGGGTAAATCGGGCAGGGAGGCTGCCGATTGACTGAAAGCGCGTGGCTTGCGTCGTTGGGGTTTCATCTCGTTTTCTCCTGACTGGGTTGCGTATTATGAAACTTAATTGCACTATACGGTACAACCCTATCTTATTTGAACAGGAGAAATTTGTCAACTATTTGTTGTATATACTCAACTGTCAAGTCCTGATATATGTTTACAGCAAAGTGATTGATAACTCTCGTCGTTATGAACCAACCCCAATGGGACTGAAGACGATGGCTGCCTTGCTAACCCTTCGCGCCAAAGTCATTAAACCTCTTCTGGCAGCAACAACACAGCACTTGCCAACTGACAGCTCTTCGCAGCAAACCGATTTAGATATTCAGTATGTTAAAGTTCAAACCGAAATGTTTTCTTTATTTCAGTTACTTGGTATCTCTATTCAACAATGACATCGACAACTTTTTGTCGATCTTTTTGCATAAGGCTCTAAGTCACTTCTGGAAGGCCATCTCAAGCAACTGCGACTGAAAACATTCATCCAGAACTATGGTGCATTCGCGCAAGACGCGGCGCAAGAAAATCGAAGCTACGAGCAGTTTTTGCTGGCTCTGGCGCAACAAGAAACAGCGCAACGAGACCTGAATTCGCAGCGTCAGCGGATCAAAGGGGCGCGTTTTTCGATCATCAAAGAACTGGCTGATTTCGATTTTTCAGCCGTGCCGAAGCTGAACAAACAGCGTCTTTTGACTTTGGCGCAAGGAGAGTATATTGCCCGGAAGGAGCCGATCATCCTGGTTGGGAACCCGGGACTGGGAAAAACGCATATTGCCACCGGATTGGGGATGGCGGCCTGCCGGCAAAGAGAGCGAGTGCGCTTTTACAACGCGGCCAGCCTGGTCAACGAGCTGATTTTAGCGCAGGAAGAAACCCGGCTGGAAAAGGTCATCGCCACTGCGCTGAGACACAGACCTGTCTTGAGCGTAGCCGAGAGATTGATCGTGCTGGACGAATTGGGCTTCATCCCCTTCTCCGCAGTCGGAGCGCAGTTGGTCTTTCAATTTGTCGCCGCTCTGTACGAGCGAGTGGCCATAATTATCACCACGAATCTTAAATTTGCAGACTGGCCCCAGATCTTTGGAGATGAACGATTGACCCTGGCTCTGCTGGACCGGCTCACCCATCGCGCCCACATCATCGAATTTGTGGGCGAATCCTGGCGCTTTCGGCAGCGAATGCAACGGGAGCAAGGCGATGGCTAAAAATACGCCAACGCTCAATTTGTGAAACCAACTTAGCCTGTGGATATGATGTTTTTCAAAAGGGGGTGATGCTATTTTCGGAGAAATGCTGGACTTGGTGGTCAACTTTTAGAGCGCCAAAAAAAATCTATATCAACCAAAGTGGTCAACTTTCTGATTGCCAAATAGTCAACTTCTTATTTGCCAAAAACACCTGACACGGACAACCGTTTGTCACTCTCCGCAAACAGTTAATTTACTTTCCCCAGATTTACTGACTGATCGTCCTTTCAACTTACCCCCAAGTTATTGGCAAGATACGTTTCTTGTTAGGCGAATGTCCAGAATTAGCATCCTTTGATACGTCTTTCACTACGTTCAAACCTACTCAGGATGCTAACCTCTGATATTCGCCTAACAAGTGAGACGCACCCTCTCACTAGACAAAAATTGACTCTCTGAAACGCACGTGCTATAATTTCCTTGCAGAAAACCAGAACAAATGTTTCGTTGATATCTGGAGGATAGTTATGGCAAAAATTAAAGCGGGTAACGGACGTGAAAAAGCCTTAGAATCCACGCTGAACGATCTAAAAAAACGTTTTGGCGACGGGACCATTATGAAACTGGGCGACGCTCACAATATGCAGGTAGAAGCCGTATCCAGCGGATGCCTGTCCGTAGACTTGGCGCTGGGCGTAGGCGGCTTTCCCAAAGGGCGGGTCATCGAAGTTTACGGGCCGGAATCATCCGGTAAAACAACCCTGTGCCAACACGCCATTGCCGAAGTGCAGAAGGTGGGCGGAATGGCCGCCTTTATTGACGTGGAACACGCGCTGGACCCAGCCTACGCCGCTCGTTGCGGAATTGACGTTGACAATCTCTACGTGGCGCAGCCGGACACCGGCGAACAGGCGCTGGAAATTACCGAAGCGCTGGTGCGTTCCAACGCCATTGATATTGTGGTGGTTGACAGCGTGGCCGCTCTGGTTCCGCGTTCTGAGATAGAGGGAGAAATGGGCGACAGTCATATGGGGTTACAGGCCCGGCTGATGAGTCAAGCGTTGCGTAAACTCTCCGGCGCCGTCAAGCAAACGAATACCATCCTCGTTTTCACTAACCAACTGCGACAAAAAATCGGTGTGATGTTTGGCAATCCGGAGACCACCACCGGCGGGATGGCGCTGCGCTTTTACGCCTCGGTGCGCGTAGACATTCGACGCATCCAGGCCATCAAAGACGGCGGCGAAGTGACCGGCAATCGCGTACGCGTAACCATCAAAAAGAACAAGGTTGCCCCGCCATTCAAAAAAGCCGAATTTGACATTATGTACAACGAAGGCATTTCCAGAACCGGCGATGTGCTTGATCTGGCGGTTGAGGACAGCCTTGTTGACAAGCGCGGTTCCTTTTACAGTTACAATGACATTCGCCTGGCTCAGGGGCGAGAAAACGCCAAAGGCTATCTAAGCGGTAATCAGGCCATTCTCTACGAAATCGAAAACCAAATCCGCAGCAATCGCAACCTGCCTCCGCTGGCAGTTCCCGCCGAATTGCAGCCCGAAGCGGCGGTACAGTAATTTTATCTCACTAACAATATTCCCCGAGTTTGACAGTGATTTCGGCGTCAAAGTCCTGTCGTTTGAGCGCTGACCGCCGACGGATGACCGCTGAAAAAGGCCGATTTTGCGGCGGTCATCCGTCGGCGGTCAGCGCTCAAACGGGTGTACAAACCTTGTCAATTGCAGGAACGTATGTTAGTAAAAAACTTTGTCGCCTTGCTATTTGCCGCCTTAAAAGGGGGGTGGTATAATCCCGATTTGTGTTAGCTGACGGGTACGCGCCTACGCGCTGGCCTGATTCGATAAAAACTGGATAGGTAATAGAAGCAATGACTGAAGAAACCCCCCTCAAAGGCCAGGAATTGGCCGAAACTGAAGTATCTCAAGCACCTGTAATCGAAAAACCCGCCGAGGCGCAAATTGCGGAAAGCGTTGCCACCGAAGCCCCCTCCACCGAAGCTGAAGCGTCCGCCCCTCCTAAAGAAGAAGAAAAGCCTAAAGCTAAAAAACGTAAATCCGCCGGTAAAGGCAACAGCAAAGGCAAGGATAAATTTTACATTCCGGTAAAAGTGGGGCAAGAGCTGAAGGGTCGTATTAAAACTATCACCGACTTTGGCGCTT
>DUEH01000037.1 GCA_011192195.1 Chloroflexota bacterium | reverse complement strand
ACACAAGGCTTCGTAGAGGGGACAAATCGGGCCATTCGGGGGATTATCAATCGCGCTTTTGGCTTTCGTGATTTCGCCAATTTTCGCTGGCAAGTTTTGACTGAACTCGGTGATACCTGACTTTACCTCTCGAATCCACATTGAACCCTTTTTCTCAAACAGTACGTCAATGAGACTAAAACCTGTTTAATTTTTGGCGTATATCAATCATCCAATGAAATACTCTTTGTGTCGCCAGTTAAAGACAGGACTCTATATACCTGCACCGACTCCTGCCGTCCTTTGACTTTGACGGCTCCCATTTCTTGTACCCTTACCCGGCCTTTGACCTGCTCACAGGCAGCCTGGCTGATCAAAACCTGCCCGCCCTTGGCCAAGCCTTGCAATCGGGCTGTAGTGTTGACCGTGTCGCCAATGGCGGTGTATTCCAAGCGCTGCCGGCTGCCGATGTTGCCCACAATAGCGTAGCCGGTATGGATGCCAATACCATACCTTAGCGGCTCCCCTACCGAAGCATCCAGACTGATTGCCTTGTTTTGCATCGTCAAAGCAGCCTGTACAGCTTGCAAAACGTGATCAGTTTGAGGCAGAGGGGCGTTGAAAAGGGCCATCAAGCCATCACCGGTGAATTTATCCACCGTGCCGCCATAAGCAAAAATCGCCTCGGTCATCTGGTTCAGGTATTGGTTCAAGATTTCTACGATCTGGCGCGGTTTTGTCTTTTCTGAAAAAGTGGTGAAATTTCGAATGTCGGTGAAGAGGACAGTGATTTCCTGCTCTCTTGCCGCGCCCAGTTCCATCGCTTCGGGGTCGGCTAAAATTTCGTTGACCACCGCCGGTGGAACATATCGCCCAAACAGAGCCGTTACATGGCGACGATGACGGCTTTCCAACACAAATCCGCCAATCATTACCGCGATATAACTGAACGCCAGACTCAAGGTGGGGTAGAGCAAGTCAGGGATTTGTCCCCGGTTGAAGATGTAAAAGGCATAAAGCCAGTAGCCAGCGCCCATCAATAACATTACCAACGATCCCCAAAACACGCGCAAACGAGGCAAGAACAGCCCGCTGAACAGCGCTATTCCCAAAATGATGATGATGTCGTTCAACAAAGGCTGCTTTTGCAAAAAACGATGGTGAAGAATGGTATGGATGACGTTGGCTTGAATTTCCACGCCGCTCATCGGTCTCCCGCCGCGAGAAGTAGGCGTCAGATGAATATCGCCCCCGCCGGTCATGCCCATCTGACCAACCAGCACGATTTTGTCCTGAAAAGCAGAGGGGGGAACGGCGCCGGTCAGAACATCAATGTAAGCATAGGTGGGAAATGCATCCGGCTCACCAACAAAGTTGATATTCATATTTCCCCAGTAGTCCACCGGGATGAGCAAGGAATCGGCGCGGATGTAGCCATTCTCCAGTTTACCGGGAGGGGTGGGAGGTAAACTCAAATAGTGACGCAATATTTGCAGGCTCATTGCTTCTACTACACGGTTATTGTGTTGAACAAGCAAGGGAAGCCGCCGCGCCACGCCATCAGCATCGGGCAAAACATTGACAATCCCCACCCCAACGGCTGCATTTTGCAAGGGGACAGGAGGTTCGATGAACATTTGAGCCTGCATTATTCCCGGAGCGGCTTTATTCGGCAGCACGCCCAAAATCGGGTATACAACGTTGCCGGTTTGTTTGGTGGCTTCTACTAAGGAAAAGTCGCCATATTCTTCAAACAAAATATCTACGCCAAGCGCGCTGGCTTGAGAAAGCGATTCAATAAACTGCGCGTGAGTGGCGTAGGGCCAGGGCCAGGGGCCAAGTTGGGCTATACTGGCATCGTCAATGGTAACAATGATAATTGTATCGCCGGGCGGTATGTCCCCGTATAAAAAATCGGTACTGCGTAGTTGTATGGTGCTAAAGAGCCCCCCTGCCCGCGCCAAAGACAGTAATACGCCAACCGTAATCCCTAATAAAACTCCCCACAGGTGTACTTTGGAGAATAACTTTTCCCCTGTAAACAAGCGACGTTTGGAAGTTGTCATACTCGCTGCTCCCTAGTCATCGTTGCTGGCGTCATCGTCATCATTGTCATCATTGTCATCATTGTCATCGCCGTCGTCATCGTCATCACCGTTGTCATTGTTGTTTGGAGGCGGCGGAGGGGGCGGGTCAATCGACGGTGGGGCAGACGCTTTCAGGGTGGGAACCGGCGTAGAAGTAGGGGGTGAGGCAGATGTTGACGTTGAAGTAGAAATCGATGTTAGCGTGGGGGTGGGCGTAAAGCTTGGGGTTGCTGTTGATGTCATCAAGTACTTGTAGAAAGATATATCTGAATAGACATCCCAGGACGGTAGAGATATTAGCAACACAAGCAACAGTCCGGTGACTAACAATGCAAACAATACCCCGATGGCTGAACGCGACGACCCTTGAGCCGGCAGCGAAAATATAGAGGAGCTAGTCTTGGAAGTTGACCTTGCCCTGTTTCCCGCCATTTCCGTTAATTCTGTTTGCAGAACCTCTATTCTTACTTCTAAATCTTCGATTTCTGTCAAAATATGAGGCGAGGTATGCAAGCCAAACGAAGCTTGTTGCTCTTTGAGTTTTTGCAAACGGCGCCCATACTTTATCAGTAGTTTTTGCAGGCCATTTTCACGCGTCATCATTTGTTTCCTGGCTTGAACAATGCTTGTTTCGCTTTCGAGTCAAAATAAAATATCAAGTTGGTTTGTAATTTCTCAGTCAGGACAGGCAATCCTGTTTTTTGAATGATTGCCTGTCCTGAAAATTACAGGTTAATAAATTAGTCTGGCAGGGTCGATGCACGATTATTTTTAATCGTCGTCATCATCGTCGTCATCATCATCATCGTCGTCATCATCGTCGTCATCACCGCCATCGTCGCCATCGCCATCGTCGCCATCGCCATCGGATGCGCCATCGTTGTCGTCGTCATTATCGGCGTTGTCGCCTACGCCGTCATTGTCGCTGTCGGTATCCTCGTCCGGGTCATTGGGGAAGGCATCGTCAGTGTCGGGAGTTCCATCGTTGTCGTCGTCATCATCGGCGTTGTCGCCCACGCCGTCATTGTCGCTGTCGGTATCCTCGTCCGGGTCATTGGGGAAGGCATCGTCAGTGTCGGGAGTTCCATCGTTGTCGTCGTCATCATCGGCGTTGTCGCCTACGCCGTCATTGTCGCTGTCGGTATCCTCGTCCGGGTCATTGGGGAAAGCATCGTCAGTGTCGGGTGCGCCATCGTTGTCGTCGTCATCATCGGTGTTGTCGCCTACGCCGTCATTGTCGCTGTCGGTATCCTCGTCCGGGTCATCAGGGAAGGCATCGTCAGTGTCGGGTGCGCTGTCGTTGTCACGGTCATTATCAACACTATCGCCCAGATTATCACTGCTCGCATCATCGGTATTGGCTGTATCGTCGTCATCCTGACCGGTAGCGCCGCTGTCATCGCTTTCATCCGGTGATTGGGGCGTGTCTGAAGAATCTACTGCGGGCGCAACCGACGATGGCGGCTCACCGGGCTGAACGGTGGTGGATTGTCCGGCTTCGACTTTGACGGTGGATTCCTGAGCCGTCACTTCGACCACACCTTCGGTCACGGCCACGCGAGTCGCGCCGTTATCATCTACTTGGATTGTAAATTCTGTACCACGCACAGCCGTAACCGCGGTGGGCGTTTCAATTTCAAAGCGGGATGCGGGGTCCAGCAGACGTTCGACGCGGTTAACGGTTTGCCCCATCCATTGAGTCAAGGCAATCACTTTATTGCCGCCATCCCGGCGAGCGCTCAATTGGGTTACGCTGATGCGGGTGTCAGCCGCCAGACTGGTCCGGCTATTATCAAAAAATACCAGCGTCACCGATGAATGGCTCCCGGTGCGAATGCGATCACCGGGCTTAACGATAACACCGCTTACCACCGGCTGCCAGCTGGCGCTGCCGGACAACTGCACTTCTACTACACCAACCATATCGGCCAGAGAAGCTGTTTGAGTTACCTCGCCTGCTCGCCACGTTTGGAAGGCAAAGTTACCGCCAATTGCCAATCCTGTAATGATTATGAGGGCAGTTGCCGCTACCATAGGGAAAGAATTTAGTTTTGCCATTGTAAATATCTCCTTTAGTCTACTGAATGGATGTTGTTCTTGTTGTGCATAACGATTGAGATGTGAAGGAGATACGGCTTGGGTACGTTTTTTTTCGGCCAAAGTGGCTAACATGCGCTGTTTTCCACTATTGAACGCAGATGTGGTTGCAATTGGGTGGGGAGAGCGGCTGACTTCGACTGCCATTTCCAGTAAGGGGCGTAAATCGGCGGCGTATTGCGGGAACTGAGTCAGGCAGTCGTCAAGGGGGACTTGTTCATTCTGGAGCATATATAAACATTTGTCGAGAATATCATCGAAATTATTACGCGTCACGTTAAAGTCCCCATTCTTTAAACATATTACCAAAAAGAAACATCCATCTTGTTGAGCGTCCCGGGCATTGTTTCTGAAATAGATGGCGTGTCATTGTGTATAACGAAACAAAACGGATAGCGGTATGCTTGCCTCTGGCAATGTTAAACATTGCGCTCATCCTTTTTCAATATTCGATGCAGGGCGGCTAAGCCTCGATGTTGCAGGGATTTAACCGCGCCGATGGGCTTGTTTATCAATTTAGCCGCCTCAGCGTTACTAAATTCCTCGATAAACTTAAGAACGATAACCTGTCGCTGGTCTTCGGTAAGCTGTTGTAGTCCACGGTCCAGTTGCTGTTTCAACAGTCCCAGTTCGGCCAAATGTTCAAGATCAATGTCGTCAGCAGGCAACTTTTCATCCACCGGCGTAAAGGTTACTCGACCGGCGCGGCGATAGTGATCGGTTAGCAGGTTATGGGCAATGGTATACAACCAGGCCAAAACAGGCTGACCGCGATAGTTGAAACGGTCAATCCGCTCTACCAGTCGCACAAACACCTCCGCCGTCAGGTCTTCGGCAATAGCGGTATCATCCACACGATAGTAGATGTAGCGGTAAATAGCCGGCTGGCATTGGTCATAAATTTCGGTAAAGGCAGCCGGATCGCTGTTTTTGGCGCGCTCAACTAAGAGTTGTTCTGCGTCCTGATTTGTCATAATGGGATGAGAAATATTTATGGCAATCTTATTGATTACACTTGGGGAGAAGTTTATATACTTGAAGAAAAGGTGTCAAATATATGTTGCAGCGGCAAAGGATGCCGCACAAGCTGATGGCATTTTAGCTACACAGCAATCCGTTTTACGAACGGAAAATATTATAAATCAGGACTCGTCCTTTGTTTTAGCGCATCCAGCATCACCGATGTGAGCGTTGGCGGATGCAGCAGCATATTGGCGTAGCTGGCGTTAGCCATAGGGCAGGAACATTTGCCCTGATAGATACTTTGCCTCAGTGCGGCCATTTCGCGGCCTTTCCAGATGGGCCGAATATCATAATCGTGTTCGCGTAAATTGCCCACGCTTTCGGCGCGAATACAGCAGCTCCAGATATCGCCATTGGGGGCGATCTGACAGCTTGCCCAGCCCGCGTAGCAGGGAATGATCTGCCGGTGTTCGTAGAGGGTGCGTTTGGCAATCTGATAGTACTGCGCCCGGAAAGACTGAGTGATTTTGGCGATGCCCTTTGCCGGGCGTTTTTTTGCTTCTGCGCTCAGAAAATCGGCTGCCGGCGCGTATTTATCGGCCATTGGGGTGATGTCCCAGCCCATCGTATCCAATTCCACGCGCTCTTCGGCCACTTCGGTGATAAAACTGTCGGCATCTAGAAATTGCAGCCCCGCGTAAATCTCAAAGAACTTGTCGATATTAAAACTGGAAATGACCGTATGCGTGGTCAGCACCAGATTATCGTGTTTCTTTTGCAGTTCTTTTAGCGCTTGCCAGGTTTTCATCGCCTTGTCCCAGTTGCCGGGAACTTTGCGAATTTCATCGTGTTCCTGACCTATGGCGTCCAAACTGAGGTTAATGCCGATTTTGGCTTTAGGCGCGCCCGCGCAAATGCGATCCACCTGATCGGCGACGCGTTTGCTGAGGATGCCGTTGGTGGGAATGGTAATCACCGAGGGGCGACAGTGTTTGTAGGCGGACAGGGCCATTTCGGCGGTATCTTTGCGTAAAAACGGTTCGCCGCCGGTGAAGGTGAAGTAGAGTGGCCCGCGTCCAATTTTGGCGAAGGTTTTGTCCCACTCTTCCAGAGTCATATCGTCGTTGGGCTTGCGCCACACGTCGCAGGTTTTGCATTTTGAGTTGCAGCGATAGCTCACGCCGACCACCACGCTAAAGGGCAGTATCTGCGGCCAGCCGAATTTTCGGTACAGCCAGTAAAGGGGGAGTTTAGGAAGTAGTGTAAGCATCTTTTATCCTGTGAATTGGAGATTGGGAGATTAGAGATTGGAGATTGAACTGACGTAATCTCTAATCTCCAATCTCCAATCATCCAGTCTCCAGTTTAATCCCCACCGGACAATGATCGCTGCCCGTCACGTTGGGGAGGATGAAGGCGTCTTGCGCGCGCCGGAGCATTTCTTCAATGACAAAGAAATAATCAAGCCGCCAGCCGATATTTCGCGCTCTGGCGCCGCTGCGCATAGACCACCAGGAGTATTGAGCGGGCAGATCAGGGTAGAAATGACGGAAGGTGTCTACGTAGCCCGCTTCGATGAATTTATCAATCCAGGCGCGTTCTTCCGGTAAAAAGCCTGTATTTTTCCGGTTGGGTTTGGGGTTGGCCAGGTCAATTTCCTGATGTGAAGTATTGACATCCCCACAAAATATCACCGACTGCCCCTCGGCGCGAAGTTCCTGGCACTTCTTCAGGAAGGCATCGTAAAAAGCCAGCTTGAAGGGGACGCGCTTCAGGTCTCTGCCGCCGTTGGGAAAATAGCAGTTGAGCAGGGTGAAAGACGGGTAGCGGGCGATGATAGTGCGCCCTTCCTGATCAAATTCTTCCACGCCCAGACCGAATTGCACCTCCAGCGGCGCTTCTTTAGTGAGCAGAGCCGTGCCGCTATAGCCTTTTTTGCTTTTTGAGTGATTCCAAAAAGTGTGATACCCTTCGGGATGGGCCAGATTTTCTACCAGTTGATGTTCTTCGGCGCGCGTTTCTTGCAGGCAGAGAATGTCTGGCCCGGCTTGCTCAAACCAATCCAAAAAGCCTTTTTTATGCGCGGAACGAATACCGTTGACGTTCCAGGAGAGCAGGGTGAGTGTGTTTGACATAGTTTTTCCTTTGGAAATAGCTGACAGCTAGGATTTCTATATTCTGATTTGTTGAGTTATCATACCGCTATGATGCGCGAACTGCAAACCCGTCTGTTGAGCTGGTATCGCCACAATCAAAGAGACCTTCCCTGGCGCGGCGAAAGCGATCCCTATAAAATCTGGGTCAGCGAAGCGATGTTGCAGCAGACGCAGGTCAATACCGTCATTCCCTACTACCACCGTTTTTTGGCAAAATTTCCCTCGGTGGAAAGTCTGGCGGCGGCGGAGTTGGCCGAAGTATTGAAAGCGTGGGAAGGGCTGGGCTACTACGCTCGCGCAAGAAATATGCACCAGGCGGCGCAAGAAATTGTGAGCAAGTACGGCGGACAGCTTCCCGCCGATGCCAAAACGCTCAAGACCCTGCCCGGCTTTGGCGATTACACAGCCGGGGCGGTGGCGTCGCTGGCTTTTGGCGAAGCGGTTCCGGCGGTGGACGGCAATGTCAAGCGAGTTTTGTGTCGCTTGTTTGCCATTGAAGATGAAATCGCCAGCCGGGAAGCGCGGCAAAAAATCAACGCTTTGGCCGCCGACCTGGTCCAATCCGCCCCTGATCCCGCCGATTGGACCCAGGCGCTGATGGAGTTGGGCGCGCTGCTCTGCGCGCCCGTTAAACCGCGCTGCTCGCTCTGCCCCGCTGCCGAAGGCGGCTTGTGTCAGGCGCGAAATTTGGGCATTGCCGACTCGCTGCCGGTGAAACGACGCAAAAAAGCGCTGCCGCATTTTGATGTGGCGGCGGGCGTCATCTACAAAAATGGCGACCATCGCCGGTTTTTGATTGCCCAGCGTCCCGCCGAAGGGATGTTGGGCGGCTTGTGGGAATTTCCGGGCGGCAAACAGGAACCCGGCGAAAGCCTTCCCCAATGTCTGCGCCGTGAAATTCAGGAAGAATTGGCGTTAGACATCAGCGTAGCCGAAGAAATAACCGTTGTTAAGCAAAGCTTCACCCATTTCAAGATTACCCTGCACGCCTTTGCCGCCACAGTTCAGGCGGGAACGCCGCAAAAAATCGGCGTGGCCGACTGGGCCTGGGTTACGCTGGATGAACTACGCAACTACGCCTTTGGCCGCAGTGATCGAAAGGTGATTGAACAATTAGCAATGAACAATGAACAATGAACAATTAGCAATTGAAATTGTGTTGACCAATGTCAAATGACCACTGACAAACTTCTGAAACATCTGACAAACACCGCCATTCCCACCGTTGCGCCCATCGAAATAGTGGACGCGCAAGACATATCCACCTGGCAGCACGACACAATGACCTTTACCGGCGTGTGGAGCGCGAGGAAACGCTCGCAGAAATTGATGCTGCGGCAATATTTGGGGCGCATTAGCTACTGGCAAACGCAAGACCCTTATCAGGCTGACCGGGTTTGGGCGGTAATGCGTCGTCTGCGGCTGGACGGGTTTCCCGCCCCGCGTCCGGTGGCGCGCGGCTTGTTTGGTGAAACGCCCTACCTTATCTGGCGACAGCCGCGCGGGCAGGTGTGGACACCTGGAAAAGCGTCGCAGGCCGGGAGTGATGGAGGGAATCTCCCCCCTCTTTTCAAGTCAAATGAAATACAGCCAAATGATTTTGACGCTCAAATTGATGCGCTCATTCCGCAATTGGCCAAACTGCTGGCCCGGCTGCACGCGCTGAACCACAACGGTCTTAACAACGAGCCGCTCTATCAAGCTACTGTCGCAGGCACGCTGGTGCGAATGTTGCTGTGGGGTAGAGAAATGGGGAATGAGGAGTTACGGCGGGCGGTCAGGCAACTGAAGCCCGCTGTGGTCAAAATACAGAGCTGGCCGCATCGCCTCATTCACGGCGATCCCTATTTGGGCAATATTCTCATTCGGGACAAAAAAATTGCCGCCCTGCTCAACTGGGAAAACGCCGCCATCGGCGACCCGCGCTGGGACGTGATGACCGCCGCCCATCATTTGCATCAATTCAGCCCCTCTCAGGCCGATGAACTGGTCAATAGTTACGAAAAAATTAGCGGCAAGCGCATTGCCAATCGGCCTTTTTGGTACGCTATGATTGCCGTGCGCCTGTATGCCCTGAAATCCTGGGTTGCGCGCGCCCTTGAAATGGGCAGCCTCTCCCCGCGCCACGCAAAATGGACGCAGGATTTAGCAGCGGTGCGGGAGAGCGCTTTTGCGTATCTGGATGAGGCGGGACTATGAAAACAAGCGCTATCATCTTTGACTTTGGCGGCGTGTTGTTGCGCACGCGCGATCATTCGCTGCGGATAAAGTGGGAAGAGAAATTGGGGCTGAAGCGTTGGGAGTTTGAGGATTATATTTTCAACGGGCCGGTGGGACGAAAAGCGCAGTTAGGGCAGACGAGTTGGGATGAAGTGTGGGCTGATGCGGGTGAAAAATTTCAGCTTTCTGCGGCGGAAACGGCGCAGGCGCAACAAGATTTCTTCGGCGGCGATGCGTTAGATGAAGACCTGGCAGCGCTCATTAGACAACTGAAGGCGCGTTACACCATCGGCTTGCTCAGCAACACCTGGTTTAGCGATGGCTGGGCAATGCTGCGACAATTCAACATCGCCAACGCTTTTCACTTCACCCTCACCTCCGCCGAAGTGGGCGTGATGAAGCCGGATGCGCGCATCTACCAAATTGCGCTGGAGCGCGCTGGCGCTGCGCCGTCACAGACCATTTTTGTGGATGATTCAGAACAGAACATCCTTGCCGCCCATCAATTGGGAATGCAGACCATCCATTTTGTTGACCCGGAGGCCGTTTACTTGCGCTTGGCTGAGTTAAGGGAGTTTGTTGCCGTCTGACGTTTCCAGTCAGCCAGCATAGCAGTCAAATCGGTTGGATAAGTTAAAAGCCCGGCTTGTTTCGCAGATGTCCACAATTGCCGATCAAAAGCGGCTAAAGTAACGTTTAACCCCAGAGATTTCTGCCAAACCAGAGCCGCAGCCAGATGGACAGCATCATAGCCACGTAAATTATGTGTCCAGGCCAGCGCATCCGCTTTATTGACTACCTCTTCTGTTACCTGAATCCGCGCTAAATCAGACCAATCATTTCTGAAAAGCTGAAGGCTGGTCAGCGCATCTTGTTTTGTTAAAACTTTCATACGGACAGCTTTTGACAGCGCCGCGGACACTTCCGCCTGACTTATCGCCACTGTACCAACCGCTTGAGCTCGGAGGATTATCTGATTGACTTCCGTTGAACCAGCTTCGTTTACATAGCGTTTCACCAGAGCGCTGGCGTCCAGATAAAGAATCATTCCCGATTCTCCAATAACAAATCGGCAACAGTTTGGTCGCCTTGTGCCTGAACAGTTGATTTTAACGAGGTCAGTTTTTTTCCACTCCAGATAATTATGCCTGCTTCAGATAAATGCTGTAGACGATCCTCCAAAATTACGGGAAGCGGCGTAATCTGTCCAATTGCTTCTCCTGATTCTGTGATAGTCAAGGTGTTTCCAGCTTTTACTTGCTGCATGTAGCCGGTTAATTTACCCTGTAATTCCTCAATACCCACCGTTTGAATCATTTGTTCTCTCCCTAAGTGTAATCGCCAACTATAATATCATTATGCTTTGAAGTTTTCAAGGTGTCAAACGCAACTGTTGCTTAATGTCATCTATGCCGCTTTGCGTCTCTGTATCTTTGCGCTAAAATTCTGTTATGCAATTCAAAAAACCGTCCGTTCTGGCCCTCATCGGCTACGCGCTGTTGAGTATTTTGATGACCTGGCCCACCGCTGCCAATTTGACTACCGCCATTCCCGGCGACGGCTTTGATGGCTGGCAAAACTATTGGAACCAGTGGTGGATCAAGGAAGCCCTGCTCAACCGGCAGACCCACTTCTTCTTCACCGATCTGCTCTACCCGCCGTCGGGCGTGAGTTTGCTTTTTCACACGCTTAACTACTTCAACGGCTTGTGGACGCTGCCCCTGCAACTCAATTTCGGCCTAACCGTTGCCTACAATGCGGTGGTCTTCTTTCATTTTATATTCGCTGGATTTGGCGTGTACCTGTTGGCGCGTTACACACTGGCGCAACTTGGTTTTAGAGACGCCCGCGCCGCCTGGGCCGCTTTTGCCGCCGGAGTTATCTTCACTTTTTCTCCTTTTCATCTGGCGCACCTGTTGGGGCATATGCAGGTTTTGAGTTTAACCTGGGTTCCCTTTTACATCTTGTGGATTTTACGAATTACGAATTACGAATTACGAATTACGAATTACGACCTGCAAGCTGCAAATGCCGCAGAACAAAATTTACCATTCACCATTCACCATTCACCATTCACCATTCATCTGTTCCTGGCCGGTCTCTTTCTCACCTTTACCACAATGGTAGACTGGTATCAGTCGCTTTATATGCTGCTTTTTACCGCGCTGGCTCTGGCTTGGACTTTGTGGCGCGTCTGGCGAGACTCCGCCGCCGATTTGAAAACGCTGCTCAAACCCGTCATCGGGCTGGCGGCGATGGGGCTGGCGGTGGGGCTGATTTTCTCACCCCTCATCTTGCCGATGGCTAGAGAAGCTGTTGGCAGCGACTATATGCGCCCCGCTTTTGAAGAAAACGTCATTCTCTCCGCCGATCTGCTGGCCTTTGTCACGCCCAGCGAACTGAATCCTCTCTGGGGTGACTATTTTCTGCCCCTCTACCAGCATTACACCACCACCACCTCAGAGCGATTGATCTTTGCCGGATTTATACCGCTGATTTTGGCGGGACTGGCTGCGGCGCGTTATTGGCGTAAGCGACTGGCGCAATTTTGGCTGCTCTTCACCGCTGTTTTTTTTGTTTTGGCCTTGGGTCCGTACCTGCACGTCTTGGGGAATATCGTCAAAATTGGGGGAATCCCCCTGCCGATGCCCTATTTACTGCTGTATAAATTTATCCCCTTCATTGGCATTAGTCGCTCTTTGAGTCGCTTTGATCTGATGGTGATGATTGGGCTGGGCGTATTGGCTGCCGTGGGAATGGCCCGGCTGAAAATCTGGCAGCAGGGAGCGCTGACAGCCCTGATTTGTCTGGAATTTCTGGCTATTCCCTACCCGATGAGCGCCGTAGACACGCCCGATTTTTTCTACACCCTTGCCAAGGATGCGGAAAGCTACAATATCGCCGCGCTGCCAATGAATTGGGACCGCCCGTCGCCGCTGCTTTACCAAACCGCGCATCACAAGGGACTGCTCACCGCGTACACCTCGCGCAATAATCCCCTTGATTTAAGCTGGCGCGCGCCGGTCTTTCAACAATGGCGCGCCCTCGGCGACGACATCATCAAAACGGATCTGCCCGCCGTTGCGCCGACTATTTTACGCGATTTTAACCTGCGTTACATTGTGCTGGATTATTACCAAATGCCTCCCGGCCCGGAACGAGAAGGGACAGAGAAATGGGTGTCGGCGGCGCTGCCGGGGCTTCAGCCCTTTTATCAGGATGAGCGATTGACCGTGTACCAATCGCCCGAACCCGCGCAGCGCGTTCCCTACGTGCAGCTAGGTGACGGTTGGGGAGCGCTGAACGCGCAAGCCGCGCCGCCCACTCGCACAATGGCCGCCGAAGCCACCCTGACTCTGGCGGGCGCGCCGATATCCAACGCGCAATTGACTATTCAAACCGCAGCGCCGGCCAGTTTGCGCGGCCTGCAAGCTATAGCCGGGGATCGTTTGCTGCCCGTCTCCCTTTCCGCCGATAGCGCAACCGCCATCATCGAACTCCCCGCCGCTGCGCGCTTGCTGACCCTTCGCTTGCCCGCGCCGGTGGCGGTCAATCGTATTGAATTGCAATATTGAACACGCAACTCATCAGCGCTTTTTGCGTATAGCGTAATACCACTCCCTCATTGACAGATTAGCAAAATGGGGGATAATAACATCCAGTTTGAAACATAAAACGTAACTACTCAGCCACAAGCGGAAACAGGTGCAACGCACTTCACGAAACGGTTTTCAAGTGCAAATTTTGACTGTATTGGACAGTTATTTGCCAGAAAAAGCAATTTGTTAAGTGCGTCGCACCTGAGCCTTAGTAGTTACCCTGGTTTTAAAGTTATCATAAGTCTACGGCATTAGCGCAGAGCATAAAAATCGTTCGTAGTGAGCCTCGCAGCGACAGCGAAGTGGCGTTTTACGGCCAGAGGCCCATTACGTTACGTACCTCACTACGAACACCCTATTTACAGAGGAGTTATCATTAAGCTGGTTTCACCACAGCGAATGAAAATCAGTTTTGGCGGTCGGCGGTCAACGGTCGGCGGTCTATTCTAAAGGGAGAAAGAACAATGACAAAGAAAGCGCAATCACTCACCAAAGCAAAGCCTGCTCAAGGAGAAGTAGACCGCATTCGCGATATTATTTTTGGCCCCCATATTCGTGATTATGAGCAGCGCTTTCAGACTCTTCAGCGCGACTTGGAAAGACTTCAGCAAAATCTGGATCGTTTAACCGGAAATTTGGCCGATCAAAGCAGCGAACAGGGCAAGAAACTTCAGAATTTGCGTCAGGAGATGCGCCAAAGCGACGACGACTTGCGGGAAGAACTTCGGCGGACGGCGCAGCAATTGACAAATGATAAAGTTGATCGTCTGATGTTGGGAGAGTTGTTCATCGAGCTTGGCAAGCACTTGAAA
The DNA here is from genome assembly GCA_011192195.1 of Chloroflexota bacterium. GTDB lineage: Bacteria > Chloroflexota > Anaerolineae > 4572-78 > 4572-78 > DUEH01. The sequence continues at coordinate 5,476 of DUEH01000037.1, read as the reverse complement.
ATGGGTAGCGCCTCATTATCATCGTCTGATCTATTGTCTCAGCTACAAGAACAGTTAGATACAGAATAGGGCAATGACTGTGCCTTCTGATAACTCTTTGCCTGACAAAGGGCAGCAGCGCGCCGGTATGGCGGATAAGGGTGATGACGCCGCTTCTCTACTGATTGAAGATCCGTCGCTGGAAGCCTTAAGAGAAATTCTTTTTAGCCACTATCGCCAACAGATAGCTGATCTGGAAGCGGAACTGGCTGAAATAGAGCGTCGGATTTCTGATAAAGATGCGCTAATAGCTATGCTGTCGCCTGTTTTAGGCGATGCGATACGTCAGAAAATACGTGATGCCCGCGCGGAGATGGTTGAGGCCCTGTACCCCGTCATCGGCCAAACCATTGTCCGGGCAGTGAATGAGGCAGTCAGAAATCTGGCTCGCAGCATAGACGCTCAAATGCGGACCTCTTTTGATCTGGGGCGCATTATCCGACGTTTGAAGGCGCGGGTCAGCGGCGTTTCCAACGCGGAAATGGCTTTGCGAGAAGCCTTACCTTTTGATGTGGAAGAGGTTTTTCTCATCCACCGCGAGACGGGGCTGTTGCTGCGCCACATCTCTTGCGAACTTGAAGCGTTGCCGGATACAGACCTGATCAGCGGAATGTTGACCGCCATTCGCGACTTTGCCCAAGAAGCTTTTGGCCGGGGCGAAGAAGGCCAGTTAGATGAAATTCAATACGGCAACCGCAGAATTGTGATCGAAGCGGCCCGCTACACCTATCTGGCTGTGGTAGTAGACGGAATTGAGCCGCCAGACTTTCGCTCTGAAATACGCCAGCTGGCAATTGAAATAAACCTGACCCACGAAGAGGCTTTACGGAATTACGAAGGAGATTCCACCTCTTTTGTTGCGGTGGATGAGTCTTTGAAATCTTTATTTACAACAACAACGCCTCCGCAACAATTGTCCGCCGGTCAAAAACGCGCGCTGGCAGGAATTTTGGGCGTTACAACATTATGTTTGGCGGCTGCTTGTCTTGGCAGCGGATGGGTATGGCAGGCAATCCATTCTACCCCCACCCCCATAATTATTATGCCGCCTACCGCCACCTTCACCAGCACGCCTACCACTACGCCAGAACCAACTTTCACCGCTACCTCTACCGCTGCGCCAACGTCAACAGCAACGCCTACCTTTACCCCTACGCCCACTCATACGGCTTCGCCCAGCCCCACGCTTAGCGCTACATCTACCCCTACCTCTACACCTACGCCTGCGCCGGTATTTGGTCAAATGATCGGCAGCGTCTGGCTTCGCCAGGCGCCATCCGCCGCTTCACCTCGCTTGGGGGTGGTTTTGAAAGAAGGGCAGTCGGTTGAAATACTGGCTGCTTTTGAGGAATGGTATCAAGTGCGCTGGAAACCGCAGGCGCAGGCTGAAGTTATTGGCTGGGTACCCGCTCGATGGGTTGGCGTGTCTGCCCCTGAGCGCATTGTTACCCCGGCGCCTTAACTTCCAGAAACCAGCGAAAAGGAATATACTTATGACTGTTAAGTTGAGTAAAAAGGTTTGTTTGCTGGGCGATTTTGCCGTTGGTAAAACCAGTCTTGTGCGACGTTTTGTCTACAACCGCTTTGATGACAAATATATCAGCACCATTGGCGTAAAGGTGAGCCGCAAGACGGTGGCCGTTCCGCGTGATGATGAAATAGTAGAACTGACGATGATGCTTTGGGATTTGGCCGGCAGCGAAGAATTTAACCGGGTACGCGCCAGCTATTTGCGCGGTCTCAGCGGCGCAATTTTGGTTTGCGATTTAACTCGCTCTAAAACTTTGGAAAACTTAACAGCTTATACCCATGATTTGCGGGATATTGATCCCGCAGCAAAAATAATCATTGCCGCTAACAAAGGTGACTTGCTAAAGCAACATCAGATAACTCGTACTCAAGTTGAAGAAACCGCCAATAAGTTGGATGCAGTTTTTTATGTTACCAGCGCCCAAACGGGGGGTGAAGTAGAAAATCTGTTTCGACATTTAGGGCGGTTGTTAGTCTGATGATTTTTTTCGACTGGAGAGGAAATGCTTCCCATAATTTATGAGCTGCTTCTTAGCGAACGAAAGATAGCATACCTGTTAACAGACCGTGATTTGAAAATCTTGAATGTTAGCGCTTCGGCTGACTTCCTTCCTAAAGATAGCCAATTTTATTTGGGGCGTAAATTTCCTGAAGTGTGTCCCGAAATGGCAGGGAACGAAGAAGCATTATCCCTGCTTTTGAGCGGGAACCTGGAGCGATTTGAACTTGTTCGCATCAATCGCGAATCGCCATTGGGTCATACGCTTTACTTTGATATGACCACGCTTCCCTACAGAAGCGAAGAGGGCCAGCTTGTAGGCTTACTGTTTGTTGTTCAAGATGTTACTGAGATGGGGAATTTAGAGCAACAACTGGCGCAAAGTCGTAATGAATTGCGCTTATTGCAAGATGAACTCACTCGCCAAAACCAGGAGTTAAGCGCCGCCAATGTTGAACTTCAACGTTTTTCTGAAGTAAAATCATCATTTGTATCTGTTGCCGCTCATGAACTTCGGTCGCCCTTGTCGTCCATTCTGGGGTATACGGAAATATTGCTAGAGCGGAACTTTGGCGAACTTAACCCCAAACAGGCAGAGTTTCTGCAAATTGTCCAACGGAGTACTAATCGTTTACTGGACGTTTCTACAAATTTACTCGATGCCAATCGCATTGAGACCGGACGAATTGACCTGTTGCTGAAACCGCTTGATTTGGCCGCTTTGATAATGGGGTATGCAGCCGAGTTTGAAGTGCAATTGCGGCGCAACGAGCAGAAACTAACCCTGCATACTGAGCCTGACCTGCCTATGGCTTTGTGCGACGAAACCAAAACTATCCAGATTATCAATAATTTATTGAGTAATGCCAGCAAATACACGCTTCCCGAAGGTAAAATTACTGTCAACTTAAGACAGGCTGATGAAGCGGGCTTTTTACTACTTTCCGTGACGGATACCGGTATTGGCATTGCTCCCAAGGAACGCAAAAAATTATTTGATCGCTTCTACAGAGCCAGCAATGTTTATCAAACCAGGGCCGGAGGGTCTGGCTTGGGGCTGTACATTACTCGCAGTTTGGTGGAATTGCACGGCGGTCGTATCTGGGTTAAAAGCGAACTTGGCGTGGGCAGTACCTTCTTTGTTACCTTTCCCCAAAACTAATTTTGCGCGGGGGCGGCCTTCTCCAGCCGCCCTTCGGTAACGGTGTAGCATTGGGCTTGCTGTTGGAAACTGGCAGGGAAGTCGGTCCAATCGGTGGCGGTGACAAAGGATTGTTCGCCGCTTTGCAGCATCTCTATCACCTGCGCCCGACGTTCCGCATCCAGTTCGCTCATTACATCGTCTAGCAGCAGGACGGGCATTTCGCCGGCGCTTTGCTGCATCAGCGAAACTTCGGCCAATTTGGCGCTGAGGGCGGCGGTGCGTTGCTGCCCTCTGGAACCATACAGGGAAATGTCAATGCCGTCTACCAGAAAATGAAAATCGTCTCGATGAGGGCCAAGCAGCGTGACGCCTCTGACAATTTCCCGGTTACGTAGTTTTTGCAGAGCGATTTTGAAGATGGGGATGACTTCTTTCAGAGGGGGAGCGGGTGTAGCGCGCGGCCCCAGGTCTTTGGTCATCAGGGGTAGTTGAAAATTGGGGATGGGGCGGTCATGGGGATCAAAACTGGGCGCGTAGTGCAGACGCAGCCCTTCAAGTCCATTGCTTAGCTTGCGATGTCGCTGCCGGGCAATGGCGTCCAGATCTAAAATTGCGTTGTGGCGTCGCGTAACCAACAGCGCGCCGCGCTGCGTTAGTTGTTCGTCCCAGTAATCAAGTTGGTCGCTTGTGCGGCGTCTTTCGGCAATTTCTTTCAACAGGGCGTTGCGCTGCGTGATGATTTTGTTGTACTGGCTCAAGGCGCGGCAATATTCCGGATCAATCTGACAGAGCATACTGTCCAGATAGCGTCGTCTGATACTGGGCGAACCGGTGATCAGCGCGATGTTTTCCGGCAGGAACATCACCGTGTTCAACTTGCCAATTACATCCATTGCCCGCTTCTTGACCCCGTTCAGACGAATATCCTTCTTAAAACGCTCTCCTTCTTTGACAATGGTTATAGCAATGTGCAAGGTGCCGCCGTTGCGCTTGATCCATCCTTCCAGGCGGGTGAAGGGCAGCACATCGTTGCTAAGGGACAACCAGTTGATCAGTTGACGGTCGGCGCGGGCGTGGGGGCTGGTGGTGGTAGAAAGCGCGTACAAGGCTTCCAGCAGGTTAGTTTTTCCCTGAGCGTTCCTTCCCTGCAACAGTACCGGCCCTGACGCAAAGTCAAGCTGCATTCTACTGTAATTTCTGTAATTGGTGAGAGATAGTTGAGATACGTACATAAGTATTGGGTATTGTACTCAAATTGCAAAAGTACTGCAATTGGCGTATAGTTGCCCAATATAACTTTAGCGGAGAAAAAATATGTCTCTCTCGATAAAATTTGCTCATATTTCAGATATTCATGTTGCCAAAGATGGCGATTACGGCTTTATGCTGACAGAAGATGCGCAGCGCTTTTTGGCCGAAATCATTCAACGGCTCAACGCTTTGCCTGACCTGGATTTTGTTTTTATCAACGGTGATTGTTTGAATAGCGGTCATCAGGTTGAATTGGAGCGGTTTCAGGCGATTATTGCTCAACTCAAAAAGCCGCTCTTCATTGTCCCCGGCAATCACGACGGCGACGCAGCGGATGATCCGCAAATTTTTACCCAGCGATATTTCGCTTCGCTTTTTAACCCGCAGTTTGCCAAGCGCCCGGCGACGGGGCAGGCGGGGTATTTTTCGGCAACGCTGAAAGAGGGCGCGCAATTCATTGGGCTGGATACGTCTATTCCCGGTCAGATTGGCGGGCGAGTGGATGAGGCTCAATTGCGCTGGTTGAAAGATGAACTGGCGCAGCGCAGCGATAAACTGGTGATTCTGGGCGTGCATCACCCCCTGCATCCTCTTTGTCCACAGGATACTGGCGGCGTGTGGCTGGATTGGTTTGTCTGCGCCAACGGAGAAAAAGTGCAATCACTGCTGGATGCGCATCCGGCAGTTCAACTGGTTTTGTGCGGGCATCATCACGTGAGTAAAGTTTTTAGAGCGGGCGGGCAACTTCATGTCGTTTCGCCGCCATTGGCAACATATCCCAGCGCTTACCGTCTTATTGAGTTGGCGCAACAGGAAGATGGCTGGCGCATTGCCTGGCAGACTTACTACGCGCCGGAAGATGTTCAGACCAAAGCCGCCCACCGGCTTAAAAATAGCGACTTCGCGCTGATGTATGACCCCAACGACGGACAATCTTTGGTTGACTTCGCCAGAGGCGGAGCGATGGAACACGCTTTTTCCGGCAAACTGGGCGAGTAGGCGAATTGGCGAAT
>DUEH01000036.1 GCA_011192195.1 Chloroflexota bacterium | reverse complement strand
ATCACATCGTCGGGGAGTTTTTTGAAGACCCTACGCGCCCCACTTCCGGCGCTGACTGGCTGCCCGAACTGGAGCGCGCTTTGGAACTTGCCCACCAAAACGGCTATGACGTGCTGATTGTTCGGGAAATTGACCGCCTTGCCCGCAACCGATTCAAACAGCTTGCAATTGAGACCGACCTTGAAGCGCTTGACAAGCGGGTTGAATACGTTATCGGACAATTCGAGGACACTGTAGAGGGGAAGCTTCTCAAGGGCATTATGAGCGAGTTTTCAGAATTTGAGCGAGCCAAAACCAGACAAAGAACGATGCGGGGAATGGCTAATTCTGTAAAAGGCGGGAGCGTAATTATCGGCGGTGCAAAAGCGCCTTATGGTTATGACGCTGAAAGTATAGACGGTAAGCGCCAATTAGTCGTAAACGAAGCCGAAGCCGCAACAATTCGCCTGATTTTTGATTTATACGCCAAAGGCAAAACATTGTACAGAATTAAACAATATTTAGACAAGCACCATATATCGAAACCGGCGAAGAGTGATTTGCATAAAGGACACATAAAGAAGGATAGAAAAATAGGCTGGCAGGAAGCGCAGATTGGCAAAATACTCGCCAACGAAACGTATGTCGGACGCTGGTACTATCGTAAAACGCGCCGGGTTAAGGGCGCTGACGGCAAATACAGACAACGCCCACGCCCCAAGAATGAATGGCTAATGGTTGAAGTATCGGCTATAGTGAGTGAAGAGTTATTTACCAGAGTCCAGCAACAACGCAATATCAACAAACACATAAAAAACAAGCAAGAACAGTACACCTATTTTTTGGGTGGAATGATGACATGCGATTATTGCGGGAAAAGCGTCTCTGGCATTTACTACCTCGCAGGGGGAAAAGATAACCCTTACAAAAAACGCTACTATAAATGTAACGCCGCGCATACACAAAGACGCTACAACTTTAAATGTGAAGGAAAAGCGCAGGAAGCAAAAAAAGTAGATGCGGCTGTCTGGAATTGGCTCAAGTCCATCTTACTTGACCCGGCAACCCTGCAACGTTCAATTGACGAATATCAGGAAGCGCAGGAAGATATGCAAAATCCAATTCTACGAATGATTGAGGCGAGTGAGAAAAAATTGATTAACCTTGAGGCGCAGTTAAAACGCCTGATAGACGCCTACAGCACTGGCGTGTTGTCTCTTGATGACCTTGCCAAGACCAAGACCGACCTTGACAAGCAAATAGCAAATACGCGCAAGGCTATCGAATCCCTACAAGCCGACCTTGACCCGGAGACACTGACCGCAGAAGATATAAACGCCATTCACCAATTCGCCGCCGCTTTCCGGCAAAATGTTGACCTGATAGACGCCGATTTGCCTGCACGCAGGGAAATAGCTAAACTATTGCAAGTAAAGGTTAAACTAGCAAACACACATATAACCGCTTCTTGCGTATTAGGCGGGGGAAGCCACAGCAAAATGTCCTTTAGTAAAGTAAAAGAAGCCTTCGGCGTATAGCAGGTGGGCGGGTGAGCAGGTGTGAGAGATAGCTTTTTCTCACCCGCTCACCCGCTCACCTGCTCACCTGCTCATGAAAACACTCTCCGTCATCATCCCCAACTGGAACGGCGCAAAATATCTACCTACCTGCTTTGACGCTTTGCAGAAGCAAAGCTACCCGCACATCGAAACTATTCTGGTTGACAACGCCTCCAGCGATGAGTCGCTCTTGCTGACTCGGCGTGATTATCCCTGGGTAAAACTCATCCAACTGCCTCAAAATATGGGCTTGACCGCGGCCATTAACCGAGGCATCGCGCAGGCCGGCGGCGACATCATCGTTGCCCTCAACAACGACACAGAAGTAGAGCCAAACTGGGCCGAGGCGCTGCTAAAGGCTTTTGAAGCGCATCCTGACGCCGGAATGGTCGCCAGTAAAATGCGTCTCTTTGACCGCCGAAGCGTCATTCATTCTGCCGGAGACGCCTTTGGCGCAGACGGCATCCCCATCAATCGAGGCGTGTGGCAGGAAGACATCGGTCAATTTGACAACGACGACTACATTTTCGGCGGCTGCGGCGGGGCAGCGGCCTATCTAAAAGCGATGCTGGACGATATTGGCCTTTTTGACGAAGACCTTTTCATGTACTGCGAAGATGTTGACCTGAACTGGCGAGCGCAATTGGCCGGATACAAATGCGTCTTTGCCCCCAATGCCGTAGTCTACCATCATCTCAGCGCCACCGGCGGCGGCGAAATTGCCAGCTATTACACCGGACGAAACACCCTCTTTGTGCTTGCCAAGTCGCTTCCCGGCGCAGTTTGGCGCAAGCATTTTCCCAAAATCATCACCGCCCAGCTAAAAATCGCTTGGGACGCGCTGCGCGCCTGGCGCGGCGCAGCCGCCCGCGCTCGCCTGCGCGGTCAATTGGCCGGTCTGTGGCAGTTGCCTCGCTGGCTGCGCAAACGCCGCCAGATTCAGGCTACTCGGCGCGTCTCCGACGACTACGTAAACTCACTCTTGAAAAACAAATAACGTCACTTTGCACGCTGCGCCTTCTTCCTGCCGGCTCAACGCGGATTTAAGGGGTAGAAAGCCCCCCTAACCTCCCAGTGGGGGGAATTTTGGGCTTTATGTCAATATTTTGGCCCAAGAAGTTGTTTTAAATAACATAAGACAAGGGATCAAGAGTAAGCAATAAGGGTTGCGCCAAAAAGCAAAATGGCGTTTCCTCAATAGACCGCTTCGCGTCCTCGTTCCTCGTCGAAATGACATGAGGGTGAGTAGTTACCTCTTTTACTTACAAATTACAGCGTTGTTTTGACGCCGCCGGTATCACAATTCTGGCAGTGGCCGCGCATCCGGGGTGGTCAAACACCAATTTGCAATACGCGGGCGCGCAAATGGACGGCTCTGCTTTTACGCTCAAGGCAAACAGTTAGCCAACAATATCTTCGGCCAATCCCAGCGAATGGGCGCGCTGCCCACGCTTTACGCCGCTACCGCGCCCAACGTTACAGGCGGCGCGTACTACGGGGCCGACGGCTTTCGCGAAACGCGCGGCTATCCCATCAGAGTCTTCTCTAATCAGCGATCTCAGAATCGCGCCGACGCCGCCCGCCTTTGGGAAGCATCGGAAGCCTTGACCGGGGTAAAGTACAGGTTTTAACTACGGCGCATCTGTGGGAACCAGAAAGTCTTCAACCACCCAGCCTTCTGTGCCGTCCGGGGCGCGAACAAACCACCAGACGTAATCTTCCTGGTTTTCGTCGTCGCGGGGGCCTTCTAAAACCAATATCCGGATTTCATCGCCTTCTTCTGCAACGCCTAAACGCGCATTGTTGCGTCCCGGTCCGGCGCGCATGCTCAAGCCAACGCCATCGGTTCCTGCAACTTTCACATAGCCGTCAACTTCAATTTTCGCCGCCGCTTCGGTGGGGGGCAGGGGGGTTGCCGCTTTCGGCGCAGGCGTGGTTTCTTCCATTGTTGCGGTAGAGGCAGGCGTTGCCGGGGCGGTAGAGTCTACGGCCACCGATGTGCCGCCGCTGCTGACCGGGGTTTCGACGGGGCGAGTCAAGGGAGACAGCGCCTGGGGAGTGGGCGTTATGGCGCTCTGGCTTATAAAGTTGACCACACCCAGGCCTACCAGGCCAATCACAATTAACGCAGCCAACCCGCCAACAACCACCCAAATCAAGGGGAAACGAACTTCGGCGGTATCAGCATCTTCCAGCCGGCGTGGTCGTCGCCTTTCCGATGGCGTGAATTTTCTTTCGGGGTCATTGTTGCTCATAAGTTGGTCTCCTGTTCTGTTGCTTTGACAAGCAGTATAGTTATATCATCGGTTTGAGGGGTGTCGCCTGTAAAGTCGCCCAGGCTTTCAATAATCTCGGCAGATAATTCCTGCGTAGGTAAATGGCCTTTTGCGCCCACTATGGCCAACAGCCTGTCCAGTCCAAAGATGTCACCTTGAGCGTTTCTGGCATCGGGTACGCCGTCTGAGTAGCAGACCAGACAATCGCCGGGCTGCAAGGTAGTTTCTTCTTCTTCAATGATCAGTTCCGGCCATAAGCCAATAAATCTCCCTGGCGGCGCCAGTAATTCCATTGATCTGGTAACCGCCCGGTAGAGGATAGGGCGATCATGCCCCGCGCGCACAAAGCGCATTCGATTATCTTTGGTATTGACCAAACCATAAAACATCGTCACAAACATTTCAGCGGTGGATGTTTTCATAATCTGGCTGTGAATTTTCTGCATTGTTTCGGCGGGGGAAAGGTGTTCTGAAGCCTCACGCAGCAACAGGGCGCGCACAATAGCCATAAAAATGGCCGCCTGCCAGCTTTTGCCGGACACATCGGCCACTACCAAGGCAAAGCAATCGTCGCTCACTTCGATAACGTCGTAAAAATCGCCGCCTACTTCGCGGGCCGGTTTGGATTGTACAGAAAATTCAAAGCCGGAAATGGTGGGCAACCAAGCGGGCAAAATAGAACGCTGCACTTTTGACGCAATTTCCAGGTCTCGTTTCAAGCGCTCTTGTTGTAGTAATTCTGCCTGAGCCGCCTTTAACTCATCTAAAGCGCGCGCCAGCGCCTGATTTTTCAGCTCCAATTCGGTCATTGCCCGTCTATCAGTGTCTCGTAAACTGCGGGTAATTCCCCTGAGCAGCGTTACGCCAACCGCCGGATTGCGCGCCACCAAAGCATCAAATGTCTCTTCTGACAATTCAATCAGTTTGCACGTTGTCATAGTGCGGATGGTAGCGGCGCGGGGGACGTCGTCCAGCAAGCCCATTTCGCCAAAGAATTGACCATCGCGCAAAACGCCCAACACCTGATCAGAGTCATCGTTCAAGCGGCGCGTCACCGAAACCATCCCGCTTTCAATCACGTAGAAGGTATGCTCCAGTTCTCCCTCTTTGCAGACAACTGCGCCGCTGGGGTATTCTCGCCAAACGGCTACTTGATTGAGTTCAGCAACGTCCTCAACGGATAAACTCCCCAGAACGCGCCGCAGGATGTCGGTTGATTTGGTCAAAGCCAATTCTTCCCTTTAAAAAATCAACTAAGCAGTGACTTATGCTCTCACCATCACTAAATCCGCCAGGTTTTCCTGCCGCACTGTATCCAGGCCATGCTCTTTACAGCGGTACAGCACATGCTCCACACGAGCAACCAGATCATCAGTGGATACCGGCTTCACCAGATGAGCCACTACCATATTGCCGCTGCTAAAGGATTTATTGATCTCACGGGGAAGTCCCTTGGCGCTCAAAAACATCACCGGAATATGGGGGAATTCTCTAGCAATCACCTTTGCCACATCATAGCCGTTCATCATTGGCATTCTAATATCCAGAATAATCAGGTCTACCGGCTCATCGCGCACAATCTGAATAGCCTGCACGCCGTTAATGGCTTCGTAAACTGTGTAGCCCTTCCGTCGCAAGACAAAAGCGAACAATTCTCTACAATCTCTATCATCTTCCGCGTACACAATTATGGGCATCGCTTACTCCTTTCAACATACAGCGCTGCCAATATTGTACCTGTTTCCAGCGCTAGGCGCAATATAACGCGCAACGTGTTTCTGGTTTCAGGTCTCTGGTTTCTGGTTGGTGCGGTCATCATAAATAATTTGTGTGAAATATAAACTCAAAACTAAAAACCTGAAACCTGAAACGCCCCTACGCTGCGTCAATCCATTTGGCCTTGGTAACGCGCATCAGGTCATCCACCGCCACTTCCAAATTAACCCCGCGTTTTCCGGCGCTGACCAGAATGGTGTTCTGGTCTTGCGCCGCCCGGTCAATATAAACATCAAAGCCTTTGTTCAGCAACGCCAGCGCAGAAATACCGCCGACTTTCAGGCCAGTTAGCTTTTCCGCCTCATTATGCGAGGCCATTCGCAGTTTTTTCTCCCCCACCGCCTGGGCCACCTTCTTCAAATTCAGGGTGTGATTGGCGGACAGCATCACCAGCAGCGGTTTAGCGCGGGGCGTCTGTCGCAGCGCCACCAGGGTTTTGTACACCCGCTCCAACGATACGCCCACCGCTTCCGCCACGCCGTCGGCGCTGTGGATGCTGTTAGAAAATTGATGAACCCTGAAGGCTATTTTTTGCTTTTTTAGCAGGCGGGCGCTGTTCAGGCTGATGGGTTTCATAACATTCGTTCCCCTGAAGGAAAGATCCGTCTTGTTTCATCATCGTTCCCAAACTGAGTTTGGGAACGAGATGAAAATATTATGTTACGTTATTTATAACGCCAGATGCCATTCTTGTCAAATAGTTTGACAAGAATGACATCTTGTTGGTGGTACGTTCCCCAAACGCACAAGACACCTGCCCCTCAGTTTGCCGCTTTATTATCAATGAAGTATCATTTATTGTTTGAAACCCAAATCAATTTTCGATTTTGGATTTACGATTGATACTCCGCATAATAACAATCACAAATCATCAATCGTCAATCCAAAATCGCAAGTTGGTCGCTGGCAAATGACTACCCGACAAAAGCCTAAAACCCTAATCCTATGACTAAACTAACTGTTGTTATCCCTACTTTCAATGAGGCCGATAATCTTCCCCGGATTACCGCTGCCCTGTTCGACCTGAATCTCCCGGAGTTAGAAATTCTCATTGTAGACGATAATTCCCCCGACGGCACAGGCAAAATTGCCGACGAGTTAGCGGAAGCGCATCCCGGGAAATTCTATGCGCTGCACCGCAGCGGCAAAATGGGGCTGGGAACCGCCTATCTGGATGGCTTTGCCTGGGCGCTGGAACACGACGCCGATTATATTGTGCAAATGGACGCCGACTTCTCTCATTCGCCCGACTACATCCCGAAATTTTTGAAGCGCATCCCGGATTACGACGTGGTAGTGGGGTCTCGATACGTGAAGGGCGGCAGCGTAGACGAACGCTGGAGCGCCTGGCGCTGGTTTTTGAGTTGGTGGGCCAACTCCGTGTGGGTGCGCTCTATTCTGTGGGTAAAAACGCAAGACGCCACCGCCGGCTTCAAATGCTGGACGCGCAGCGCCCTGGAAAAAATTGACCTGAGTCGCGTTAAAGCCAACGGCTATGTTTTTCAAGTAGAAATGTGCTATCTGGCCGAAAAGCTGGGACTGCGCATTCTGGAAATTCCCATCTATTTTGAAGACCGGCGCATTGGCCAAAGCAAACTCAACGTAGCCGTAAAAATAGAAGCCGCCCTGCGCGTCTTTGAAATCAGGTGGCGGCACCGAAATATCAAGCCTGCGGAATAGGCGAAACTGCGAATGGGCGCAAATTCGCTTATTCGCCCATTCGTTGGTATAGTTTCATTATCAGTAGACCGCAATCCTTCGCTCTGGAGGCCAAGCAAGGCTATGAACAAGGTACAAGAAATTCAATTAGCCGTTTCAACCCTGTCAACAGACGAGTTTCGGCGTTTCCGGGAATGGTTTGCAGAGATAGAAGCCGAAATTTGGGATGAACAAATTGAAAAAGATATTCACACAGGAAATTTAGAGCAGTTGGCTGATGAGGCTATTCAACAATTTAGAGCCGGTCAGTACACTGAACTATGAAACACTTCGCCAGTCCAAATTTCTGGCAGCGGTATCATCAACTGCCCGCGCACATTCGCACCTTAGCGGACAAAAACTTCGAACTGCTCAAACAAGACCCAACGCACCCCTCACTAAAATTCAAAAAGATAGGCCAATACTGGTCAGTGCGTGTTGGACTTAAATACAGAGCATTGGCCGTTGAGATTTCTGAGGGAATAATTTGGTTTTGGATTGGAAGCCACAGCAATTACGACAAGTTGATCAAACAAAGGCGTTAATTCGTCTGCCATCTTGTCTACCAATTCTCTCAATCTCCTTATGATTGCTAAAATCACAAAGCAAGACATATTAGCGGCAGTCATCCTTTTTCTGCTGCCCCTCATCCTCTTTGCGCCGGTAACGCTTGGCTCAAAAACCCTCCTGCCCGCCGACAACCGCTTCACCTTTGAGCCTTACGCCTCCTTTGCCGCCGAATTAGGCGTTGAGCAACCTCACAATCTGCTTGTCTCTGACCTAATTCTGGAAAACTACGTCTGGAAAGACTTCATCCGCGAAGCCATTGCCAAGCGTGAACTTCCCCTGTGGAACCCCTACATCTTTGCCGGGCAGCCCTTTTTAGCCAACGGACAGCACTCCGCGCTGTATCCCTTCAGTATTCTTTTCTACACCCTGCCGCTGGAAAAAGCCTATGGCTGGTTCACCGTCATTCAACTCTGGCTGGCGGGACTCTTCACCTACGCATTTTTACGCAGCCTCAAAGCCGGTTACAGCGGCGCGCTGTTGGCGGGCGTGGCCTTTAGTCTAAGTGGATTTTTCATCAATCGCGTTGTGTTTACTATGATCCTCGCCGCCGCTTTATGGCTGCCCCTCGTCCTGACGATGATCGAGATCATCATTCGCAAACAGGAAGAAAAGGGAACCGCGCCCTACTCGCCCATTCCCTACCTGCTCGTTGGCAGTCTGGCGATGGGCGCGCAGGTTTTGGCCGGGCACATTGAAATCACCTACTACACCCTGCTCATCAGCGCCTTTTATGCCGCCTGGCGACTGATCATCCTTTGGCGCGCCCAAAAAACCATCCTCCCCGCCCTGCGATTAAGCGGCTGGCTGATGGGTATGATGCTGCTGGGTCTGGGATTGGGCGCGGTACAATTCATCCCTTTCTACGAAATCGGCTCGTCCAACTTCCGCGAGGGCGCGGCATCGCTGGCGCAGGTGCGCGGCTGGGCGCTGCCCTACCGGCGTATCATCAGTTTCATCATCCCCAACTTCTTTGGCAGTCCGGCGCATCACGGCTATTTTGATATTCTCAGCAAACAGTGGCTGCCTCTGGGGCTGAACGCTCACGGTCAACTCAATCCCCTCTGCCCCAACTGCACCGGCTGGGACACCAAAACCGCCGTCGAAGCGGGCGCCTACGTGGGAATTTTGCCGCTGGTATTGGCTTTCATTGCGACCTTTCAAGCGCTCAAAGAGCAGGTGGGAAAGTGGGCAGGGGGGAAAGTGGGCAGGTGGGAAAGTGAGAAAGTGAGCAGGGGAGAAAACACCGGCTCACCCGCTCACCCGCACACCCGCACACCCGCACACCGGCACACCTGCTCACCCGCTCACCTGCTTTTCTTTGCCGTTCTCGCGCTGCTCTCCCTCCTCTTCGCGTTTGGCACGCCCTTATACGCTGTTCTCTTCTACGGATTGCCCGGTTGGAATCAACTGCACTCGCCTTTCCGCTGGATTTACCCTTTCACCTTCAGTATTGCCGTGTTGGCCGGGTTAGGTGTTGAGCAGGTGAGCAGGTGGGCAGGTGGGAAAGTGAGCAGGTGGGAAAGTGAGAAAGTGAGCAGGGGAGAAAGGGAGACAGTGGGCAGTGAGGCCAACACCGGCTCACCAGCACACCCGCTCACCAGCACACCCGCTCACCTGCTTTTCCGGGGCGGATTGGTCGGAACGCTGCTAATGCTAACGGCGCTCATTACGCCTGCTCCCTTCATCAAAGTTGGACAATTTGCGCTTGATCACTCCGGTCTGGCGCAAAACGCTTTTGCCGATGGGCGGCAATTCATTGGCTACCAATGGCCTAACTTTCTCAAATTCTTCCTGATGGTGATGGCTTCCGGCGCGGTACTGCGGCTCGCCCGTTGCCCCATCTACTTGCCAATCGTAAATCGTAAATCAGAAATCGTAAATCGCGCGCCCATCTGGAAGCCGCTGGCAATCATCATCGTCGCCTTGGACCTGATGCTGGCGGGCGCAGACTTCAACCCGGCCAGCGACCCAGCCCTGCTTAATTTCACCCCGCCGGCCATCGAATGGCTGCACGAACAACAAGCCGAAGACCCCTTCTTCCGCATCACCAGCTTTGACACACCCGATGGCCGCGGCAACAAAATTCTCAACGCCAACACCGCCATGGCCGAGCGTCTTTTTGACGTGCGCGGCTACGACAGCGTCATTTCCGCCCAATACGCCCAATTTATGCAGCTCATCCAGAAGAACGGCGACCTGCTCTACAATCGCATTGGGCCAATTTACCACCCCGGTTACGCGGCGCTGGATTCCGCCCTGCTGGATTTGCCGGGAGTGCGCTACGTGTTGGCAACGGAAGAAATCCCCAACCCCGGCTACCAACTGGTCTATAACGCCGAAATCAAAATCTATGAAAACCTGGATCGCTTGCCCCGCGCCTTCATCGTCACCGAGGCTGAAACCGGCATTCAGGATATGGATTTTGCGCTGCGCAGCCTGAACCCCCGCGAAAAGGTGCTGCTGGACGGCGAGCAGATCAATCCGGGGCGCGGCCTTTCGCCGGAAGACAACACGCCTCTGTCAAGAGCGCGGCCTGACGTCAGCATCACCGAATACACCCTCAATCAGGTCGCAATAGCCGTCCGGCTCGACGAACCCGGCTGGCTGGTGTTGGCCGACAGCTACTTCCCCGGCTGGAAAGCTTACGCGCAATCCGTCAACGGTGAAGAAACCGAAATCACCATCCACCGCGCCAACGGCAATTTCCGCGCCGTGTATTTGCCCGCCGGTCAATGGACTGTACGCTTCAAATACGCGCCAATGAGCTTCAAATTGGGCATCTACGTCTCGTTTCTAGCCATCGTGGTGCTATTGATGCTGCTGGCTTATTGGACCTGGGGCAAAATCTACCGCGAAAGCGATGAGGACGCCGCCATCAAACGCATCGCCAAAAACAGCATTGCGCCAATGGTGATGGCGCTAGGCAACAGGCTGATTGACTTTGCCTTTGCCCTGCTGATGCTGCGAATCCTAGAGCCGGAGGGCGTAGGGCGTTACGCCTTTGCCGTCTCTCTGATCACCCTCTTTGAAATTTTAACCCGCTTTGGCCTGGGAACCCTGCTCACCCGCGAAGTAGCCAAAGACCACAGCGACGGCAACAAGTATCTGTCAAACGTGGTCTTGCTGCGCGGCGCGCTGTGGCTCATTGCCATACCGCTGATTGGCGCGGCGCTGGGAATTTACTATTTCACCGGCAATATGACAGCGGATATTGTTTATACCGTTGCCCTTTTTGTGTTGGGTCTTTTTATGAGCAATATTGCCGACGCCCTCACCGCCCTGTTCTACGCCTACGAAAAAGCGGAGTACCCGGCCTTTATTGCAACAATAACTACGGTCACGCGGGTAGCGCTGGGGGCGCTGGTCTTGCTGGCGGGATGGGGAATCATTGGGCTGGCAGGCGTGTCTGTGGTGGCAAATACGGTATCGGTGCTGGTCTTGGCTTACATCTTCCTGCGAAAGATATTCCGCCCCCACTACCAGCGCAATGGCACACTTCAACGCAAAATGCTGGGCGAAAGCTGGCCGCTGATGATCAACCATCTGCTGGCAACAATCTTCTTTCGCATTGACGTGTTCATCCTCAAGCCCACCTGGGGCGATGACGCCGTAGGCTATTACAACGCCGCCTACAAATACATTGACGGCATCAACATCATCCCGCAGTATTTTACGCTGGCTATCTTTCCACTGATGAGCCGCTACGCCCAAGACTCCAAAGAATCGCTGGTACGGGCGTACATCTTATCGCTGCGTCTGCTGCAAATGCTGGCAATTCCGGTGGCGGTGGCAACGCCCTTCATCGCCGAAGATTTGATCTTGATTCTGGGCGGTCGGAATTACCTGCCGCAATCAAAAATTGCCCTGCAATTGCTGATCTGGTTCCTGCCCTTCAGTTTTATCAATCAAGTGACGCAATACGTCCTCATTTCCATCAACCAGCAGCGATTTTTGACCCGCGCTTTCATCATCGGCGTAAGTTTTAACATTGTAGCCAACCTGCTGCTCATTCCGCGCTACGGCTATCAGGCGGCGGCGATTACCACCATTTTATCAGAATGGTCGCTGCTGATTCCCTTTTACTACGCGGTTCGCAAGCATCTGTGCCACGTTCCCTGGCTGGATGTACTCTGGCGACCCGCCATCGCTGCGCTGACAATGGGCGCTGCCATCTGGCCTATGCGCGCGTGGAGTCCCCTGATTTTCCTGCCCATCGGCGGGATAATCTATTTTGCAGTCTTGTGGCTGGCAGGCGGCTTTCGTCAACCGGATATGGATTTTGTGTGGAGCGCGCTGCCGGGAAGACGAATGACGAATGACGAATGACGAATTTCGCCTTGTTTCCAAACTCCGTTTGGGAACAAGCAAAACCCTAACTCAAAATGCTGAAGATTCTCAGGAAACTGTCTATGTTTGAAAACCTCTCATCTCTCCCCCTTGCCCAGCGCTGGCGAGGGCAGAAATACCCGATGGCCTCTGTGCTGGCGCTTATCCAGCGAAACAGCAATGACGGCGAATCTCGCTGGCTGCTCATCAAGCGACAGGTTGAGCCTTTCGCCGGAAAATGGGCGCTGGTTGGCGGCAAATGGGACTTTGGCGAAACGCTGGAGCGTACCGTCGCTCGCGAAGTAAAAGAAGAAACAGGGCTGGTCGCCGACTTTGTTGCCTTGCGCGGCGTGGTCAGCGAGCGCGTAGCCCCGCGCAGCGCAAAAGACGAAGGCGGTCACTTCTTGCTTTTTGTGTGCCAACTACACGCGCCCAACGGCGAAGCCAGCGAGCAGTACGAAGGCCCCGTCGTCTGGTTCAGTCCGGCAGAGTTGAAGGAACTGCGCGCCAGAGAAGCCATTATCTCCACCGATTACACCCTGCTCAAGCAATTCGGCCTGTCTGACTCCAGCCTGACTTACGTTGAAGCGGATGTCATCGCCAGCCAGAGCGGGGCATCACCCGATGAGTTGGTGAGATTTGAGGAAGGATAATTTCTTGAAAGAACTAAAAGAATCCACCATAAAAAATATTATTAAATTCTACAAAACAGGCAATCAGTTAAGCGGCGGCTGGGCTGCCGTCTTGCGCTCCGCCATTAACCGTTTTGGCGAAGTCTACGCTACTCAGGCGGCGGCCAGTATTGCTTACTACACTTTTTTTTCAATCTTTCCCCTGCTCATTTTACTGGCAGCTTTAGGAAGTTTTTTTCTGGAAGGGGATCAAATTCAAAATCAAATTGCTTTTTGGGTGAACACCATCTTCCCTCCCGCCGCCGATCTGGTGGAGCAAACGCTATCTTATGTTATCCAACAACGCAAATCTGCCGGAATAACCGGGATGATTGGGCTGCTTTGGGCCGGGTCAGCGGCTTTTATTGCATTGGGGCGCAACATTACCTTAGCATGGCCCAAGGCTCATCAGCGCGATTTTTTGCGCGGCAGGCTGATGGCTTTTGCTATGATTGCCAGTATCATTGCGCTGCTGATAGGCTCTATCATTGTCACAACGGTTGTTCGGGTTTCGTCTGTCTTTGAATTGTCCTTGCTGGGGGGAAATTTGATGGGCAACCTGCTATCCTGGCTGATGACCTTTATCACAATGATAAGCCTGTATCGCTGGCTGCCCACCGAAACGGTGCGCTGGAAACACGCCGCCTGGGGCGCGCTGCTGGCTACTGTTGGCTGGCACACGGCGGCCATTGGCTTTAGCTGGTACTTAAGCAGCGGGCTGGCCCGTTACGATCTGATTTACGGAACGCTCAGCGCGGTCATTGTGCTGCTTTTCTGGATTTACATTAGCGCGCTGATCATCCTCTTTGGCGCGCACTTCACCGCCGCCCTCTGTCGCAAACGCCGCCGAAAGTAAACGATTTACGATTTATGATTTACGATTTATGATTTACGATTTATGATTAGTTTTTAGACGTAACCCAATCGTAAATCGTAAATCCAAAATCGTAAATCAGTTGTAGACCTCCGGATTCACGCAATGCGGCAAAGGCTTCTTGCCCAGGCCGGCGAGGAGGTTTTCGGCGGCCATTGTTGCCATCTTTTGGCGGGCGGTGA
The DNA here is from genome assembly GCA_011192195.1 of Chloroflexota bacterium. Lineage (GTDB taxonomy): Bacteria > Chloroflexota > Anaerolineae > 4572-78 > 4572-78 > DUEH01. Next base: position 6,558 of record DUEH01000036.1, on the reverse strand, counting down.
TGCTGGCGCTGCCGATATGCGGCAAGACAAGGGCGTTGGGCAGGGTCAAGAGCGGGTCGTCCAGCAAAATCGGTTCCGGCGAGGTGACATCCAGCCCGGCGGCGGCAATGACGCCCTGTTGCAAGGCTTCGGCCAGCGCGGCCTGATCCACCACATCGCCGCGCGCGGTGTTGATAAGGATGGCGCTGGATTTCATTTTGCGCAGGCTGTCCGCATTGATAAGATAGCGAGTTTCCGGCGTAAGCGGGCAATGCAGGCTGATAAAATCGCTTTCCGCCAGCAGGGTGTCCAAATCAACAAACTGTGCGTCCACTTCTTTGGCATAGGGGCCGGGCGAAGGATTATTGTAGAGCAGTCGCGCATTAAATCCTTGCAGCCGACGCGCCACCGCCAGACCGATGCGCCCCAGACCCACAATCCCCACCGTACTGCCAAAAAGCTCCGGCCCCAGATAGCCCAGCGGGTCCCAGGTTCCCCACTTTCCCGCCCTAACGCCGGCGGCAGCGGGCAACAACTGACGCGCGGCTGCCAGCATCAAGGCCAAAGTCAGATCGGCGGTGGCTTCGGTGAGGGCGCCGGGCGTGTTGCCCACCGGAATACCGCGCCGGGTGCAGGCAGCGATGTCAATATTATCTACCCCCACCGCCATTTGACTGACCACTTTCAGCCTCGGCCCGGCGGCGTCCAGCAGCGCATCGTCAATCTTTTCGGTAAGCAGGCAGTAGAGGGCGTCTATCCCGCGCGCTTTTTGCGCTAAGGTTTCCCTCGACGGCGGGAGCGGCTCCGGCCAGATTTCTACCTCCAGCCCCTCTTGATTCAACAGCATATCCAGCCCCTTTTGCGGGACTTTGCGGGTAACAAAAACTTTAGGCATTTTAATCACATCCAAATCATTTTTCACTTTTAATTTTGAATTTCCTCAAGCGCAGGCTGTTGGTGACAACGGTTACGCTGCTAAAGGCCATTGCAAAGGCGGCCAGGACGGGATGCAGGCTGCGTAACATCATCGGCAGGGAAGTGAAGGGGTACAGTACGCCCATTGCGATAGGAATAAGGGCGATATTGTAGAAGAAGGCCCAAAAGAGGTTTTGTTTGATGGTGCGCATTGTGGCTTTGCTCAGGGCAATGGCCTGCGCCACCGAGCGCAGATCGCCGCGCATCAGGGTAAGGTCTGCGGTTTCCATTGCTACGTCGGCGCCGGTTCCTATGGCAATGCCCACATCGGCCTGGGCCAGAGCGGGGGCGTCGTTGATGCCGTCGCCAACCATTGCTACCAGTCCGTCACCCTGCGCTTGCAGGCGTTTCACTTCAGCGGCCTTGTCGCCGGGCAGAACTTCGGCTACTATGCGGCTGCGCCCTGAGTTTGCGCCGTCCTGAGCTTGTCGAAGGGTCGAAGGGTCTATGCCCGCTTCTCTGGCGATGGCTTCGGCAGTGGCCCGGTTGTCGCCGGTGAGCATCACCACATTCAAGCCCAGACGATGCAGTTCAGCCACGGCTTCGCGGGAGCCTTCTTTGATGGTATCGGCTACGGCAATGAGACCCGCCAATTCACCGTCAATGGCCGTCCACATTGCGGTTTTGGCTTCGGACTGCAAGCGCTCCACATCGGCCTGCAACGCTTTAAGCGACACCCCCTGCGCGTCCATCAATTTTAGATTTCCCAGCGCGACTTTTCGGCCTTCAATTTGGGCGATAATCCCTTGCCCGGCCACTGCCTCAAAACTTTCCGGTTCGGCCAGAGAGAGATTTTTGTTTTTGGCGGCCTTGACAATGGCTTCACCCAAAGGATGCTCACTGCCGCGCTCGGCGGAGGCGGCAAGGCGCAACAAATCGTCCGCTGCCCCTGACCCTTTGTCCGTTGCGTTTGCGATGATGTCGGTGACGGCAGGTTGGCCGACGGTGATGGTGCCGGTTTTGTCCAGCACAATGGTTTTCAAGGCGTGGGCGCGTTCCAAAGCTTCGCTGTTTTTGAAGAGGATGCCGTTTTCCGCGCCTTTGCCGGTTCCCACCATAATGGCGGTAGGAGTTGCCAGTCCCAGCGCGCAAGGGCAGGCGATGACCAGCACGGCGACCATTCGAATCATCGCCGGGGTGAAGCCCGCGCCCACCACAACCCACCAGGCCAAAAGAGTGATGGCGGCCAGCGCCAGCACCACCGGCGCAAAAATGGCGGCAACCTGGTCGGCCAAACGCTGGATGGGGGCCTTGCTGCCTTGCGCCTCTTGCACCAGCCGAACAATCTGCGCCAACGCGGTTTCTGCTCCCACTTTGGCGGCCTCAAATTTGAGACGGCCGTTTTTGTTGAGCGTAGCGCCAATCAGTTCGTCGCCCGGTTTTTTGTTGACGGGCAGGCTTTCGCCGGTGAGCATACTTTCGTCTACAGCGGAACGCCCTTCCACAACCACGCCGTCCACCGGAATTTTTTCGCCGGGGCGAACGATGACCAGATCGCCGGCGATCACATCTTCAACAGGGATGTCCACTTCCTGAGCGTCACGCAGCACGCGAGCGGTTTTGGCGCGTAAGCCCATCAATTTCTTGATGGCGGCGCCGGTTTTACCTTTGGCTCGCGCTTCAAGCAGTTTACCCAGTTTGATGAGGGTGATGATGACTGCCGCCGTCTCAAAGTAGACGTGTTCGCCCAGCGCGGCGCTGCCCATTGTGAGGGCAATGGTGACAGGCGCGCTGTAGAAAAAGGCTGCCGACGATCCCATTGCCACCAACACATCCATATTGGCCGAGCCGTTGCGCAGCGAGTTCCACGCGCCGGTGTAGTAGTCCCAACCCACGTAAAATTGCACCGGAGCGGCCATTGCCAGCATCAGCCAGTTGACCCAGGATTGATGCGACCACGCGCCCAGCAATCCAAAATCGCGGGACATACTGAGCAGGAAGAGGGGCAAAGAAAAGGCCACGCCAATCCAGAATTTGCGGGTCTGGTCTTTAATTTCGGCTTGACGGGCGGCTTGTTCCACGTCTTCCAGCTCGCCGGCGGCAGCTTCCAGCACGCCGTAGCCCGCCCGCTGAATGGCGGCGGTCATCTCGCGGCGGCTGACCAGACCGGGGACGTATTCCACCGTTGCTTTTTCAGTGGCGTAGTTGACAGTGGCTTGCTGTACACCGGGTACTTTCTTGTTCAGGGTGCGCTCTACGGCGGCGGCGCAGTTGGCGCAGGTCATCCCGGTGATGGGCAGTTCTATTTTGGCAACAGGCACATCATAGCCCACGTGTCTTATCCTGGCCACAATATCGTCTTGCTTGAGCAAGGCGGGGTCAAAGATAACGGTAGCTTTATCGGCGGCGTAGTTGACGGTCACGTCGGCCACACCTTCCAGCTTTTTCAAGTTGCGCTCGATAGTTGCCGAACAATTAGCGCAAGTCATCCCCAGTACGGGGAGGGTGAGTTGGGTTTCTGACATTTTGATTTACGATTTACGATTTACGATTTACGATTGAAACTGCTCCTGAAGCAGGGCTGTTCAGTTCTAAAAAGCAGAGGCGCAAACATCAGGTGCGATGCACTTAACGCATTGTCTTCTCTTGCAATTTACTGCGTAAAATAAGTTAATTTTGCCTTGTAAGGCGGTGCGAAAGTGCATTGCACCTACTCTGTACGGAGAACTGAACAGCCCTGTCTGACCCTCACTTAAATCATTGGGGCATCTATTCTGTCGTACATCTTGTGCGCGCCGATGAAACGAACGAAAATGATCTGTGATTTATAGTGAATATGAACAACCAACTGATAATCATTCCCCTTTATGTTGAATACAGCCCGATTATTCGGTAAAACGACATCATCCCCATAATCTTGACGCAAATCAGATGGCGTTTTCCAAATTGCTCTTTTCCCGATATGGGAGCAAAAACCAACCAAGGACTGAACGCTTGGCCCTAAACATCAAATGGGTTGGGCGCTGCGGCGAAGATATTATCCAGAATACGCATTTCGCGTTCTTCAACAATGCGTAAAAATTCTTTGGTTCCGCGCATTGTTTTGAAGGCAGCCAGTCCGCGTTCCAAAAAATCTTGCAATTCAAACCATCCGGCTTGATGGGCCGGGACGCGAGCCAAGCGCAAACTTATGCCAATCAGGGGCAAGCGAGCCAATCGCCCCAGACCTTGGCCGATTTCAACAATGCGCTCAATCTGTTTTGCGCGCTCATTGTAATTGTCGCACCGGCGATAGGCGTCGGCGTAGAGGTCGGCAGTCAGGGTATCAGTCATTCCCAACTGCGTCAAGGCATCCAGCAGGGCGTCGTCCAGTTGACGGGTCAGCGTATTCAACTCGACGGCCAGGGTGAGGGAATGAATGATGCGTTCCGGGATAAATCGGCGCATAAAGTTGTACATTCGCTCGATGTCGTGGTCCCGTTGGGTGAAATCTTTGGGGGCGTAGATATCGTCCAGAAAAAACCGGCAGGCCGCCCCATAGCGACGATTTTCCAGCAAGTCGCTGTAGGTGTGGGATAATCGCTCTGTTTGCCAGGTACGCAAAAGCGTCATCCGGGGCGACAGCCCGTCGCTTGTTATTTCATCGTGTTCGCTTTTGGTGTGCCGACGCAACTCAATCAGCAGTTGCGTTGCGTCTTTTGGGGAGGGGAGGCTGCTCATTACCGTCTTTTGCGAGGTGGTGGCGGGGCAATGGGGTTGATATGTTCTTCGCCGGTTATGTATTTGTGCATACTGTCAGCAGCGGCGTGGGCGGTGGCAATAGCGGTGATAATGAGGTCCGGGCCGTGAACGTTGTCGCCAGCGGCAAAAACGCCTTCGCGGGTGGTGGCGCCGGATGCCTCATCGGCGTAGATCAAGCCCCATTTGTGGGTAGACAGATTTTCAGTCTTTTTGCCCAAAAAGGGATCGGGCCAGTAACCAACTGCCAGGGCAACGGCGTCCACTTTCTGAATGAACTCAGAGCCTTCGATGGGAATGGGGCGGCGACGCCCGGAAGCGTCCGGTTCGCCCAGCTCCATTTTGATGACTTTCATGGCTTTGACGCGGCCATCCTCATCGCCAATATACTCAACCGGCGCTTGCAGATAATTGATTTTAACGCCCTCATCCACAGACACGCCGCGCTCTACGGCGTTGCCGGGCATTTCGGCTTCGGTGCGGCGATAGACAATGGTTGCTGCTTCAGCGCCCATACGAATGGAACTTCGGGCGCAGTCAACGGCAGTGTCGCCGCCGCCAATGATGGCCACCAGCTTGCCAATTTGGGGCTTGCCTCGTTTTTCCGGAGGGAGTTTTTCTTCAGGCACATTGGCGCGCACCAGAAAATCGGTTGAGGGGTAAATGCCCTTCAGGTCTTCGCCGGGGATGTCCATTGTGGCTGCTATGCCTGCTCCGGTTCCCAGAAAGACCGCGTCATTTTCTTCAAGCAGGTCGTCAATGGTAATTTTTTCGCCAATGCGCGTGTTGGTAATGATCTTTACGCCCGCATCTTCCAAATCTTTGATTTTATAAGCAACTACTTCTTTGTTGATCTTAAAACTGGGGATACCGTAAACCAATACGCCGCCCGCTTCCGGCCAGGCTTCGTACATTGTTACGGCATGGCCTTTGGTGATCAAATCTTCGGCTACGGTGATACCGGCGGGGCCAGAGCCAACAATGGCTACTTTTTTACCGGTCTTTTGCTCTGGAACCTTGATTGCCAATTCACCGGCTTCTCTGGCGATGTCAGACACAAAGGCTTCTAATTTGCCAATGGAAATAGCGCCAAAGGTATTGCCCAACACGCATCCCTGCTGGCACAGGTTAGGGCAAGCTCTACCGCACACTTCGGGCAAGGGGCTGGTGGCGGCAAAGACCTTTGCTGCGCCTACAAAATCCCTCTGGCTGGTGAGCCACAGGGCTTCCGGGATGTCGTTGCCGGCGGGGCAATTTAACAGGCACGCCTGCGGTTCAGGGCACTGCAGGCAACGAGCAGCTTCAATAACAGCGGTTTCGGCGGTATAACCGGCTGTGTAAGCCAGCGCTTCTGCAAAATCGCTGGCGCGCTCTTCTACAGGGCGTAAGCTGTATTTGGTTGGCGGCGTAACAACGCGATGGTTACGGTCTACGTCCCGGTAGGCGGTTTCGGCAGTCATAGGGCAAAATTCCTCTCTGCGTTTGTTTCTTCTGTGGCGATTACCATCAGCGAGCTTTTATAAAGCCCCTCATTGCTGACAGACAGATATTTTAATTATTATCAAGAATATTACAAAAATTAGCGTGGTGTATATTCAAAAAGAAACTGCCCCCCATTATATTCCATAGTGAGATTCATCACAAAACTGAGGGGGCGGTTTGGGAGCAGGTGAGCAGGTGGGCGAGTGAGCAGGTGAGGGGGCTTTCTCTCACCTGCTCACTTTCTCACCTGCTCACTTTCTCACCTGCTCACCTGCTCCTTGTCTTCCGCCCGGCGACGCAGAAACTCTATCAACATACGTGTGGGAACGCCGGTGGCGCCTTGTTGAACGTAACGACGCGGCGTGTAGTCCAGATTGGGCAGATGAAATTCGCCATCGGCAATATCCAGATGCGCCCAGGGCCAGTTGCCAATAAAGTGCGCCA
>DUEH01000035.1 GCA_011192195.1 Chloroflexota bacterium | reverse complement strand
GAGATTGGAGATTGGAGATTGGAGATTGGAAGGTAATAATCTCCCAATCTCCAATCTCTAAATCTCCTACTTCACGCTGCCGATCGTTAATCCGCTGACGATGTACTTTTGGAGCAGCAGGTAGACAATCGCCACCGGCGCGGCCACCAATAGCGACATCGCCGAAAAGACCGACCAGGGGGTGTCGCCGGACCAGGGGCCGGTCAGGTTCCACAGGGCCATAGCCAGAGTGAAGTCCTTGGGATCGGTGAGGAATTGCCAGGAGAGGGCAAATTCCGTCCAGCCGGCCAAAAAGCCCAAAAAGAAGGTGACGGCCAGGGCCGGCGTAGCCAGGGGCAGGATGATGCGGAAGAAGGTCTGGTTGGGGCCGGCGCCGTCAATTCTGGCGGCTTCTTCCAGTTCTCGCGGGATGGTGTCCAGATAGCCTTTGAGGTTCCAGATGGCAAAGGGGAGCGCCGCCGAGGTCATAGCCAATCCCACCCCCCACAAGGAGTTGCGCAGGATAAAGTTTATATCGCCGACATCAATGCGGATTTTGTTGAGCAATACAAAAAGGGGCGCAATGGCGGCAATGGAGGGCAGCATCAACACGGTGATGACCCCAACCATCAATATCTGCCGGCCGGGGAACTCGACGCGGGAGAAGGCGTAGGCGGCCGTAACGCCAATAAAAACCGAAAACAGGGCCACGCCGCCCGCCAGTTTGAGCGAGTTGAAGGTTAATTCAGTGAAAGTAACCGGATTGGCGGTTGGTTTGTCGAGTACTCTGGCGTAAGCGGCCAACGATGCGCCGGGCGGGATGAGCCGCAGTTCCGTGGGGCGGGCAACATCGCGCGGATCAAGAGACATACTGACCACCCACAGAATGGGGAACATCACAATGAAGGTGATAAGCAGTAAAAGGGCCTGGTAAAGGAGTTGTTTCCACAAAGGTAATTTAGACATTGTAGCTCTCCGTTGCTTTTGTTACCCGATTGGTGGCCAGGGTCAATGCCAGTAAGACAAAGAAGATAAGTACGCTGAAGGCGGCGGCCATGCCGTATAAACGCTGTTCGTTCACCAGGCGGAAGGCGGTGGTGACCATGATCTCGGTTTGGCGCAGCGGGCCTCCGCCGGAAACAAAGTAGATCACATTGAACTGGTTGAAGGTGAGAATGATGCCATACATTGCCGCCGGAACCATAGCCGGCCTGATGAGGGGGACGGTGATGCCCCAGAATTTCTGGCTGGCGTTGGCCCCGTCAATGCTGGCGGCCTCGTACAGGTCATGAGGGATGCTTTGCAGCGCGCCGGTAGCCACAATGGTCATAAAAGGCCAGCCCAGCCAGACGTTGGTTATCAGCACGGCAAAATAGGATAAAGGTAAAAAGGGCAGCCAGGGAACAGGCGCGGCTATTTGCTCCAGCCAGCGAATCCGGAACATTTCTTCCGACATTCCAAAAAACGATCCAAACCAGGCCAACACATGGTTGATGGCCCCCGCGTCTTGATCAAACATATTTCGCCAGACCACCGCAATGACCAGCGATGGCAGCACCATCGGCAGAACGTACAGCGTGCGATAAATCCCCTTGAACCACAAACCGCGGATGTTGAGTAAAACGGCTATCAGCACGCCAATGGTCACGTGCAAAATAACGTTGGAAAAGGTCCAAAAGAGGTTGAAAAAAAGGAGTTTGTAAAAGTTAAAGTTGGGTACTTTGGCCGCCAATCCGCCGGTGAAGATGTCTTTGTAGTTTTGCAAACCAACTACATTGGGCGGCGCCGAATCCATACGCAGGTTCTTGATGCCGTAATCGGTGAAGGACATCCAGATCTGGTAGAAGAGCGGGTAAAAAGTGATGATGCCCATGACGATAAAGGCCGGTAAAAGATAGGTATAGGCCAGTCGCCTGGTAGAAGTTTTTTGCCACCAGGCGGTCAGGGTGTTTTGGGGTTTTGGAGAACTTTGGGTTGTAGCAGCCATTCTACTCTCCTTTGGGAATGGCGAATGGGTGAATGGCGAATTTGCGAATTTGCGAATGGCGAATGGCTTGTTTTCACGTCCATTCGCCTATTCGCCTATTCGTTCATTCGCTCATTCGCTCATTCGCCTATTTTTCGTTGGCGGTGTTCATATTGGCGCAGGCTTCGTTCACGCCTTCTTCAGGGGTGGAAACGTCTTCGAGGACTTTGGTGAACATATCGCCGAAGGGACCCCAGTAGTTACCAAACTCAACGCTCTGCGGACGGGGAAGACCGGTGGCAGAGGCTCCGGCAAAACCGCCAACCAGCGGGTCGGCTGCTTCTACGTCGGTGCGGATGGGTACGTGTCCGGCCTGGTCGGTGTAGATTTGGGCCGAGTCTTTACTGGTCAGAAAGAGCGCCAGTTCAACTGCGCCTTCAACGTTCTGGCTGTTGGGGTTGACGTAGAAACCGTCAATGCCGTTGAGCGGGGTGGCCAGTTCGGTTCCGGCGGGGATGGGAGCTACGCCCAGGTCGTCGCCCAGGTCGGCTTTGTAGTCGGCCAAAGCCCAGGGGCCGTTGACAAACATCGCCGCTTCGCCGTTGCGGAAGAGCGCTTCGGCTTTGCCGTAGTCCGGCTCAAAGACCGCGCCGGCGGCTTTCAGGTCAACCAGATATTGCATAGCGTCGGCCCAGCCGCCCTGGTCGGCGATACACTTGCCGTCAGCGTCCAGCAATTGGCCGCCAAAGGAGCCGGAGAAGCCAAAGAGATGGTACGCGCCCAGCACGTTGACCAGCAGTTGGCCGTCTTGCACCGCTTTCATCAGTTCATCGGTGGTGGCGGGGGGGGTGTCAATGAGTGATTTGTTGTAGTACAGGGCAACCGCTTTAGCCGATTCGGGGACGCCGTAGATTTTGCCGTCAACCTTCATGCCGTCTACGCCGGTCTGCACTACGTTAGCCAGACGACCTTGCAGATATTCATCCAGCGCCATTACCAGATCGCCGCGAGCCAGGTTGCCCAGGTCATCGTTGGGGGCTACGAACATGTCGGGGCCGCCGCCGGCTGCAACTTCGGTTTGCCATTTATTGAAGATTTGGTCAAAGGGAATTTGCAGCACGCTGATGCTCAGGCCGGGCAATTCGGCTTTGGCGTTGTCAATCAACGTAGCCAGAGTTTCTTCTTCCGCGCTGCCGGTCTGGTAGGCGTGCCACAAGGTCACTTCACCCGATGCGCCGCCTTCAGTCACGGCAACTTCTTTGCCGTTGGCAATGTTCATGTTGGCGCAGGCTTCGTTCACGCCCTCTTCGGGGGTGGATACGCCTTCGAGGACTTTGGTGAACATATCGCCAAAGGGACCCCAGTAGTTGCCAAATTCAGCGCTCTGCGGGCGAGGCAGACCGGTGGATGAGGCTTCGGCAAAACCGCCAACCAGCGGGTCGGCTGCTTTCACGTCGGTGCGAATGGGTACGTGACCGGCTTGATCGGTGTAGATTTGGGCCGATTCTTTGTTGGTCAGAAAGAGCGCCAGTTCAACAGCGGCTTCAGCGTTTTGGCTGTTGGGGTTGATGTAGAAGCCGTCAATCCCGTTGAGCGGGTTGGCCAGGGCGCTGCCGGCGGGGATGGGAGCTACGCCCAGGTCATCGCCCAGGTCGGCTTTGTAGTCGGCCAACGCCCAGGGGCCGTTGACAAACATTGCCGCTTCACCGTTGCGGAAGAGCGCTTCGGCTTTGCCGTAATCCGGCTCAAAGATAGCGCCGGCAGTTTTCAGGTCAAGCAGATATTGCATCGCGTCGGCCCAGCCGCCTTGATCGGCTACACAGGTGTTGGTGCCGTCCAGCAGTTGGCCGCCAAAGGAGCCGGAGAAGCCAAAGAGATGGTACGCGCCCAGCACGTTGACCAGCAGTTGGCCGTCTTGCACCGCTTGCATCAGTTCATCGCTGGTGGCGGGCGGGGTATCAATGAGTGATTTGTTGTAGTACAAGGCGACTGCTTTGGCCGATTCCGGGACGCCGTAGAGATGGCCGTCAACCTTCATGCCGTCTACGCCGGTCTGCACCACGTTATCCAGACGATCTTTAAGGAGCGCATCGAGCTGCATAACCAGATCGCCGCGAGCCAGGTTGCCCAGGTCATCGTTGGGGGCTACGAACATGTCGGGGCCGCCGCCGGCTGCTACTTCGGTTTGCCATTTGTTGAAGATTTGGTCAAAGGGAATTTGCAGCACGTTGATGCTCAGGCCGGGCAATTCAGCTTTGGCGTTGTCAATCAAGACGGTCAGGGTTTCTTCTTCCGCGCTGCCGGTCTGGTAGGCGTGCCACAGGGTCACTTCGCCTTCCGGTCCCATTTTTTCTGCGGGAGCTTCAGCTTCTTTTTCTGCGGGCGCTTCGGTGGCCTTTGCAGCCGGAGCTTCAGCTTCTTTTTCTGCCGGAGCTTCAGTGGCCGGCGCGCCGCCGCCGCATGCAGCGACCAGAGTCAACACCAGCAATAAGCCGAGTAAGGTAAAAATGCTTCTTTTCTTCATTAGATTCTTCCTCCTAAGGAATTTGTTTAATTAGGCTCAAGCCTCAATCTTTACAGTGTTTGCGAGGTAAATTGCGTTTTTTACAGGTATTACCTCTTAACCCGTTGCAGCCCGGCGAGGGCCGTTTTTTCGCTGTGATCACCTCCTTGTGGTCGCTAGAGTATTTATGGTTACGTGGTTGAATTGAGCCGCTCACGAAGCCCATCTCGTAAACGAGCCAAGAGTTGGTTGAGCGTTGTTTGTTCGTCTGACGATAAGGCGTTGAATCGCTGATTAACGCTGGCGCGATGAGTGGTCACAGCCTCTTGACGCAGATGCTCGCCCGCTTTGGTCAGGCGCACAGAAACATAACGCCGGTCAGTCTGGTCGCGCTGACGGATGACCAGGTCTTCTTTTTTTAGCCGCTCAACAATGCGGGTGGTGTTGCTTTTGTCGCAGATAAGGCGGGTGGTGAGGTCATTGATGCTCATGCCCTGTTCCGCATCCAGATGGTAAAGGGCGTTGAACTGGGTGATAGAGAGCTTGTGTTGGCGCAAAACGCGCCGGTCAGCATCGTCCAGCAAGACGAATACTTCGGTGAGAAGTTGATACAGTTCCATCGGGGTAGCTTCCAGTTCCGCCATTGATAGTTGAGTTTTGGAAAATTGGCTATTCATTCACAAACAAAAAACAGTTGAAAAAGAAACAGTTGACTAATCAACTATAGACAGCGCAATTGTATACCTGTGTAATTTTTCTGTCAAAAACGCGGTTATGTTTTTTGCCTGGATTTACTGAGTAGGGTTGCAGCCTGGCGCGCCCCCACAGACCAAGCAAGCAATTCACCTTCCAAACGCTTTCCCCACGTCAACCCCTTATAAAACCAACTACCCGCCAACGCGCAAGCATCGGATTAAACGTTCCCCGCCTGTTCCTTCTGCGTCCAGCCCCTTTTCTGCAAATGGAATATGATGGAAGCATAACACATCCACTATATTTTAAAAAGGGAGAAACCTGATGCCATTCTTGAATACTCGTAAAATTGTTTTGCAATTGTTTGCAATCGCGTTGATAGCCCTGGTCGCTTTACTCGTTTTAACGCTGCCCGCCCTGGCCAAATCGCCGCCCGATGCGCCTCATTTTAGTAACTCTGCTAACGCTTTTCCGCCATCCGACAAAAGCGCTGCGCCCTTTCTGCGCCCTGAACTTAGCGCTGATTATGTGAATTTCATTGCCGATAGTGAAATTGTACACGGTGATACAAGCCAACAAGCTATGGCCCTCACCTTCGACTGCGGCGGGAACGCGGCTTCGTTGCAGTATATCCTGAACACGCTGGAAAGTAATTCAGTGACGGGAACTTTTTTTCTGGAAGGGAATTTTGTCCACTGGAAACCGGAAATCGTTCCCCTGATTCTGAACGGTGGACACGAATTGGGCAATCACAGTTACACGCACCCCAAATTCACCACGCTCACGCAAACTCAGGTTATCAGCGAACTGTCTCGCACCGAAACGGCCATTTCCACTGCCGCCAAAGAAAGCCTGCCGATGCGCTACTTTCGCTTTCCCTACGGTGATCGCAATAAGGAAGTCCGTCGTTGGGTAGCGGAGCAGGGGTATCAATCGGTCTTTTGGGATATTGACCCCCAAGGCTGGCGCAAGACAATGACCGCAACTGCTGTGATCTCTTCTGTGTTGAATAACGCTCACCCCGGCGGAATTGTACTGATGCACTGCAACGCCCCCGCCGATGAAGCCGCCCTTCCCGACGTAATTGCCGGTTTACAAGCAATGGGATACCGGCTTGACAGTTTATCGAATATTTTGCCCGCCGAAGAATTGGCCTGGTGAGGAAAGGATGAAGAGCTTGCCCTGAGCATGCCGAAGGGGTAAAGGCAGAAGGATGAAAAAGACCGCCGACCGCTGACGGTTGACCGCTGAAAATTTATCATTCAGCGGTCAGCCGTCAGTGGTCGGCGGTCTTGCGGTTGTGAAGCGTGGCGAAAAACAACGCGCCACAAACTACGCGGCGCAAACCACGGAGTATGCTGCTCTATAGCGCCCATTTTTTGCCTCCTGTTTTGATTTGCAGGAGACGCACAAGGTTGACTGGGGGAAAATCTCTAATCGTTCCGGGGCAATGGCCTGACCGCAGATTTCACAAATACCGTAGCGACCGGTTTTTACTTGCGCCAACGCGCGTTCAATGGATTCAATTTTTCGGCGAGCGTTTCGCAGCAGCGCAACGGTGACGGTTTGCAGCGTCAAGCCGGGATCGGCTTCATCAATGTCCGGGTCAACGCCGACCTTCAATTGGGCTTCAAAACGTTTGATGTCGTCTTCAACTTCAGTTTTTTGTTTGTGTAGCTCTTCAATTCGCACAACAGATGTATTATTTTTCATTTAGCAACCCTCCTGATGCAAAAAATAGGTGATGGAAAACGGCAAGCGACGCAACTTGCGACCCGCCCTTTCGCCAACTCAATTATCGCTTGCCCTTACAATACTTTCAGTTTAGCAGATTTCCCGCGCTTTGCTGGACGTCAGACAGTCAAAAACCCAACGCAAAAGCAATATTTGGGCAACGGACAAGAACGTTTGTTCTAGTCCTTATTCTAGCGATTTTTCCATTTTTGGCAATTTTTGGGGGTGTGTTTTGAGAGCATGGATTAGTAATTGGGACACCGCTTACCCTTTGTGGTATAATGTTTCTTATGGAAGATAGAATGGTATCCCCACAGGCTGATGGAAACGAGAAGCAAATTCAACAAAATCTGCGCCCCACTAATTGGGATGGATATTTTGGGCAGGCGTTGGTCAAACAAAATGTGCAAATCCTGATTGAAGCGGCCAAAAAGCGCGACGAGCCGCTGGATCACGTTCTGGTTTACGGGCCGCCCGGCTTGGGCAAAACCACTCTGGCAAATATCATAGCCCACGAGATGGAGGTGAACATCAAAGTCACCTCTGGTCCGGCCATCGAGCGACCCGGCGATTTGGCCGCTATTTTGACAAACCTGCGCAAAGGCGACATCCTCTTCATTGATGAAATCCATCGCATGAGCCGGGCGGTGGAGGAAATTCTCTACCCGGCGATGGAAGACTTTGCCCTGGATATCGTTGTCGGCAAAGGCCCCAGCGCGCGTAATATTCGGCTGAAACTGCCGCGCTTCACCATTTTGGGAGCCACTACGCGCTTGTCGCTGCTGGCGTCTCCGCTGCGAGACCGTTTTGGTTCGATTTTCAGGCTGGAGTTTTATAAGCCGGAAGAGTTGGCTAAAATCGTGCTGCGCTCGGCGACTATCTTGAAAGTACCTATTGAAGCGGGCGGCGCGCAGACCATCGCCTCTCGCTCACGTGGCACGGCGCGCATTGCCAATCGCCTGCTTAAGCGCGCCCGCGATTTTGCCGAAGTGCGCTCCAATGGCATCATCACCGGTGATGTGGCTCACGAGGCGCTGATGATGCTGGAAGTTGACTCGCTGGGCCTGGATGTACTGGATCGCAAAGCGCTGCGCGCCATCATAGAAAAATTTAGCGGCGGGCCGGTGGGCTTGGAAACCATTGCCGCCAGCATCGGCGAAGACAGTCGCACTGTTATGGATGTGGTTGAGCCGTATCTGCTGCAATTGGGTTTTTTAGAGCGCACCCCACGCGGGCGCAAAGCTACCATTCACGCTTATGAACATTTAGGGTATGCGCAACCGAATCGGGAAAATCAATCGCAGCAAAGTAGTTTTCTCTAAACAACGGGGAGCTAACGTGAAAAAAGCAGATACCGGCAGCAAGTGGATCATTGGCCAATCGCCAGAAGCGTGGGCGCGTTGGGTGCTGAATGAGCCGGATGCCATTGTAGAAGATCAGCTTTCAACAGAATTTCAACTTGTCAAGCGATTGTCTGACACGTTGTTGCGCGTTAAAGACCAGAACGGTGTATTTTTACTTCTGACCGAACTACAATTGCACGTAGATAAAAATATGCCTCGCCGGATGAGAGCGTATACTGCCCTGGCAGAGGAGAAGTACGATTTGCCGGTATATCCGGTGGTGTTCTATTTGCTTCCGCCTGGAGATAAAACAGAACTGCCGGCTGATTATCACTGCGAATTTCGGGGCATCAAAGCGCATCAAGATTTTCACGTTGTTAAAGCCTGGGAGCTGGACGCTGCACAAGTCTTGGTGCAAAAAAACCTGGCGCTGCTCCCTTTCATTCCCCTGATGCAGGGAGCAGACAAGAATACTATTCAGCAAAGCGTTCAGATACTTCGCCAGCAGCCTGCATCAGAGGAATTAGAAACTGTTTTGGCTCTATTTGCCAGTTTTATAATGGATGAAAGGGTAATCAAACAAATGTTGAGGTGGGATATGCTTGTTATAAGAGAATCACCATTGTATCAAGAAATATTGAAAGAAGGTTTAGCCGAAGGCATCGAACAAGGCATCGAACAAGGCATCGAACAAGGCATCGAACAAGGCATCGAACAAGGCATTGAGCAAGGCGTTGAACAAGGACGATTTAAAGGACAACAAGACGCGCTGCTGAATGTCTTGCACGTCCGTCTGAATTTGTCGCCGGAAAAAGAGGCTGACTTGACAAAGCGGCTAAAGAAAATAGCTTCTACCGAAGTTATGGAAGACCTGATTGCCGCCGCCGCTAAAGCCGATACGCTGCAAACCTTTTACCAAACTCTCAAGCAATACACCGGCAATGGAACAATTTCTTGACGCCATCACCCAGGGCGATTGCATAGAATTTCTGCCCCAAATCCCTTCGGAATCAATTCACCTCTTTCTATCCGACATCCCCTACGGCATCGGATTGGACGAGTGGGACGTTCTGCACGCCAACACAAACTCTGCCTACCTGGGACAATCGCCTGCGCAAAAGGGAAAGGGCGGCTTCAAACGGCGCGGAAAACCCATCAACGGCTGGAGCGCCGCCGACCGACGCATTGGACAGGAATACCAGCAATGGTGCGCCCAATGGGGAAACCGTGTTTATCCATTGATGAAACAAGGCGCCAGCCTTTTTGTTTTTGGCGCGCGCCGAACGCTGCACCGAGCTATCGTAGCGCTGGAAGATGCCGGTTTTTTGCTGCGCGATGTGCTGATATGGAAAAAACTCTCGGCGCATCACCGCAGCCAGCGCATAGAGATTGTCCTCAACCGGCGCGGCGAAAAAGAACTGGCCAAAGCGTGGCAAGGCTGGCGAATCGGCAATCTGGCTCCTATCTACGAACCCATCGCCTGGCTCTTCAAGCCCTACAACAAAACCATCACCGATAATGTCATTGAGAATCAGGTGGGCGCGATGAACATTGACGCCTGCCTGATCGATGGCAAAAGCCCCGCCAATATCCTGGAATTCGGGTTTCAGCCAGACGAAGCGCGGGTACACGAGGCCCAAAAACCGGTGGAACTGATGGAATATCTCATCAAGCTAACCACCATCGAAGGCCAAATTGTGCTGGACCCTTTTATCGGCAGCGGCACGACCGCCATCGCCGCTAGAAATCTGGGGCGGCGCTTTGCGGGCTTTGAGATCAATGAGGCATATTGCAGGGAGGCAATTCGCAGGTTAAATTCGTGATGTCATTGCGAGGGCAAAGCCCGAAGCAATCTCCGTCGCTGCAAAATCGGAGATTGCTTCACTTCGCTCGCAATGACACGGGCTGCGCACTATTTGTGTATACATAGCTGGGAAAGTACAAACGATGTTCGACATCCAATCATTTGGCCGAATACTGCTCATCATCGGTAGCCTCGTTGCCTTCACCAGCTTGGTTTTGATGTTGAGCGGGCGATTCTTTCCCTGGCTGGGCCGTTTGCCCGGCGATTTTCACTTTCGGCGAGGGAATGTGTCCTTTTTCTTCCCCCTGGCAACAGTAGACATTATATCGCTTTGTTTTATGTCATTCTGAACGAAACGAAGTGGAGTGAAGAATCCCTGCCCACTTGGCTAAACGAAGAAGTTTTTGCTCCGAAATGTTTATTTCCAGAGTGGCTTGGTAGGGATTCTTCGGCCCATTCGGCTCCGCTCAGGGCAGGCTCTACGGCCTCAGAGCAACTGTGATAAAAGTCAACTGACAGGCGATGGTGTGGGCGGGTTCCAATCCTGACCAGTTTTGACCATTGTGTTGAGAATAACCAGCAATTTACGCATACAAGCGGTGATTGCTACCTTTTTGAGTTTACCCTTACTCAGCAAATGTTGATAGAATTCTTTAATTACTGGATTATATCTAATGGCTGATTCGCTAACGGACACCCCTGCGATTTGACACGGATTTAGCCTCCAGTGACCGCCGACCGCTGACCGTTGACCGCCAAAACGCGCTAAATCGGCCATTTTTCACAGCGGTCTGCGGTCTGCCGTCTGCGGTCAGGTCGCCAGAACGCAATTTTGCCAGCGAAATCAACATCAAATTTAAAGGGTGTCCGTTAGCGAAACCACGAATAACACGAATTTACACGAATGAAAAACAAAAACCTGTACTGAGCAAAGCCGAAGTATTAGACATTATTGGAAATAACTCAGAACCCAAAATTCGACAGGATTTACAGGATTTACAGGATTATTTTTCTGTTTTTATCCTGTTAATCTTGTAAATCCTGTCCATTTTGCCTTCATTTGGCTAACAGTTCTTGTTTCCGATAATGTCTATTAGTGTTATTCGTGGTTAAATCTTCCAATTCTTCAACAATCCCATTCGATGACCCCAGAGTCTACGCTTCCATCAGATGATTTTCAAGCACTTGCTCCGGACTGAAGCCATCGAGCTGCAAATACCAGGCAGCGGCGTCAATAAGGGCTTGCTGGGGAATGAGACCGATGAGTTCGCTGGATTCGATGCTCACGCCGTAGCGGGCGGCTTCGCGGCGAATCATCTCCACTACGCGAAAAACCGGCGTGCGGGTAAAATCGGTGAGGTTCATGCTGACCTGCGCCTTGCCGTCTACCAGCAAGCCCATCCCCTTGACAAAACGCAGTCCGCCGCCAGAATGACGCACCGCCTTGCCGATTTTTTTGGCAATTTCCACATCATCGGTGTTGAGATAGACGTTGAAGGCAATGAGAAAGGGACGCGCGCCGATAGCAATGGCTCCGGCGCTTCCCATTCGCGCCGGGCCAAAATCGGGCGCGCGGCCGGGGTCGCTGGCAATGGTATCGCGGATGCCTTCGTATTGCCCTTTGCGAACTTTAGCCAGGTTTTGACGTTCCGGGCGCGCCGCAGCGGCTTCGTAGAGGTAGACGGGAATGTTCAGTTCATCCCCCACCCGCTTGCCCAGAGCTTTGGCAATTTCCACGCAATCATCCATTGTCACGCCTTTGATAGGCGCAAAGGGACACACATCCGTTGCGCCCATACGCGGATGCCCGCCGCTTTGCCGGGTCATATCAATCAATTCGGCGGCTTTGGCTATTCCGGCAAAGGCGGCGTCACCCACCGTTTCCGGCGGGGCGGTGAAGGTGACAACGCTGCGGTTGTGATCGGCGTCAGAGGAGTAATCAAGGACGCTCACGCCCTTAACGGCGGCAATGGCATCAACAATTTTCTGCACTACTTCCGGCCGGCGGCCTTCGCTGAAATTGGGAACACATTCAACAATTTGTTGCATAATGAAATCTCCTTGTTTGCAGAGCGATATTGTGAAAAAATAGCGACAATCATCCTGCATTTTAATGCAGGATGAACTGTCTAGCAAGCAAACGCAACATTCTTCTCCTGATCTGGCAATTATTTAGGGAAAAATTAAAACTGATGTACAATAAATCAAAATTTGAGATTCACTACCGTATACCCTTTAAATTTGACAGAATTGCTTCCCTCAGAAGTCTATTTGCACCCGATATGACCGCCGACGGCAGACCGCTGACCGTCGTAAAAGCGCGATTTTGATGAATTTTGGCGGTCAACGGTCAGTGGTCGGCGGTCCCGGGAGCTGAAACTGCTGTCAAATCCAGAGGGTATACGGTAGTGAGATTTGAGGTAAGAGGACGCTGAAGGCGATATAGAAATGGACAACACCGAACACACCGATGTACTCATCATTGGTTCCGGCCCGGCGGGGATATCTACGGCCCTGCATCTGCTTCAATCCGATGCGAGTTGGGGTGAACGAATGGTCATCGTCGACAAAGCCACTCACCCCCGCGAAAAACTATGCGGCGGCGGCGTCACCCGCACCGGCGAGGCGGTTTTAACTAATCTTGGCCTGCCCTTTGAAACGGAACACGTTTTTATCAAAGAATTGCGTTTTGTATACCGCGGAAGCGCTTACGCCCTGTACGATGACCCTGTCTTCAGAATAACGCACCGGGCGGATTTTGATCACTGGCTGGCGCAGCAGGCCGAAAAACAAGGCGCGACGCTTTATCAGGGCGAAGCTGTCACAGATGTCATCCCTCACAGCGACGCTGTAGAAGTTATCACTCAAAAACGGACTTTCTACGCCAAAAGTGTCGTCGTTGCCGATGGCTCTAACAGTTTAGCGCGTAGCAAGTTGAATTGGCCGGGGGGAAAACACAAAGCGCGCCTACTGGAAATTCTGACGCCCGAAAATGCCCAAAATAGCGTGGCGCGCCAAAATGGCGTGGCGGTTTTTGATTTCAGCGCCCTGCCAGAGGGCTTGCAGGGCTACTACTGGGATTTTCCCAGCCAGGTAAACGGGCAAACGATGATGAATCGCGGCGTTTTTGATAGTCGAAGCGCGGCAACGCGCCCCCGCGCCGCATTGAAAAATATTCTGCGCAACTCAATGGCGGCGCAAGGGCATCGTCTGGAAGATTACCCGCTCAAAGGTCATCCCATCCATTGCTTTGACCCGCAAGGGCAGTTGGCAATGCCGCGCATCATTCTGGCCGGCGATGCTGCCGGCGTTGATCCGGTGGTTGGCGAAGGGATTTCCTTTGCCTTGCAATACGGCGCGGTTGCCGCCGCCGCCGTCAGCGACGCTTTTCAGCGCAAGGATTTCAGCTTTAATACCTACAAAACGCGCGTGCAGCGCGACTCGCTTCTGTCGCAGCTAAACACGCGCGTAAAATTGGCGCGTCTGGTTTACGGCCTCAAATACAATTGGCAATTCAGTATCGCCTGGAAATTGCTCCCCGCGCTGGTGCGTTTCTTGGCCTGGTCTCGGCCTGGGTCTATGCCTTTCAAGTCGCCGGGGTTGGTGAAAATCCTATAGATTTCAGGTTTCGTCCTTAATCTTCCTCAATGCGCCGTGCAGCCTTCCAGATTGGCGCAAAAGTCACGGCAAATCTCGCCGGTAGTGCCAACGTAGAGGATGTAGAATTGGTTGTTGTTGCGAGAAAGGGTGTAGGTGGCGGAGCAGGGTTCAATATCCGGGGCGGCGGCTGACTTCGCCATTGTTTGCGGTTGGTCGCCGCTGTTGCCAACGCACTTGAAGAGATTCGCCGGATTGAGCATAGCGTTGCGGTCAGTAATGGCAATTGCCCCCACCGACCAGGGCTTCTCTACGTTGCTGTAGAGCCGCGCTCGCGCCGCGCCTGTTTCCTGGTAACAGGATATGACGCCGTCTATTTTTGTCAGCAGTTCGGTCAGGTTGGGGCTTTCTTTTTGCAGCGCATCGGCGTCGGCGGTTTTGCCGATGGCGTCTGTTAGCGTCTGCCCTTCAATGGTTTTGTAGCCGGGCAAATCGGGGAGCAGTTGCGCAGCGGGCGGTTCAGAGGGTTCCGCAGGCGCAGGGATTTCGCCGGGCAAGCCGGGCAGCGCGCAGGCGGTGAGGGTAACTATCAAGATTGAAATTGTAAAAAACCATTCTTTTGATTGAATCATTGTTCCATCCATCTGGCATCTAAAACATTTGCGCCATTATTGCCGAGATTATGCCATCAGCTGCCTTGCTTATTACAAACAGCGTCCCAAAAATCAGCGGCAACAAAATCAATCCAGCCAAGAGAGACGCAAAATAGAATTTTAGAAGAAATCCCACCAACTCCCAAAACGGCATATAGAAATGAGTTACAGCCACCTCAATTTGCTCTTCAAAAATATCTTCCTGCGCTTTGTGAAGTTTGGATAACCGTTTTGACGTTTGTTGTTGTAATTTTTGCAACTCTGTGAGATTAACGCTTATTTGATTGAGAAGTAAAACTTGATCACGTAAAAGTTCAGTAGGGTTTTTGGATACCAAGTTTTTTTGCAGAGATGCTATTGGTGATAGTGTATCTTGGGCAACTTCTGCTCCACAATGAGGGCAAAACTGTACCCCTTCTTCAAATTCTTTCCCGCATACAGAACATAGCATAAAGACTCCCTGTGTGTTTCTGCATTGTTAGAACTCACAAAAAATCAGGCAAATACTAATCGTCCTTTTGGCTCAGGAATAAAGCGTCCCAATTCTTTGGCTATTTCAATCCACTCTTGGATGATGACCTCAACGTTAGCCAGAGATTCTTGATACGTTGCGCCATCCGCTGCACAGCCTGGCAACTCAGGCACTTCAGCAATATAAGCCTGATCTTCGTCACTCCAATAAATAATTACCTCATATTTAGTCATCTTCTACGACTCCTAATTTATATTTCAAAATCACATTGCGAACTTGTTTGACTTGATATGGTTTGGCTTTGGCTCCTTTTGGTTGCAAATTCATAATCTCTTCAACATTTTCTTTCGAAAAAATATGATGACTGCCTCGAATACGCTCGTCAAATCCCAAATACTTTAGTAAATTGCGCAATCTACCAAAAGGGATATTGGCGTCAGAGGTTCCATACAAGATTTTTAGTAATAACTTTTGGTGTTTGTCCATTTTAAGCCAGGGAACCGTTTTCTTATTAATTTTGGATATTGTTCAACTTCTTTATAAACTCAGCGTGTTCCGCCGAAGCCAACCCTTCTTGCAGCGTTGCCAGCATAGCCGCAAGATCGCCGTTCCAGAAGGCGGCGGGTTGCAGCCACAGACCGGGGAATATCCGGCTCTTCAAGATGCCTTTGTCATCCGGCGCAAGCGATTGATAGACTCCTTCTTGTAAAACAAACCAATCCAGACGTTTTTCGTACATTTGAGCGACCAAGTATTCCTGCACCCCGCTGCGGGCGTAAACCCGGCGTTTAATGTGCATATCGTAAGCGGCGCTGCTGGCGGCAATTTCAGCCACTAACTCTGGCGGGCCTTCTAAATAATCGTCTTTACTAATCCGCGAACTGCCACCCAATGCCGTTTCCAAGCGTAATAAGGCGTCCGGCTGAACTTCATTTTCAAAATCAAGGCGAACTGTGCTGTTATCGCCTCCTTGCACTCCTGGCGTGGCGGCAAGGTACACGCCAATCCAGGCGGCAATATGGATATGCGGTTGACTGTGTTGCTGAAAACGAATGGGCGAGGGCATAAAGACAACTCCTTCGATTAACTCGGCCTTTTTGATTTCAGGATGGACGTGATAGAGCCGTTCAAACTCATAGCGAGTGAGAACGTCGCCGGGACTAAGAGGGGGGGGCGTTTCCCATTTTGGAGGCGCAACAGGGGGAGGGACGCGCGTTTGAGTTGCCGTTTGGACGCTCATTTTCATCCTTTCTGCTTTCCAATCTTTTATAGTGTTGTATTACTGCTCCGCCGAAATCCGCAGATAAATCTTGTCGATAGAATCAGGAGTTGCTTTAAAGAGGCGCCCGCCGGTTACGTTGGCAATGCGTTGCAGAACAGACTGGTCGGCGTCTTCGCCAAAGGCAATGGGGAAGACTTTTACGCCGTCCGCCTCTGCCTGCGATGGGAGACAAGTGGCAAACATTTTCCCTTCGCTGGGGCTGCCTTCGGTGTCCATTCCATCAGAAAGCAGGACAATGCCGTATAGACGATTTTCGCCCGCCGCCTGATCTTCTTCCTTCATTTGATCGGCTAATTGTGTGGCCTCACAAACCGCGCCGTGCAGCGAAGTCCCGCCATCGGCAATAAGGGTGATCACCCGGCTTGACAGGTTTTCAACCACATTTCTCACTTCATCCGGCTGCGAAAGGATTTTTACCTCATCGTTGAAGGTGATGAGCGCTACTTGGTCATCCGGGTACAGGCGTTTCAGAAAATCGGCGGTAGACTGGGTGGCCGTGCGAATTTTGTCACCTTCCATACTGCCGGAAACGTCCAGCGCCACAATGACGGTGGCTTTGCGCTTGGTACTCAGGAACAGATCAACAACCGCCTCGCTCACCTCGGCGCTGGGGCTGGGCAGGGCAGGGATTTGCTCGGTAGTCACGCGCGGGTCGGTTCCGGTGCCTAAATCCAGCGGCGCGTGCAGGGGGATGTTGGAGTCCAGCGGGCGTAAGAAGTTATCAATAGCCAGTTTCTGTTGCTCTGCTGAAAGAAGATAATCGCGGAAGATGGCGGCGGCTTCTTGCTGTTCATCTGTGACCCATTCGGCGTTGTCTAAAATGCAGTAAGGGTGATCGGCCCATATTGTTCCGCCGGAGGGGAAGATGAAGGCCAGGGGGAAACGCAGTTCATCGCCGCGCTGGATGTTGTATTGCAGCACGTTGGCTTCCGGCACGGCGGCGGCGTGCAGGTAGCTGGGGCCTTGAAGGGTCATCAGTTCCAGCAGGGCGGGAGCCTGACTACCGTATTTGGCGGTCACTTGCTCCAGATTACGCATAGCCTCTTCCACTTTCGGCGAATAGGCATCGGCGGCGGTCAAGCCTTCGGTTTTACCGGCTACACCGTAGACAAAGGCGGTCATAGACAGCAAACCGGAATTGGCGTAACCCGGATGCGTGTGTCCAAAGCGAAATTGTCCCCATTCCGGGTGTCCGTAGGCGGCCCAGCCTTCCGGGTTAGATCCCAGCTCAACCATGGTGTCCCAGCCGATGGGCGTATCCGGCCAGCCCATTGCTTCGGCCATTGGACGCCACATAGCAAAGCCCAGCGGGGCGTAGATAGTAGCGGGACATTCCTGGCTGATGAGCGGCTGGTTGGTGCGTTGTTTCCAGTTGGCGTTTCCCTGTTCCACCCAGGATTGGTCGCCGGGACTCCAGACCACCGGCTGTAGTTCGCCGTCCAGAATGGCGTTCATCGAGCCGCCGGAGGTAACGTGGGTCACTTCGGCCTGAATGGCGTTGCCGGCGGCGGTTTTATGCTCCTCTGCGTTGAATTGCTCAACAACCAGGTCCAGCCAATCTTTCTTGGTGTTCGATGAGGCAATGGTCAACAGCACCGTGCCGGAGGGAACGCTGGACGGGTCGGAAAAAGAGCTTGCCGGGGTTTCTGATGAATTTGTTCCATTCAACAAGTTACCGGCCATTGAAAAGAAAATTGCCCCGCAAACCAATAGCAAGGCCAGACCTACAATAACAAAGAAAATGGTGCGTGTGCGATTCATTTCTGTCTCCTTGATAGCTATACTGCAAATTTATTCAATTCTTGTACCAGATGATGAACAGTGGTGCAAGGATTATCTTTTACCGGATTGTGAGGGATGTAAGAACGGAGCAATCTTTCTGCGTTACGAATAGCATCCGGTTGGCGATTTTCGAGCAGTTCATACATGTTATCAGCGTTCTTTTGGTATTTAAATCCTGAACGGGTTTTTAACTTTTTGGCATATTGACTGCGTGATAGCGCCGTATCGTGATAGTGAAAATGCAACAAATACCATATTTCAAAAGCTTCGTTAGAGTAGGCTACACGAATCTTATGGCTCTTGGCCAAACTTAAGGCGTTGTTAAAATTTTGCACCGGAAATGTATCCCGGTCAAACACGCACCAAACCTGATCAAAATCATCTTGGTCCATCAGCCGTATGGCTTCTCTCACCACATAGTCAGTGTTACCGCCTACACCAACCACTTTGACTTCTTTTGAAACTCGGAAGCTGCTAAAATACTTGGGTTCGGTCTGCACACCTTCGCAGACTATCAAAAATTTGTCTCTGAGGCTGCGTACACCAACTTTTCTGGCTAAACGTTTTGGTCTGTGATGGTGTCGGCGTTCTTTAGCCATCAGGATGCCCTGCCAAAAAACTCTCTAAATTACCAATGAAGGGAACGGCTCCATATTTACCCGATATGTAGTCTTTCTCAAAAGAGGCGTCATTGCGTATGCGCACCCGATATTCTGCCAGTGAATACAAGTCGGTTGCCCCATATTTGTCTTTCTCCGTAAACCAGATTTGATCTCGACGAAAATATCTGTTGTCTAACAGATTTGTGTCGTGTGTAGTAAAGACTAATTGGGCATTATGCGGGTTTGTTGCTTTGGCGTTGAATAACCTGATGATAGCGGCAGTGATGAGTGGGTGAAATCTAGCATCAAGCTCATCAATTATGAGAATTTTCCCTGTTTGCAAGGTGTGTAACAATGGCCCTGAAAGGTAAAAAATTTTCTGGGTGCCTTTCGATTCATGCGCCTCGATACTGAAAGATTCATTTGATACAAACTGATTTTCCTCATCATACTTCTTGTGCAATGTGGCTATTGTGGTAGCAGTTACATCAACCGTTTTAACTTGAGCGCCATCAGGAAGAAGCCGCTGTAGTTTTTTTCGCATATCTGGATAGAGATCAGTTTCAGGAAGATCCCTGGTTTCAATTATTATGTCGGATATGCCGGTATCCAACTGTTTAACCAGAGAAATAATTCCCTGTCGCGTTTTTTTGTCTTTTAACATATCAATTGTGATGTGGCGATATTCTCTATCATTCAACCCTGAAACAATTCCAAGCCTGGTGAACCAAAGAAGAATGTTTTGAGAAATCTTACCATTGAATTGCGCAACTACTGACAAGAATAGAGCATTGTTTCTTGTCCTGCTCTCAAGCCCTTTACCTTCTTTGAAAACAGTAGATAAATCAAACTCATCATCTTCTCGTATAAATAATTTTGTTTCTATTTTACTTGGTACGTGATAGAGCCATTCAGTGTGAATTTTCTCTCTATCTGCTGTAAAGCCATATCTGTATCTGGTATTGTTATGATAAAAAACAATCTCAAAATATGTGGGGGATTCTTCTGTTTCAGTGTTTAGCTTGAAGGGTTCGACATTTATTGCTTCTGTCACTTGAGTATCTTTTGAGGAGCCTAATACAAATTTGCGCATAAATGCTATTGCTTGAACCAAATTACTTTTTCCACTGGCGTTAGCGCCATAAACAGCGCCGCTTTTTAATAACGCCAGCGAATCAGTCAAATAAAAGACATTGTTTGCGTCAAGTTCTTTGTTCTTTGCTCTTAATTTTGCCGCCAGCATACTGAATGTGGCGACTTCCTTGAAGGAACGGAAATTACCCACACTAAATTCAATTAGCATATTTACAACCTTTACCCCAAATAAAGAAAAATTTGTGATGTTTTCTCATATTATACCTCAAAACGGCGAATTTTCAATAATCCGTATTCCTAATCCTCCACCAACCTTCTCCCAAAACTCACCACATCATCCTGTTTGTAGCCGATAGCCTCGTAGAACCGGATAACCGATGCGTTGGAACTGCGCACCTGAAGGTTGATCCTGGGGCAGCCCATCGCTTTCAGCTTGACTTTTACCGCCGTCATCATCTTTTGCCCGTAGCCGCGCCGCCGATAGGCCGGGTCAACCGCCAGATAGTTGATCCAGCCGCGATGTCCCTCATAGCCCCCCATCACCGAGGCGATCACTTCGTCGTCGCGTGTTCCCACCAGGAATAGTTCCGGGTGTACCTTGAGTTTGCGCTCGATGTCCTGATGCGGGTTATTCCAGGGAACTACCAGGCCGCACTTGACCCACAAATTGATGACATCTGCTTCATCTGATGCTTGGTAAGTTCTGATTTTCATAATTCTCTGCGCCTGAAAATTTGTGCAAAAAATAGAATTTAGCTTGTAGAAAAACTATCCTTGTGGTAGAGTAATTGCACGCTATAGAAGGAGGTCGCAAAATATGACGACTGCGGCAATCACCACCATAACAAAAATGATGGAATTATTGCCTGAACCGACTCAAGATCAGGTGGTAGAACATCTCAGAGACTATATTGCTGAAATGAAAGATGAAGCTCGGTGGGATATGACATTCAAAAGCAGCCAAGAGCAATTGGTAAAAGCGGCGCGGCGCGCTAAACAAGAAATCACCGCCGGTCGCGCAGAGCCGATGAGCTATAATCAACTATGAAATCCGCTACTCTGCCCTCATTCTGGACTGCATATCGGTCTCTTGATAAGACAACCAGAAGGCGAGCCAGAAAAGCCTTCTTTTTATGGAGGCAGAATCCCTTTCATCCTTCATTGCACTTCAAATGTATCAACCAGAAAGAAAATATCTGGTCGGCGCGAATTTCACTTAACCATCGCGCCATCGGTATCTTCGAAGGAGATACCGTCACCTGGTTCTGGGCTGGAAACCACGACGATTACGAACGCTTTTTCTCATAACATCCTCAAACAACCCCCACCAAAGGGCGGCAACTCTAAAACCCCTTCTTCCAACTGCCACTCAATCCCTTCCTCAGTTGCCAACGCCAGCGACGCCTCCCGCCAGTCTGGAAACAAAACCTCAACTGATGTGTCGCTGTTGTTCAAAACCACCGCGTAGTCTCCGCTTCGATAGCCGTACACGTTTCGCGCGTCGTCAATCAAGATAGTC
>DUEH01000034.1 GCA_011192195.1 Chloroflexota bacterium | reverse complement strand
GAGTAAGCTCGCTCGCCGGCTTTCTTTTGCTCGCGCACGGCTTCGTCGCTAACAATTCTGCCGTCGGCCAGACGAATGATGCGCCGGGTATGCAGGGCAATTTCCGGCTCATGGGTGACAAAAACAATGGTGATGCCATTTTCTTCATTAAGGCGCTGAAAGATAGACATAATTTCTGCGCCCGATTTAGAATCCAGGTTGCCGGTTGGCTCATCGGCCAGAATAAGGGCCGGCTGATTGACCAAAGCGCGGGCAATGGCTACGCGCTGCTGCTGCCCGCCAGAAAGTTCGTTGGGCTTGTGGTACATTCTGTCTTCCAGACCCACCAGTTTCAAAGCTTCGGCGGCCCGGCGATGACGCTCTTTGCGTGAAACCCGACTGTAGATCATCGGCAATTCCACGTTAGCCAGCGCGTTGGTTCTGGGCAACAGATTGAAACTCTGAAAGACAAAGCCAACCTTTTTATTACGAATTTCGGCCAGACGGTTGTCATCCAGAGTGTTCACATCAACCCCTGCCAAAAGGTATTCCCCCCCGCTTGGCTGGTCCAGGCAGCCAACAATGTTCATCAGGGTTGATTTGCCGGAGCCGGACGGCCCCATAATGGCAATCAATTCGCCGGGATGAACTTCCATTGACAGACCGCGCAGCGCGCGCACCTGCATTTCACCCATCTGATAGATTTTGGTCAAATCAGTGATTTGGATGACTGAAGTGGTCATTTAATTATCCCCGCCGCCGATGACTTGACGCAGTTGATCGCGTCGGGATTTTTGCTGAATAGCAATGATATCGCCCGCTTTCAGACCGCTGATAACCTGACTGACGCGGCTGCCGCGTTGGCCTAAAACAACTTCGGTGCGTAAAATGGCGTCCCCTTCTACCTTGTCCACGTAGGCTTTGCCCGTTTCGCGGTCAATCTGGACAGCCCGATTCTCAACCACCAGCGCGTCTTCCAAACGATCTGTCTCAATGGTGGCGTTGACATTCATCCCAATTTTGAAAGGCGCGTCTTTGCTATCGACCAGCACGGTTACGGCATAAGCCACAATTCCGCCGGACGCGCCAATGGTGGGCGCAACGGCAACCGCATCCACGTAGCCGGGAAATTCCTCGTCGGGCAGGGAATCCAGGGTGATGGTGGCGCTCTGCCCCGGCGCAATACGATTGATGTCAATTTCATCAATATCTACTTCCAGTTTGAAGGCGGAAAGGTCGGCCAGGATAATGGCGGGCTGTTTGACGGGCGCTTCGCCCTCTGTGATGTTGATGGTTGTCACTGCGCCTGCGATGGAACTGACCAGAAAGGCTTTGTCCAAATTGTCCTGCGCCTTTTCGAGATTAAGTTTTGCCGAATCAACCGCCGCTTGCGCCACCGCAATGTCTGCGTCGCTTGCGCCGTCCAATAATTTTTGCAGGGTAGATTCGGCCTGCGCTACTTGCGCCTGCGCCGCCTGCACCTGCGATTCCTCGGGGCTATCAAGAAGCTTTTGCAAACTGGCTTCCGCCTGAGCAACCTGAGATTCGGCGGCCAGAATGTCGGCGTCTTCAGCGTCTTTTACGGCTAAATTGTAATTAGCCAGAGCGGTTTCATAGTCAATAGTGGCTTGTTCCAGCATCAAGCCCTGAGCGCTGGCTGCGCGAGAGTCATAAGCTACCTGATCGTAGGCGTCTTGAGCCTGTCGCACGGCGATTTGCGCTTTACGCACGCCGGCAGCAGCGGCGGTCACTGAGTTGGCGTTAGGGCCATCAAGAATACGCTGCAAATTGGCCTGCGCGCTGTTGAGCGCCGCTTGCGCCGCTTTTAAATCTGCTTCAGCGGGGCCTTCCAGTAAATTTTCCAGATTGGCTTTGGCGCTGTCCAGCGAAGCCTGCGCCGCAGCGATGTCAGATTCGGTAGCCGGGTCCAGCAGCTTTTGAAGCTGGGCTTTGGCGCGGGAGAAGTCAATATTTGCCAACTGCAGGGCGCGCTCCAGATCAATGGTATCCAGTTTTGCCAGCAAAACGCCGGCTTCTACCCTGTTCCCCTCGGAAACCCGAATTTCATTCACCGCGCCGGGAACTTCAAAGTTCAAATTCGCCGAGTCAGTGGCCTCCAGTCGCCCGGCGGCATTGACAGTGGCGATGATGGTATCGGTGGCAACGGTCAGCGTCTCGATGTCCGGGTCTTCAGTCACGCTATACGTTTTTGGCGTGAGCAACAGGTAGCCTGCCGCGCCAATGCCAATCACAACTGCCAGGATAATGAGGATGATGATTGCTCGTTTCATAGTTGGAATCCTTTTATGCTCTGGCAGCCAACAAGGTGGCGCCAACGCCCAATCCAATCGAAAGGAGAACGTAGATCAGCGCGATAAAAAACGCTTTGCCGCGACTGAATTTGGTCGCTACTGCCAGACCGATAGTCAAGAGGATAATATGCCATATCCAGAAGATGTCTGCAAACGATAACAAGGCAATCATTGGATTACGCGCATCTTGCAGTGCATCACCGCTAACTTGAAGCGCAGCCAAGCCCGTGTAGAGCGGAAAACGGCCAGTGGCCAAAATCAGGATTGTCTGGACCAAAGAACGAAGGGCAACTGGCAGGCTGCTCCAGGAGAATACCGTAAACACTGAGCCAAAGTTGGTTTCAGCCCCGGCAACCAGCGACATAAAATAGAGCAACGCCGCAACAGCCACCCAGACAATCACTAAAAACAGAGCGCCTGTAATGGAACCGATAATTCCTATGCCAACAGGAGACGTGAAGAAAGCGGTTTGCGCCATAGCTGCTTGCGCCTCTTCGGGGGACATACCCGCTCCACTTAATTGTTGTTCCGCGGCTTTCTGGGCCAATTCGCTGGCATACGGCGCAGACGCCCACGCGCTGGCCACTGTGAACAATGCAGCCAAAATCAAGGGGAGAACCCACTTCCAGCGCGGATAGGCAAGCAAAGCGGCAAAGGTATCTGCCGGCCTGTCAACAATGCCAACAAACAAAGTCCATACGGATTTTGGGGGCTGTTTTTCAAGAGAAGTTTCATTAGCCATAAGATTTCTTTCCTCTGGTTTTCAATGTCTGACATCAGAAGAATAGCGCAAAAAAATTAAACAAACCTTAACCATAATAAATTGCCAGGCCACTTGATTCATGGTATATTATAGTAATCCTTTTCACAAATCACTGAGGTGAAAAATGGCAGACGGCACATCCGCAGCAACAAAACGGCAAGAAGGACAGGTTCCTGACATTGTTATTGGCAGGTTGCCCCTGTATTTACGCACCCTTATTCTGTTGGAAAAGGAAGGTAAAGAGGTCACATCATCTCAGGAATTGGGCAAGCAACTGGGTATCAGTTCGGCTCAAATTCGTAAAGACCTGTCACACTTTGGCGAATTTGGGAAGCAGGGTACAGGCTACGCTGTATCTTATTTGAAAGGGCAGTTGAAAGAAATTTTAAATCTGGATGAGGTCTGGTCGGTGGCCTTGATCGGCTTTGGTGATTTGGGACACGCTCTGGTTCATTACAATAGATTTTCTGAGCGACGATTCAACATTGAGCTTATTTTTGACGCCGACCCCGATAAAATTGGACACGTAATCAATGGGATCATCATTCAGAATGCAGAAAAAATAGAGGAAATCATTAAAGCTAAAGGAATTAAAATCGCTATTTTAGCTGTCCCCATTGAAGTCGCCCAGACGGTAACAGATAAACTGGTCAATGCAGGCGTGCGGGCCATTTTAAATTACGCCCCCATCACTCTGAAGAATATTCCACAGGATGTGAAGGTGCAAACCATTGACCCAATAGCCCATCTGCAAAAGATGACCTACTATTTGGGCTAAATCTTGTTTCTGCCCCTTGCTCGGGAGTAACCGTTCACCCTTCTTGTTCCAACGCAGAGCGTTGGAACAAGAAGGGTGAACGGTTTTTATTTGTCATCGTATAGCTGACTAATCGTAAGACCGGGCGCGTTCCAGGGCTTCTCTTATGCGCAGGGCCTGTCCTGCGCCCAGAGCGACGGAGGTCAGGGGGTTATCGGCCACATAGCAGGGAACGCCGGTCTCTTTAGTCAACAGGTTGTCAATATTTCTGAGCAAGGCGCCGCCGCCGGTGATAATCATTCCCCGGTCAATAATATCTGAAGCCAATTCCGGGGGCGTTTCTTCAAGTACGCTTTTGACCATAGAAACGATGACTGCCAGCGATTCCGATAGCGCTTCGGTAACTTCCTGAGTAGACAGGATAATAGTTCTGGGTAGTCCGGCAATCTGATCGCGTCCTTTTACTTCCATTGTCTTGTCTTCTTCCAGTGGGAGGGCGCTGCCCAACTCAATTTTCACCTGTTCGGCGGTCTGCTCGCCGATGACAAGATTGTATTTACGACGCACGTAAGAGGCTATTTCCTCGTCCAGTTTCAGGCCGCCCACCCGCACCGAATTACTGGTGACAATGCCGTTCATAGCAATAACGGCAGATTCGCTGGTTCCGCCGCCAATGTCAACCACCATATTGCCGGTGGGGGTGTCAATGGGCATTCCCGCGCCAATGGCTGCCGCCAGCGGTTCTTCAATCAGGTAGGATGATTTTCCAGCGGCTTTTCGCGCCGCATCCTGCACCGCCCGGCGCTCGACGCTGGTGACGCCAACCGGCACACTGACCATCAACTCTGTGGGGAAAAGTCTGAGCCGTCCCACAATTTGACCCACGTAGAATCGGAGCATCGCTTCGGTGACCCAGTAGTCTGCAATGACCCCTTCTCTCAATGGGCGAGCGACTTCGATGGCGTCCGGGACGCGCCCCAGCATAACCTGGGCTTCCGCGCCTACCGCAACAATTTTGTTGTCCTTAACAGAAATTGCCACCATTGAGGGTTCTTGAATGACAACACCCTGACCCTTCACATAAACCAGAATATTGACCGTGCCTAAATCTATACCAATTTGTTTTTCAAACATACTTTCTCCACGTAATGCGGTGTATTCACAACTATCCAATTGTACGACAAGTTGGCAACTTGTCAATAAGGTGACAGGCAAGTTGCAACACAAGAAAGGGGGGTTAGAAGCCTTTACTTCTAACCCCCCTTTTTCATTTTATCTATACTGAACTAAATACGCTCTAATCGAAACAGAGTTTCGCCGGCAAACACGTTCCCAAACAGAGCTTGGGAACGAGGCTAAACGACAAGTTAGCAACTTGTCCTACTACTCGTAAGAGCGCGGATGCTTGCGAGAGCGTTTTTCGGCTAAATTCATCCTGACAACAGCGCGGCGAATAGCGGCTTCTGCGCGGGCTAACTCGTCCAGGGATAGTCCTTCTGACTTGAGCAAATTCTCTGCGCGGTCACGGGCGTCTTTGGCGCGATTCAGGTCAATCTCTTCGGCGCGTTCAGCGGCATCGGCCAGGACAGTAACTTTATCAGGCTGAACTTCCATGAACCCGCCGCCGATGGCAAAAGAGAGATCGTCTTCGCCCTGTTTGCGGGCAAGCAACTCGCCAGAGGCCAGGGAAGTCAACAAAGGAGCGTGCCGGGGCAAGATGCCTAAAACGCCTTCACTTCCGGGAGCAACAACCATATCCACGTCATCGCTGTAAACCAGGCGCTCTACGGTCACTATATCTAACTTAATGGACATTCAAAAAACCTCCGGAACAAAGGCGGAAGGATGAAGGCAGAAGGATGAAAAAAAGCTATTATTCATCCTTCCGCCTTCATCCTTCATCCTTCCTTTATTACCCTTCCTGCTTCATTTTTTCTGCGTTGGCCAGGACTTCATCAATGCCGCCGCAGAACATAAAGGCTTGCTCGGGCGCATCATCCAGTTCGCCGTCCAGAATCATTTTGAAGCCTTTGACTGTTTCTGAGATAGGTACGTAACGGCCGGTCATACCGGTGAAAGATTCGGCCACAAAGAAGGGCTGCGAGAAGAAGCGCTGTACTTTTCTGGCGCGGGCAACTACCAACTTGTCATCATCAGAAAGTTCATCAATCCCAAGAATGGCAATGATGTCTTGCAGATTGCGATAACGCTGCAAGATGCTTTGCGCCTGTCGAGCCACATCGTAATGTTCTTCACCCACAATGCGGGGGTCCAAAATGCGACTGGTAGAACCCAGCGGATCCACGGCGGGGTAGATGCCTTGTTCAGAAATGGAGCGTTCCAGCGAAACGGTGGCGTCCAGATGGGCAAAGGTGGTCACAGGCGCGGGGTCGGTGTAATCGTCGGCGGGAACGTAGACGGCCTGCATCGAGGTGATAGAGCCTTTTTTGGTGGAGGTGATGCGCTCTTGCAGTTCGCCCATTTCGGTTCCCAGCGTTGGCTGATAGCCCACTGCGCTGGGCATACGCCCCAGCAGCGCCGAAACTTCAGAGCCGCTCATTACAAAGCGGAAGATGTTGTCAATAAAGAGTAGTACGTCGCGGCCTTCATCGCGGAAGTATTCGGCCATTGTCAGACCGCTCAAGGCTACGCGCAAGCGCACGCCAGGGGGTTCATTCATCTGACCAAAGAGCATAATGGTCTTGTCCATCACGCCGCTTTCGATCATCTCTTCTCGAAGAGCGGTCCCTTCACGGGTGCGCTCGCCAACGCCGGCAAAAACGGAGTAACCGCCGTGTTCGGCAGCGATGGAGCGGATGAGTTCCATGATGATGACTGTTTTACCCACGCCTGCGCCGCCAAAGATACCCGTTTTACCGCCTTTGGTGAAGGGAGCAATCAAGTCAACAACCTTGATGCCGGTTTCAAAGATTTCTGCTTTGGTAATCTGGTCTTCAAAGGAAGGAGCAGGGCGATGAATGGGGTAATAGGTGTCAGCCTCAACCGGGTCGCCGCCGTCAATGGTGCGCCCTAATACGTTGAACACGCGCCCCAGCGCGCCAGTGCCAACCGGCACAGAGATGGGCTTGCCGGTATTTAGCACCGGCATCCCCCGACGCAGACCGTCGGAAGATTCCATACCAATGGCTCGGATAACGCCATTTCCTAATTGTTGTTGAACCTCTAATACCAGCGGCTCTCTTCCATCAGCCCAGTCAATTTCCAGGGCAAAATAGATCTCGGGCAATTGGCCTTCCGGGAACTGTACGTCAATTACCGGCCCGGCAATACGGACTATACGACCAACAGATGTTTCAGCCATTCAGTACCTCCTGTAAATAAGGCGGAAGGATGAAGACGGAAGGATGAAGGAAAACAAAGACGCTCAAGCAAGTGTTTTACCCTTCATCCTTCATTCTTCTGCCTTCATCCTTTTATTTCTGCGCTTCTGCGCCGCCAACAATGTCCAACATTTCTTTGGTGATGGCTTCCTGACGAACGCGGTTGTAAGTTAGTGTTAAATCAGCCACCAGTTCACTGGCGTTATCGGTGGCGCTGCGCATGGCAACCATTCTGGCAGAGTGTTCGCTGGCCAGGGCCTCTAAAACGGCCTGGTAAATCTGCGTTTCGGTGAAGCGGGGCAAAATTACGTCCAGCATCTCCGCCGGGTCTGGTTCGTAAATATAAGTGGGAGCCAGAGTGCGCTTGGTATCGGCAACGTGTACTGACACTGCCTGCTCTTCCAACTCTCCGTGAATCAGCGGTAACAGTCGCTTGACTACCGGCTTCTGCACAATGGTATTGACAAAATTGGTGTAAGCCAGGAAGACTTCATCAGTTTCACCGGCCAAAAAGTCGTCCAAAGCAATTCTGGCGATGGGCAATACGTCAATCAATGATGGCCGATCCGGAATATTGCTAAATTCCGCAACGATAT
Organism: Chloroflexota bacterium; assembly: GCA_011192195.1. Lineage (GTDB taxonomy): Bacteria > Chloroflexota > Anaerolineae > 4572-78 > 4572-78 > DUEH01. The sequence goes on along the minus strand of DUEH01000034.1, from coordinate 13,531 downwards.
TTTCGCCGGATCTGGCAAAAGTATCGCGGCCTTTGCGCCCAACGGTTACTACAGAAACCGGCGTCCCTTTTCCTTTTTTCTCTTTGATAAAGCTGGCCGCTTTTTTCATAATGTTGGTGTTGTACCCACCGGCCAGACCTCTGTCTGAAGTAAAAAGGATGATGGTAGAATGTTTTATGGGGCGTTGGGTCAACAAGGGGTGCAACTGATCTATGGCGCCCGGTTGCGCCGAAAGGTGGGTCAACACTTCCCACGCTTTTTGGGCGTACATCCGGCTGGCCAGCACTTGCTCTTGCGCGCGGCGCATTTTTGCCGCCGAGATCATTTGCATAGCCCGCGTCACCTGAGATATGTTTTTTACACCCTTGATTCTTCGTTTTATGTCACGTAATGAAGCCACCAATTACCTCACTTGAATTGTGAATTATGAATTGCGAAATGCGGCTTATTTTTCTTCAACTTGCAAATAATGCGCGCCGGCAGAGCTGTTGAAGGCTTCAATAGCGCCCTTCATTTTGGCTTCGATATCCGGCGTTAAGGCTTTTTCCGCATCAACTAGCTGTACCAAATCAGGGTTACTGTTGTGGATATATTCCCGAAGGTCGTTGAGGTAACTTGTGATCCGGGGAACCGCAACCTTGTCTGCATAGCTGTTAGTAACGGCGTAAATACCTACTACCTGATCAACCAGAGAGATGGGCCGATACTGCGGTTGTTTGAGCAATTCCATCAATCGCTGACCGCGTTCTAATTGACGTTTGGTGGCGGGGTCAAGGTCTGAAGCAAAGAGGGCAAAGGCGGCCAATTCACGGTAAGCAGCTAATTCCAGACGCAAGCGACCGGCAATCTTGTTCATGATCTTGGTCTGGGCATCACCGCCGACGCGAGATACGGACAATCCGGCGTTCACAGCGGGGCGCTGTCCGGCAAAGAAGAGGTCGCTTTCCAGATAAATCTGACCGTCGGTGATGGAGATGACGTTGGTGGGGATGTAGGCGCTCACGTCGCCGGCAAGTGTTTCAATGACAGGCAGCGCCGTCAGGGAGCCGCCGCCCAGTTTTTTGTGCATACGGGCGGCGCGTTCCAGCAATCTGGAGTGCAGGTAGAAGACGTCGCCGGGGTAGGCTTCGCGGCCCGGTGGACGTCTTAACAGCAGAGAAACCTGCCGGTAGGCCCAGGCGTGCTTGCTGAGATCGTCATACACTATCAGCACGTCCTGTCCTTTTTCCATAAAGTATTCGCCAATGGCGCATCCGGTGTAGGGGGCAATGTATTGCAAGGCTGCCGGTTCTGATGCGGTAGCGCCAACAATGATGGTGTACTTCATCGCATCGTATTCTTCCAGAGTAGCCATTACTTGCGCCACGCTGGAGCGTTTTTGTCCAATGGCAACGTAGATGCAGATCAGGTCTTTGCCCTTTTGGTTGATGATAGCATCAATTGCCAGCGCGGTCTTGCCGGTCTGACGGTCGCCAATGATCAACTCGCGCTGACCGCGGCCAATGGGGATCATCGAGTCAACGCTGATGACACCGGTCTGCACCGGTGTATCAACGTTTTGGCGATCAATCACGCCGGGCGCAATACGCTCGATGGGGAAGTGGTCATCCGCTTCAATGGCGCCTTTGCCGTCAATGGGTTGCCCCAGCGCGTCCAGCACGCGGCCAAGCATAGCATCGCCAACGGGTACAGAAGCAATGCGACCGGTTCCTTTAACCATGTCGCCTTCTTCAATATGCTCATACTCACCCATAATGATGGCGCCCACGTGATCCGGCTCCAGGTTCTGGGCCATTCCCATTACGCCGCCGGGAAATTCAAGCAATTCGCTCATCATCACATCGGCCAAACCAGAGATACGGGCAATGCCGTCGCCAATTTCTGTAATTCTACCGGTATCTACAGTTTCAACCGGCGCTTCAAACGCTTCAATTTGTTGTTTGATTGAAGCGGTAATTTCTTTCAGGTCTATTGTCATAGTCGCCTCCAACTTTGGAGATTGGAGATCAGTTTTCTTAATCGCCAAACCCAAAGGGCACACTGTCTTCTAAAGTCTGTTATCTACGCTCAGGCCGCTTTGATCAAATTATCATGGACACTGTTCAGTTTGGCAGCTACGCTGCCATCCAGAATTTTGTCGCCTACTTGCACAACAACACCGCCGATGATTGATTCTTCCACCACAAATTCCACTTCCAACTGCGCGCCGTATCGAGCGGCGAGTTTGGTCTGAAATTGTTGCTTTTCGGCATCATCCAAGGGGATGGCGGTGGTAACAATGGCAGTTTGCGCGCCGGCGCCTTTTGAGGCCAGTCTGAACAGGTTGCCGGTAATTTCAGGCAATAAGTGCAGGTTGCCGTCTTTCAAAAGCGTGTAGAGAAAATTTCGGCCTTGTTCCGGCAATTCTGACGGCAGGTGAGTATCCAACAGTTTTTTACGTTCAGCAAAGTGAAGCTGAAGATCGTCCAGATTCACTATCACGTTGGAATCATCGCCAAGCTTTTCCTGTACGGCAAGCAGATTCTTCTGCCAGCCTTCCAGGGCCAGTTCATAAACGGCGCGCGCATAGCCCATCGCGTTCGTCTTGGTTTCCTGGCTCACGGTTACTCTCCCATTTCTGCCAAGAATTTGCCAACCAGATCGTGTTGCGCCTTCTTGTCAATGCTTTGGCCAACCACTTTGCGGGTCAAAGCAACGGTTAAATCGGCCACTTGACGACGCAAGTCGGACTGCGCAGATTGACGCTCGGCTTCTATTTCAGCGCGGGCGCGTTCTTTGATGGCTTCGGCTTCTTTGCGGGCTTCGGTCAGAATTTGCTCGCGCATCTCGGCTGTGGCTTGAGCAATTTTTGACGCATCCTCTTGAGAGGAAAGGCGCGCTTTTTCTAATTCGGTCTGAAATTTAGCGCGCTCGCGCTCGGCTTGTTCCTTCACTTTCTCCGCCGAATCGAGGCCGTCAGCAATCTTTTTCTTGCGCTCTTCCAGCAGGTTCAAGATTGGCTTATAAGCAAACGCGCGTAGCGCCACGACCAAAATTGCAAAGTTAATAAAATATGCAAAAATTAGCTTAAAATCAAATCCAAGAGCTTCCAATGCCTGATCCTCCTTTCATGTTAGATTTAGTAGAAATGTTCAGTTGACTAAACCACGAACAGGAGAATTAGAGAAACTACCAGACCAAAAATAGCCAGCGCTTCGGCAAAGGCTATACCGATGAACATATTGGTAGTAATTTCACCGCTAACATCGGGATTGCGGGCAATTGACTGCAATGCGCCACTGGCAACAATGCCAATACCAATGCCTGGGCCAATAGCCCCTAATCCGATAGATAGAGCAGCTGCTAACAATTTTGCGGCTTCTGCATCCATATTTGTGTGCCTCCTCTTGTATAAATGTTTTTTATTTTGAACAGGGTTTCCTGTTTTTAACGAATTTGCGAATTTGCGAATTTGCGAATTTGCGAATAAAGACACTTCGTCTTCGACGCCATTCGCCTATTCACCCGTTTTTTAGTGCGCCTCATCGTGGTCGTGCGAAGTAACGGCTACTGTGTAGAAAGCGATGGACAGAATGAAGAAGACAAAGGCCTGAACCGCGCCAACAAAGACTTCCAGGCCCAGAAAGGGGAGTGTTAGCATTACCGGAACCAGGAAGGTCAGCACAATAAGCATCACTTCTCCGGCGAAGATATTGCCAAAAAGTCGGAAGGTAAATGCGACAATTTTGACGAACTCGCTGAGAAATTCCAGCAGCCCCACAAAGATGTCAATAACCCCCATTGCCAATTGCATCATCATACCGCCAACACTGCGTTTGTTGCCGTGTTCATCCGGCTTAAAAGCTGCCGCAACACCGCCAAAGACAAAGAATTTTTTCAGGTATCCGCCGCCCAGCGCGCTAAAGCCAAAGACTTGCGCCATTACCTGCGTTACCAAAGCCAACATTAACGTATTGTTTAAATCCGCGCTGGGAGAACGGAAGAAGGGAACAATTACCTGACCCTGCGGACAGGTAGTGCTGGAAACGGCTGTTTCTCCATGCGATGCTTCTTCTGCGTGAGCCTCTTCCGCGTGAGCCGCTTCGACGTGGTGTTCCTGGCATAAGCCAATACCGGCCAGACCGGGCAACAGGCCAAACCAGTTAGACATCAAAACATAGATAAAAATTGTAGTGGGGACAATAAAAAATCTGGCCACCCACTTGGGGCCAGATACGCCTTCTGTTAAATTATATAGTCCTTCAACAATCATTTCCAGGACATTTTGCAAACCGGAGGGGTTTTTTATTTTGAGATCACGAGTCCCCACAAAGGCTACAATGATGATGAGAAGTGTAACGACCACAGAGGTGAAATAAGCGTTGGTAATTTTAAAGCCGCCTACAGTCCACAATGTTTCGGCGCTAACAGATACAACCGGCAACTCAAACCTTAAAAACATTACCCCAAGAACCAAAAGAACTAACGCGCCTGCCGCATAAATAAGGGCTTTGTTTTTCATACATCCTTCTCCTTCTTGTTCTGGTGTACTTTATGCTCACGCATTGCTACGCTGTAAACGGCATAGGTGGCAAAAATCAGGCCAGGCAACATCAATATCAACGTGAGCCAGGGAGCAGTCCCTAATTTTTTATCTAAAAGAATGCCAATACAAAGCGAGGCAAAGATGGGCAAGGAAAGCATCAGGCCAAATTTTACAGCCAACCCATATCCTACTGCAAACGAACGAAATTCCTTAGCCAACAAGTTTTCCTGTATAGTTGATTTTGTCAAAAACAGGGATTTAGCAACAACTATCTTTAGAACCGGGGTGACAATTTTAACATCGTACTATATATATGAAAATCAGTCAATATTGTCTTCATCCTTATGGGTAAAACAATATCACCCAAAAGAATGATTTTTAGCGATTTTAGCGTAACGCCCTTGTTGCGGCTAATTCAACCGTCAGGTTTTTGTACAATTTTCTACAAAAGTGATTTTCCGTATTTTATATATTTTCAAAAACCTGTCAAATGTGAGCAAGCTTGGTGCTATTGTGGTTTGAACATTACAATAATATATTCGTGTTTGAAAATGTAGTATCCACCTGCCAGAGCGCGGTAGCGCCACAGGTTGGCAGTGCGTCCCTTTCCCTTTTCATTCCCCTGAATATCTTTCACAATGATGGCTTTTGTCTTGAAGCCAACGCGTTTCATGCGCTCCATACACAGGAAGCCCAGCGGAATCAACTCTCCTTTGGCGTATTTATCGCCAATGATCAGCGCCGCAAAGCGTCCCGGCGCCAATAACTCATAACCGTTACGGACCACGGCCTCAAAGCTGTCTAAAAAAGTCTCGGTAGAGGAGAGGGTGGATAAGTCCTCCGGCAAGTCAGAAAACTGGATGATGTCGGCGTAAGGCGGATGTAAAACCAGAAATTGGGCAAAATCGCTGTCCAGCGCTCGCAATTCTTCGCGCAGCCGAGAGACGATGTCCGGATTGACGCTATTGCCTTGCAGCAGTCTGACTCGGCTGCCTAAGTCCGACGGGGGAATTTTCCCGGCAACGTATTCAACCAACTCCGCCTTCAATTCCACGCCTACGCAACGTCTATCCATATTCAACGCTTCAAGCGCCGAGGTTCCGGCCCCTAAAAAGAGATCCAACACAATCTCATCCTGCCGGGTGTAGCGCGTAAATAGTTGAGTAGCGAGTTGGGGGATAAAGTTACCGTGATAGTCAAGCTGATGCCCTTCGCCTTTGGCGCGATTGGAGAAAAACCACAGTGAATCGGTCAACACATCACCGTAGTCGCGCCAGCGATTGAGGTCAATATCGCTGAAGGGCGTCTTTTTGGGGGGCTTGGCAGGTGTTTCCGGCATAGGCAGTTGGTTTGTCCACAGATAAACACAGATGGACACAGATATAATCAGCTAAAATCTGTGCCCATTTGTGGTATACACGGCCGTTTGACCACCGACGGCAGACCGTAGACCGCCGCAAAATCGGACTTTCGGCGGTCTGCGGTCTGTTGTCGGCGGTCTTTTGGCAAATTAAGCGTCGCTTCCAAATTACTTCCTGGCGGCTGCGGCGGCTTTTTTGGCGGCCATACGTTTGGCTTTTTCTTCCGCTTTACGTTTCTTCTCTTCTTCGGCCAAACGGCGCTCTTCTTCTCGCTGCACATATTGGGCAGGACGAATCTCTTTGTAATGGCTGGCGGGCTTCAACAGGCGATCTATGTTGTGGATATGCGCTACATCGCGTTCGTAGTCGGCCAGGGCGTAGTCGTGATCCATAATGATGGAGTCAAAGGGGCAGAATTCGGCGCAGTAGCCGCAGTTCATGCACATATCAACGTCAATGTAAAACTCTTTTGATCTGGGAAGCGGTTTGCCGTCCGGCTTGGTGTCGCGCACCATCCAGATGCACTGGGCCGGGCAGACTTTGGCGCAAATGCCGCAACTGGTGCAGCGAGCTTCATCGTGGCGCTTTTGCAGGTCATCCCCTTCGTAGTCTGTCACCAGAAAGGGCAAAAAACGAAAGCGTTCCGGTAATACGGGTTTTTCTTCCGGGTACTGAATAGTGTAAATCCCTTTACTGCCGGGAGCCATTCGATATTCCATCACCGATTTTGTGGCCCGCTGGGGATAATATTTCAAATCTTCAACGTAAGTGGTTACAAAGTGTCTCAGGGTTACACCCAAGCCTTTTACAATTCCCCATCCTAGCATTATCGGTCAACCTCCCCAAGTACAATATCAATGGCGCCCAAAATAATGACGGCGTCTGCTACTTTTTGGCCTACGGACATTTCTGACAGTGCGGTCAAATTGACGAAGGAGGGTGAGCGAACCCGGTATCGCCAGGGGTTGCCGGAGCCGTTGCTGACGGCGTAGAAGCCCAACTCACCTTTGGGGCTTTCGATACGGCTATAGGCTTCTCCGGCGGGTACGCGCAAGGAATAAGCGCCTTTACCGCCCATAATTGATCCCGCTTCAATTTGATCCAGCGCTTGCTCCAAAATTCGCAAACTCTGCCGAATCTCCAGTACGCGCATCATGTAGCGGTCAAAAATGTCGCTATTTTGTAAAGTGGGTACTTCAAAGTCAAAGCGGTCATAAACGCTGTAGGGTTCCACCTTGCGAACATCGTATTTTACGCCGGCGGCGCGTAACATGGGACCGGTCACGCCGTTGGCAATCAATCGCTCCGCCGAAAGCGCGCCGACGTTTTTACTTCGCGTCAGAACAATTTCGTTTTCGCTCAACAAGGTTTCCAGGTCGTCCAGCGTTCTGGGAAGCGTGTCTTGCACGTGGAAGCGTGCCAGTTTCAGCCACTCGTCGTCCACATCGTAGGCCACGCCGCCAAAGCGCATATAGTTGACCATCATTCGCGCGCCGGAAGCGGCTTCAAAAAGGTCAAGGATGCGCTCTCGCGCTTCAAGCGCGTAGAGTAAGGGGGTGAAGGAGCAACCCAGATCATTGGTGTAGAAGCCAATCAGCACCAGATGACTGAACACGCGAGTCAATTCGCTCATAATCACGCGGATGTACTCAGCCCGATCCGGCACTTGAATATTAGCCATTTTTTCGACCAGCAGCGCGTAGGCGTGGTTATTCACCATTGAAGTCAGATAGTCCAGCCGGTCGGTGTAGGGCATATTCATCAGCCAGCCGTTGCGCTCGCCAATTTTTTCATGGTTGCGGTGCAGGTAGCCCAGCACCGGTTCCAGATCAACAATGGTTTCGCCTTCCAGCGTGAGTACCATGCGAAAGACGCCGTGCGTACTGGGGTGCTGCGGGCCAAAGTTTACCTTGATGCGATCGGTTTTCATCCCGGCAATGTTTTCTACCTGATGCACTTCCAGCGCGTCCAGATGTTCGCCTTCCGGTTTCCAGGTTTCAGGATTGAAATCATCGGGATAGGTGACGTTTTTGTTGTAAGGATTTTTGAAGTCAATGCGCTGGTGATGTCCGTTGGGCCAGCGATTGCTGAAGGGTTTGATCGCCCCTTCGTAATAAGCTTCTTTGAAGTCTTTACGCATGGGGTGGCCGTGGAAGCCTTCCCACATCAGGATGCGCTTCAGATTTGGATGACCTTCAAACCGGATGCCGTAAAGATCGTAAACTTCGCGTTCCTGAAGATTTGCGCTGTTCCACAGCGAAACCAGCGATGGAAGTTTAGGATTGTCGTCATCGGCGGGACGCGCTTTGAAGGTGATTGGTCCGCCGCCCTTGTCAATGGAGTAGGCGTGGTAGACTACTTCAAAGCGAGGGCCTTTGCGGCCCAGATAGTCCACGCCGGTTACGTTAGAGAGGTAGTTGTAACCCAAATCGTCGCGGATGTATTGGGCAACGGCAATCAGGTGACTGGGGTCAACTACCAGCGCGTCTTTTTCCGGCGTTACGGCAGCCACATCAAGCGTCTGATTGATCTGGTCAGCCAATGCTTGCGCGCCTTCGGTGGGGGTGATGTCCCAGGCAGGAACCTTGGGTGGTTTGGGAGCGCGTCTGGACGGTTTTTTAGGCGCTTCGGCAACGACTTCTTCTGCCGGAGGCGCGTCTTTTAGCGCCTTCCGCTCTTCTCTTTCCTTTTCAATCAAGGGAATGTCGCGCGGATCAAAAATATCCGGCCCAAGTTGCGGAACAGGAATAGAATCATTGCGCTGGTCTTTTTGATACCAGGGTACGGTTCGGATGGACTGCTTTTTGATCTTCTCTTGCAGCGCCACCACGCCTTGCAGCAGCGCCGACGGAGTGGGCGGGCAGCCAGGGATGTACACGTCTACCGGCATGTACTTATCAATGCCGGAAACAACGTTATAGCCTTCTTTGAAGGGGCCGCCGCCATTGGCGCAGGCGCCAACGCTAATCACGTATTTGGGTTCGCCAATCTGGTTGAAGAGGCGTACAATGTTGGGGGCCATTTTCTTGGTTACAGTGCCTGATACAAACATTAAATCCGCCTGTCGCGGGGAAGAGCGAGTCAACCCCCATCCAAAGCGGTCAATATCAAAGCGAGAGGCCGCCATAGCAATGAACTCGATAGCGCAACAGGCCAAACCGAACATCATCGGCCAGGTGGAGTACATTCGCCCCCAGTTGTAAATGGCGTCCAGAGAGGAAATGAAGACATTTTGTTTCAAGTCTTCCGGGACTGGCACGCTCCCTTCAGGCAGGGAAGGCGTTTCTACTTGCGATGTTTCTACAGTCATGTCTACGTCACCTTCTTTGGTGTGAGATAAGCCTACTAGAATTTTTAGTTAAGCGGGAAGTTGATAATTGCGAAACAGAGAACATAGCTGTTCCATTTTTCACACGCCCACAATCATACCATTGGGGGCATGCTTTGTCAAAACTGAAAGCGACTCAACAGGAGGTAATTTATGTCTATTTTTGGCGGAATTGAAGCGGGCGGAACCAAGTTTGTGTGCGCCGTTGGCAGCAGTCCTTACAATTTGCGCGCCGAAGCGAGTTTTCCCACTACCACACCAAAAGAAACTATAGGCCGGGCCATTGCATTTTTTGAAGAACAACAACAAAAAACACCCCTGGCGGCTATTGGCATTGCCTCATTTGGGCCGGTAGACCCCAACCCGCAGTCTCCCACCTACGGTTACATCACCAGCACACCCAAGCCGGGCTGGACAAACACAGATTTTATGGGAACCATCAAAGGCGCTTTGCCGGATATACCGCTTGGCTTTGATACCGACGTGAACGCCGCCGCATTGGGCGAATACAAGTGGGGGGCGGCGCAAGGATTGGATGTTTTTATCTATTTGACCATTGGCACGGGGATTGGCGGGGGCTATCTGGTGGGCGGCAAGCCAATTCACGGCGCAATGCACCCGGAGATGGGGCACATTCGCCTGCCGCGAGACCCGGCGCGAGACCCTTTTAGCGGAATTTGCCCCTATCACGGCGATTGTATGGAGGGGCTGGCGTCGGGACCCGCCATCGAGAAACGGTGGGGACAAAAAGGGAGCGCCCTCTCGCCGAAGCATCCCGCCTGGGACCTGGAAGCCGAATATCTGGCGCTGGCGCTGGTCAACTACACCGGCATCATTATGCCCCAACGCATTATTCTGGGCGGCGGCGTGATGCAGCAAAGCCATCTCTTTCCAATGATACAACAGCAGGTGCAAGGCTTGCTGAACGGATATCTTCAAATCCCGGAAATTCTGGAAGATATTGACAGCTACATTGTTCCGCCCGCTTTGGGAAATAAAGCGGGGGTATTGGGGGCTATTGCGCTGGCGCAGTATTCAGTACGGGAATAAATAATTCAAGCAATACGCCATCGCCTTCTTCTCTATTGGCAATACGGCAATTCCCTCCTACGCTGCTGACAATTTTGAAGACAAGGGGCAATCCCAGGCCCATTCCTTCTAACTCGCCGGTAAAATATTTTTCGCCCTGATAGTAGGGGGTCCATACATAGGCCAATTGTTCGGGGGTCAAGGTTATTCCATCGTCAACAAATTGAATTTTCACCGTTTTATTTTCCAGCAAGGAAATTTCTATTTTTATTGTTGGCGATTGTTGTGGGTGAAATTTTATAGCATTGTCCAGAAGTTCCCACAAAATCACGGCCAGGTCCCGTTCTGACAACGCTATCTGAATATTTTTTAAAGTTTGATGACCGGATACAGTAACACGTTTTAATTGTTCTGCATTATTGTTACCAATTTTCCCCAACAGTACCAACAAGTCAGAAATATAAAAACCGCCGGAGAGTTGATCAAAACGCGGCGATTCCAAATAGCGAAAGACTTCTTCTACCTGCATATGAAATCGCTGCGCGCCTTTATAGGCCGTTTGCGCCAGATCAATCAATTCTTCTTTGGACAATTTAGAACCTAAAGTCGCTATCAATTCCAGGCCATTGATAATGTGCATAGCAGGGGTGCGCAATTTGTGGTTTACTACCGTATGAAAGGTGCGAATGTCGCTATCGCTATTCATTTGCCCGGTTACGTCACGCACGCGAATAATCTGCCCCGCCTCCACGCCAGGAGGAAGGTCTTGAGTATCTACCTTCAGCCAGGCAGCTCGCGTTAATGACGTTTCCGGGCGCAACAGATAGCGCGGCCAATTATAGGGCGCCGGCCAATTCTCCCACGCCTCTTGAGGTTCCAGGCGATATAGTTTCTGACTAAAGGTCTTAAAATTTTCTTCAATTGGCAGTTGGCTGTCTGGAGAAAGATTAAAAAAAAGACGCATCCTGGGGTTAGCGTAAAGGATATTGCCTTGCCGGTTTACCATAGCGTAGCCGTCTTCGCAGTAACGAACGACCCACTCAAATTTTTCTCGCTCTGCCATTAGACGGCGATAGCGATTGAGGCGCATAATGTTACGCACACGCGCCCGAAGTTCATGGGGATCAAAGGGCTTACTCACAAAGTCATCGGCGCCGGCTTCAATGCCTTGCAAACGAGAAGCTTTGTCGTCCAGAGCCGTAACTATCACCACCGGAATTTCTGCCAAACGCGGATTTGCGCGCAAGCGGCGGCAAACTTCAAACCCATCCATCCCCGGCATCATGACATCTAATAAAACTACATCGGGGCTAAAGGTTTCTGCCTTTTCCAGAGCCTCCGGGCCGTTACCGGCAAACAGTAACTGATAGCCGTCAAATTCAAGCATTCTTTTTAATAATTTTCGCCCATCCGGCCAATCATCCACCACCAACACAGTCCCTTTATGCTCATCGGTCATTTTTTAGTCCTCTGAAAAATGTTCATTAAAACGCCAACAAGATTGTCGTCTGTAGAAAACTCCTTATAATCTACCCTGCAATCATCATTTTGCAAAAAGAATGCACCTATGGCAAAGCAATTAAAAAAGCGGGCAGGCTGCAGCCGGTTGGTGCTTGTGTTGTGACAAGCTACTTGTTTCAAAAAGCAACAGTTGGTCATGAGGCAACACTTCGGTAACGACGCTGCGCCCAAATGCCTTGCGTAAAAAAATATAACGCGAAGAAAAAACCAGGGCGTTCCAGTCTGCTTCAAAATGGATACTGAGGGGGTTGTTGTGCTTGAGTACCAACAGCCTGTCCGGGGCGCGTCGGTCAACGGCTAAAAAGGTAAACTTTCCTTGCAATAGCTGCAAGCGAGGGCAGGCAGCGGCAAAATAGCTGCCATTCAACCGGGCTGGCGAAAGCGGCTCTAACAGGCGAAAGATGATTTCGCTGTCAACCTGGGCCTGGCGAGGCAGGCCAAAGCGGGCAAAAAGAGAATCGTCATTATCAATATGGCCGTTGTGTACACCAAAAATCGGTCCGGCTTGCACAGGATGATTGTTGGCCTGATCGGCTGGGTCTCCCTGAGTAGGGTGACGAGTGTGTCCTAGCAGTACGGTAGTTTGGGGTCCAACCTGCTCTAGCAAGGCCAGATATTCCGGTCTGGTTACAAATTCAGAAGCCGGAATTGCCATTTTTTGCACAGACACCTGCCCGTTTACTTGTACTACGGCCAGCCCGGTAGCTGCCCGGCCTCGCTCTTCATTGAAGAGCAAATTGCGGGTAAAGGTGTCTTTTATTGCCCGCCACACTTGGGGAGAACGCTGACGGGGGGTAAGTAAGGTGGTTGCGATACCGCACATAAGTTAAAGGATGAAGGCAGAAAGGTGAAACAAGCCAAATTCATCCTTCTGCCTTTGTTTTTAGCTTGTAAAGACCATTGTTCCTTGTCGGGTGTCCCAGCGAAGGCCGCGCAAGGCGTCTAGCTGCCCCAGCCGACGTTCCAATTCTTGAGGCGTAAGGTACAACTCGCGGGCGGCGCGCCACTGCCAGGCATCCGCCGAAGGCTGGTTGGCCCATTCGCCCAGTTCGATGCGCTGCATCAGGCGGCGGTCAGTATCGTCCAGTCCCACCTCATCCGGTACAGCCCGTTCGGCCAACCGGGCTTCGATTTCATCCCAGTCATAGCCGGCGCAGCGCAGCAGGGAGATGGGGGTTTCGGCCAGGGACAACAGTACATCCAGAGCCGGATTATCATCGAGACGGTCAAATATTGGCGCCAGCAGGTCCAGCAATTCGTAGCTTCCCTGCCGCAATTCTTCAATAATGTCGTCGCTAACGGCGCTGGTGTCGCTGGTTGCCAGGTTACCGTCATTGTTGCTTAACATATTGAGTAGTTCTATTTTTCGTCGCCAGGGGACGATTTTGCCGACGTGGATAACGCCGTACTGGCTTAGATCAACCGCTTTGAGGAGCATCGCCAGAAAGAGAAAGGTTTTGGCCGTCACCGAGGTGGGCGAGAGGTCTGGGTCTGGAAATCGAAATTCCAGATGGAAGGGTAAAATAGCCCCCTCTTCGGTAAAGCCCAGGTGTTCCAGATTGAGAAAGTTTTGATGTTCCGGTACAGGCCGGCTTTCTTTGAGCTTTTTTTGAATCCGGGACATACTCATTGACCCGGGCGTGTGGCGGGCCATTTCCAGATGGCTGTTGTGATTGCGACGGCGGCAGAGAGCCTCGCGTTTATTCCCGCCGCTGGTGATGAGCTTCAGTTCCGGCGCGTAGCGGCGGGTCAGGTTCCACAGGTTAG
>DUEH01000033.1 GCA_011192195.1 Chloroflexota bacterium | reverse complement strand
TGACGCCGGTGGGCAACGGCAGCAGCTCAAAATCTTCGGTGACAACGCTGCCCGCCGTAACGATCACGCTTTGCCGGTTTTGCGTTTGATAAGCAAAGGCGGATGCGCTGAGATTGTAATCGTTTTCTGCCACGCCGCGCCGGTAGAAGCCCTCGGCGTTGGTGGCAGCGGTGTTGGTGTAGCCGGTGTGCCGGGGCGTGATGAGAATTTCAGCGCCAGCGATGGCTTGCGCTGTGTTTTTATCGCTGACAGTTCCCACAAGTTGTCCGGCGTTCAAGGCCGTTTGAAGCGCGTTGTAGGCGTCTACGCGCCCCCAGCCGTAGGTGTTGTTGGGCGATGAGCCGCCCAGAGAAAGGGCGGTTTCGGTGAGCAGGCGGGTGAGCTGCGGATAAGACAGGCTGTCATCCGCTTGCAACAACAGCGCAGTCAGGCCGCTAACGTGGGGCGCGGCCATCGAAGTGCCGTTATAAACGCCGTAGCCGCCGCCGGGCAGACTGGACAATATGTTGACGCCCGGCGCGCTGACATCCGGCTTGATCTCACCCCAGGGCGATGGCCCGCGACTGGAGAAGGAGGCTATCACGTCGTCGGAGTCGGTGGCGCCAACGGCAAAAGAATAGCTCCCCGGCGAACCGACCGTGCCGCTGTTTGGTCCGCTGTTGCCCGCCGAAAAGATGGGGATGATACCGGCATCCAACAAAAGTTGAACGTCATCCTCAAATTCTGCGCTGCTCCCGCTGTTGCTGCCCCAGGAATTGTTGACTACATCGGGCGCCAACGCGGGATCGCCTTCCGGGGTTAATATCCATTGAAAGGCATCGTGCAACCAGCTTTCCATAGCTTGCCCGCTGCTATTAAACGCGCGAACGGCAATCCAGCGCGCGCCCGGCGCAACCCCAATGCCGTTTTCTCCCGCTGTTGTACCCATTGTATGCGTGCCGTGTCCGTTAGTATCTACTGGATAAATAGCGCCTTCGCCGGTGGCGTCGTACCAGTTGCCGGTGTGCAGCGGCGGCAAAACGGCGCTCTGATAGCCTCGGTAGCGTTTTTGCAGATCCGGGTGCAGAAAGTCTACGCCGGTGTCAATATTAGCCACTACCACGCCGTCGCCGTCAATGCCCAGCGATTGCCAGACCGCGTTCGCTTCGATTTTTTCCACGCCCCATTGCAGGGTATCGCTCAACGGCGCGGCAACTTCGGTGATGGTGAAGGGGGGGAGGGTGATTATTTCGTCAGGGCGAATTTGCGCCACATCGTCGCGGGCGGCCAGTTGGAGAGCGGTGGTCAGAGTGGTTTGCGCGGCAACAGCGTTGACAATCCACAGCGAGCGGACTTCGCGGGCGTTGGCTTCTATCAACGCCGCGCGCACGCCCACTTGCGAAGCATTGGCCGTTGCTTGCAGCGCGTTGACCATTGTCGCCCGCCGGCTGACCTCATCGCTCACGCGAAGCGTAGCGTCCATTGTCAGGTCCGCCTGCGCTTTCATTTCGATGATGATGGGAATCGTACTTCCATTATTGGCAGCCAACTCTTTGAGCAGCCTGGGGTCAATTTTCGCCAGCAGTTCCGGAGGAAGCGGCTTTGGTTCCTGAGCCTGGATGAGAGGAACGCTGATCAACGTTAGCAAGAGCAAGGCCAATAGCAGGGTGGTGAGTAATCGTTGTTTCATAAGGATATTCCTCTAATTTTTAACATTTAACTGAGGCTTGCCACATTAGGTCATTATAGCAAGCAGGCGACGTAAAGCCAACACCAAAAAGGGCAATTAGCGATTTTATAGTATTTATGATATGCTTTTCAGTCTTAAATAAAAAATCCTGGCCTACAGGAATAGCTTCAAGGAAGAAGATTATGGACGCCATACAGACTGCATCAACATTACAAATAGGGTCTATCATTGTTGGCCTGCTGGGAGGGCTGGCGCTCTTTCTTTACGGTATGGAGCAAATGACCGACGCGCTGAAGATCATTGCCGGCGGTCGAATGAAGAATCTGCTCGCTCAACTGACCACCAATCGCTTCAAGGGTGTTTTTACCGGCGCCTTTGTAACGGCTATCATTCAGTCTTCTTCTGTTACCACGGTTTTGGTGGTGGGCTTTGTGTCGGCGGGGCTGTTGACCCTGTCCCAGTCCATTGGCATCATTATGGGGGCGGAAATTGGCACGACCATTACCGCCCAGATCATCGCCTTCAAGGTTACAAAATTCGCTCTGGCGCTAATTGCCGTCGGCTTTGCCATGCAATTTTTTTCCCGCACCAAGCGGCGCCGGCAGTACGGTCTGATGGTTATGGGCTTTGGGTTGATCTTCTTTGGGATGAACCAGATGAGCAGCGCCACCAGTCCTCTGCGAAGCTACCAGCCCTTCATTGACTTGATGGGGCAACTGGACAATCTTTTTCTGGCTGTTTTGACCGGCGCCATCTTCACCGCCCTTGTCCAATCTTCTTCTGCTACTATTGGCATTATCATTGTGTTGGCCGGTCAAGGCTTCATCCCGCTGGAAACGGGCATTGCGCTCACCTTTGGGGCCAATATTGGCACGTCTATTACGGCGGTGCTGGCCTCCATTGGCAAACCCCGCGAGGCGGTTCAAACAGCAATGGTTCACGTAAGCTTCAATGTTCTTGGCGTATTTCTCTGGTTTGGTTTTATTGACCAATTGGCTATGCTGGTGCGTAACATCTCGCCCGTTGCCGAAGGCTTGACCGGTACGGCCAAGTTAGCCGCAGAGACGCCCAGGCAGATTGCTAACGCGCACACCATCTTCAACGTAACCAACACCTTCATCTTCATCTGGTTCACCAAACCCCTGGAGTGGCTGGTGCGGCATCTTGTCCCGGACCGGCCTTCGTATGGTTCGGCGGCAATTATGCCCAAATATCTGGACGAGCATCTTCTGGCAACGCCGGAAATGGCATTGGAGCGGGTTCGGTTGGAATTGAAGCGTTTGGGGAAATACACCTTGAGAATGGTGCGCCACGCGCTGCCAACGGTTATGCGCGGCACAGAAGACGAGTTGGAGCAATTGGGCAGAATGGATGACAATGTGGATACGCTGTATCAGGCCATTCTTGATTACCTGCGGTTACTCTCGCGGGAAGATATGTTGCAGGCGCAGTCGCAACATCTATCTGAATATATGAATATCGCCAACGATATGGAAAATATTGGCGATATGATCGAGACCAATATGGTTGAAGCCGGAAGTGAACGCCTGAAATACAATGTCGAGATGAGCGAAGCGACGCAAGAAGCGTTCAAGGCGCTGCACGATCAGGTTTGCTGGGCCGTGGAACACGCTTTTGAAGCAATGGCAACATCTAATAAAGACCTGGCGACGCAGGTTAGGGCTGCCAAGCCGGAGATCAATCGTCTGGCAGACGAGGCAGAGCGCCATCTGGCCCACCGTCTGGCCGCCGATGAGCCAAACCGTCTGGCTACCTTCCGCGTAGAATCTGACATCATCGAATACCTCAAGCGCGTCTACTACTTTGCCAAGCGCATCGCCCGCGTCACTACGCAGATGGATACAAGTTATATGGCCGACGTAACGCCGATGACGGAAGATACTGAGTTTGAGTAGAGAGCAAAATTTACAGAATGATAGAATGATATAATGATAGAATTGAAATTCTTATATTCTGTAAATTCTGCTCTTTTTACCGGCAACTTCTCAAGAAGCCAGAAACAGACAACACAATGAAACGCCACTATCTTTTGATTTTAGCTTTGACTCTGGCCCTTTTAACCGCCTGCAACCCTTCTACTTCGCAAAAGGTTATCAAAGAGCCAGACCCAACGCCAACGTCTTCCCCCACAGCCACGCCCCTTCCCGAACCCACCAATACCCCGCGCCCTCCTACTCCCACTCCTATTCCTACTCCCTCCCCAACGCCGACCGCCTCACTGGGAGAAATCCCGATGTCTACCCTCTTCGATGTTCTCTGGGATGATCGGTCTGTATTTGAAGCCGGGCTGCTGGATGACCAGGAAGACATCTTAAACCGGCTCGATGGGGCCAGCGTTTATCATCTGGAACTGAATATTGACCCGGATATGACGCATCTGGCAGGGCGGGAAGAAGTGCGCTACACCAACACGGAAGATGCGCCGCTGACCGAAATTTACTTCCACCTCTTTCCAAATATTCTGGATGGCAGCAGCAAGGTGACAAATTTGCGCGTCAACAACCGGCCGGTTGAAGGACAATTGAGCAATCGCAATAGCGCTTTGCAAGTACCGCTTGCCGCGCCGCTGAAAGTAGGGGAATCGGTGGTTGTGACGCTGGACTTTAGCGTTAAAGTCCCCACCGAAGCCGGAGCCACCTACGGCGCTTTTTCCTGTCTGGACAACATTTTGGCGCTGCCCCACGCCTACCCGATGATCGCCGTATACGACGACGAAGGCTGGAATATCGAAGTTCCGCCCACTTACGGCGATGTGGTTTACGCCGACACCAGCTTCTATCTGGCCCGCGTCATCGCCCCCAGCGATTTGACGATTATTGCTTCCGGGGTTGAAATTGAGACTGAGGAGGATGCGGGGACTCAGACCGTCACCTTTGCCGCCGGGCCAATGCGCGATTTCTATCTGGCTGCCAGCAATGATTATGTTGTGACCAGTCAAATTGTTGATGGAACCCTCATCAACAGCTACGCGCCGCCAGACGTCTCCGACAGCGCGGAACAGGCCCTGGAATATACGGTGGACGCCGTGAACACCTTCAACTATCGCGTTGGCCCCTATCCCTTCACCGAACTGGACTTGCTGGCAACGCCTACAACGGCGGGCGGCATCGAGTATCCCGGCGCAATTGTAGTGGCCTTGAGCCTGTATCAAAACCCCAACGATTTTTTTGAACTGGCTACCGCCCACGAAACCGCCCACCAATGGTTTTACAGCGCAGTGGGCAGCGATCAGGTAGATGATCCCTGGCTGGATGAATCCTTGACCCAGTACGCCACCTGGATGTATTTCCGCGAGGTCTACGGTGAGCAGGGCGGCGCGCAGTTTGAGCGGCAAATGAATGATTTTTGGCGCGGCGCTTCAGATACCAACATTCCCATCGGACTGCCGGTAGCCGCTTACAGCGATTCCGACTACGGTTCGATTGTCTATGGCAAGGGCCCGATTTTCTTCAATACTCTGGCAGAAACAATGGGAGAAGATGCCTTTGACGCCTTTTTGCGCGATTATTACCAGAGCTATCGCTGGGGAATTTCTACGCCGGAGGCGTTGAAAACGCTGGCGGAAGAACATTGCGGCTGCAATTTAACGCCTTTATTCGAAGAATGGGTGTTTGGGGAAGGATGAGGGGTGAAGAAAATTCGGTAGCAGTAAAAAAATAGGTGGACGGAAAGCCTTTAAATAAAAGGCGAAAAAATTTGACATTTTGCGTTATGCATGCAAAATAAGAAAGTGGGAGAGGTGTCGAGCTTTTTGGAAAAGTCGTTCCGATTTCACCTGAGTTGCGTAAAAGTTCAGCTCCTTTTCCCTGAATTATGGAGAGGATACCAAAACAACGCGGTCTGTTTGTGTGATTAGGCATTGTAATCCTATTTGAAGAATAGGAAGATACGCTTAATAATTTTCGAATAACTTTAAAACAATGCGTACTTTAAAAGAAGCTCTTAAAAAAATATACTTTACCATTGAAAATGGACTTGTCTTCTGTGACAAGCCCGACCAAACTGAGTACATTGGCGAACGATACCACATTCAAGAAAAAGCCAATAAACTTAAGGCTACTGCTGTTTTGTTTCGTAGAAAATACGATGAAGATAAAATAATAGATTCTAAACCGGTACTTTATATCTATGACAACGAAAAAGATGAATTTCGTATAAATAGTGAAAAACATAAAGAATTGCACGCAAAAATCTGGAGCGCGAGCGACATTGACGTATATTTTATTGTTACCGAGACAACGATAGATATTTTTAACGCCCGCAAACCTGCCGAAGTCCAGAAAAAAGGCGAACAAAAACTAGATGTCGAAAAACTATGTCTGGTAAGTGAAGCATTAGAAAAATTCAACGACCAACGTTTTTCCGCAATAGTGTTTGGCAAAGGAATTTTTTGGGAACAAGAAGACTTTTTAGACGATAAAATAGATGACCGTTTTTTTAGAAATCGACTACAAGAAAAAAACACCCCCTTTCACCAATTATTAGAATACTTAATGGCTGTTCGCAAGTATTTACACACTAAGCAAAAAGGACTTTCAATAGAAACGATTGATAAGCTATTGATTGTCTGTATTTTAGTAAAATTTCTAGAAGAAATTAAGGATGATAAGGGAAAGCACACTTTAAGGACCATTTATAAAAAATATAAGGTAAAGAACTTTGCAGAAGCTTTAGAAGAAGGAATTAGCTTATCTATTTTGAGGGAATTATCTCGTGAATTTAACGGGGATATATTTAATAATTTTTCAGACAAAGAGAAACAATATATAGAACAAACCGATTTGAAATTAGTTGCTGATTTTCTAAAAGCTGAACTTGATATTCCCACTGGACAATACTTTCTTTGGAAGCAATATAACTTCAATCATTTGCCAGTAGAACTCATCAGTTCTATTTATGAAAATTTTTTACCGAAAGAAAAAGGCGTTGTGTACACCCCCCCGTTCTTGGTGAACTTCCTTATTGATGAGGTTATGCCTTTGGATAAAGCGGAAACATATTTCTCTCACAATCAATTCAAAGTGCTTGACCCAAGTTGCGGTTCCGGGGTTTTTCTCGTGGCTGCCTACAAAAGAATGTTGCAGTGGTGGTCAGTCAGGCGTTATAATGAGTCGCAGGAAATTGTATTTCCTGACGAAAACGTTTGCCAAACAATTTTAGAACGCAATATTTTTGGCATAGATATTCACGATACTGCTACACTGATTAGTGTTTTTAGTTTGACAATTGCTTTATTGGATAAACTTGAGCCAAAAGCAATTTGGAATAATTTAAAATTAAGTAGCCTGCGAAACAATATTCAAACTCAAAATTTCTTTGAATGGGCGGCTACTGCTAAAGAAAAAGAAAAAAGATTTGATTTAGTGATTGGAAATCCACCGTTTAATCCAAAGTCAGGCACGATCAAAAAAGATGCCGTTTCCGAGAGCCAAATTCAACAATTTGGCATAAGTAACAAAGATATTCCCAATAATAATTTTGCCCTTAAATTTTTTGAAGGAGCAATGTTTTTCGGAAAAAAAACGTGCTTAATTCTTCCTTCTAATGTGTTGCTCTATAACAAAACTAAATCTGCCCAAAAACATAGAAACCGCATTTTTACAAAATTCACTATTGAAAAAATCTTTGACTTTACACATTTGAGAGAAGTTTTGTTTGTCAAGAAAAACCCTAAATATGCTGATAATAAAAAGAAAACTGGAAGAACGCCAGTTTGTGCAGTATTAGCAAATCCTACTGAAAGCAAAGAGCAAAAGATAGAACACACAGTTGTTAAACGAATTACTGCCACAGAAAAGAAAATTGCCTTTGAAATAGACCACTATGATCAGCATTTTGTGCCACACGATTGGGCAACCGATGAAAAAAAGCAATTTATTTGGAAAACAAATCTATTGGGTGGCGGTAGGCTATTTCATTTGATTTATCGCTTGAGTTTGTTGCCTACGTTGAAAGACTTTATTGCTTCGAAGGATAATTGGAAAGAAATAAGAGGGTTTGAAGGCGGGGCAGGATTCATAAAAAAAAGTCAGGATAGAATTATAGGCATAACAGAAAGTGGTGAGCCTGAAATTGAAAGAGATGTGGATATTCATTCAGGTAATTTAAAAGATAGCATTATGTATAAACCTCCATTTATGATCATAGATCAAATTGTAGGTAAAAATAACCTCCCTGTCTGTTTTATTCCTAAAAATAACAATTTCACCCAAAAGGAATACTTATACTATAATCGTGACTTTATTGGTATTAGTGTGCCGCAAAGAGATGAGAACACACTGAAAGATATTTTTAGTTTTATACGGCTCAAAAAAACTCACAACCAATTAAATTACCAGCTTTATGTTTTAGCAATTAGTAGTAGCGCACTGGTTTTAACAGAAACCGATATTAATAAATCGGAAATATTATCTGTGCCTTATTCCCTCGAGAACGAAGAATATTTAGAACTTTCTGAAACAGAAAAAATCTTACAAGAAGATATTTTGGAATATTACATTCATTTAGGCAAAGCAATTAGCAACAAAGGCAGAGGGAGAAAACTTCACGAAAAAGTAAGCCAAAGGCAACTTGAAAAGTTTGGAGAAATTTTTTGTAGGGTTATCAATCCTATGCACGCCGAAGATGAGATGTTTTGGCAAGTTGGCGATGTTTATGAGACACCTGAGAAAACTTTTATCATCTATAAATTTATTTTCGGATTAGAAAAAGAATATACACCTTTTGAAATTAAGAAAATTTCTATTGACACATTAGAAAACACTATCCTCAATAAAGAAGAAAATGTAAGTGCTGTTTTTACGAGAATTGCACGCGTCTATGAAAGTCAAAATGGCTATGATTGCCTCTTTTTGATAAAACCGACAGCAACGCGATATTGGCTTAATTCCATTGCTTTGCGTGATGCTGATGAAACAATTTGGGACTATTACGAGGCTGGCTACTAAGACTTGATATACTATGAGCAAACCAAATCCTGTTAATAAGCAAAAAAAGGAAACAGCCAGTCCGGTTTCTAAACTTTTATCATTTATGGATGGTAACTTACCTGAATTTTTGGAATCTTTTCCTTATGATAAAACGAATATAGGGTGTATGGGAGAAGATGTCCTTACGGTAGCCTTGGTCTTTTTCTTGATAAATAGGTCAAAAAATTTAAATTTCGTGTTCATGCCACAAGTGCCTCAAAAGGGAAGACGAACAGTTGATATTGGAGTTTTTTTATTTGGAAGCGATGCGAACTGCATTTTCTGTATTGAGGCTAAATTTTTGCCTCACTCACCATTTGATTATGTAACAGGCGAATATGCCGCTATAAAAAGGTTCAAGGCAATGGAACACGGCTTAAAGAATAGTGTAGATAAAATCCCACTTCCTCAAAATGGCATCATAGCCTATGTAAAATCAGGGGCTTTTAAAGAACATTTAGGTAAAATCAACAAAACAATTCAAGGTCTCTCTAATACCCACTTCCAAGCACCCGACGAATTTAAGTTGACCTGGGCTAAATCCGAACAACTTGACGAGGTTTATTTCAACTCAATAGGCAGACTCTATTCCAAACATCCCCGCCAAAAGACTTCTGATATAAGCTTGCACCATTTTTGGATACATGTAAGTTAGAGTCTTTGAGGCAGTCCTCCCAAAATCGTACCCGAAAAGCACGCTTTGCGTAATATTGTGTGTTGAGTTTGGCCGAGAACCCTCACGCAACACACTACATATCTTTGTGCCTCTTGGCTATCAACTCAAGCCAGCGATGCCAATTACTCCACAGAGTCCCTCGTTTTTGAGCTTCGGCGAATTTGGTGGCTTCTTCCCAGGCGGCCCAGTATTTCGGGTTGCCGCTGTTGGCCGGCGTGTCATTGCGGCTGGCGCGAAGGAGGTGCGTTAAAGGGAGTTGGCCTTTTTGCGCCATTGCTGCTTGCGCCTGGGCTGCATTAAAGCGCGCCCCCGAAAAGTACGTCGCTTCATCTTGCCAATGGACGGGGTCTATAATTTCGTTGTCCACTTCCAGCCAGGCGTGTTCAGATACGGTAAAGGTATCTTGAAGTACCATCCATCCTTCTACGTAACAGGCATCCGGCAAGCGACTCAAGCCTGAAAACGCGCGATACCATCCTGCGTATTCGCCCGCGTTGGCGGGAGGTAAAATTTCCTGCGCCAATTCTTGCGAAAGCGTTTTGTTGATCTTCATCCTTCTGCCTTTGTTAGTCTATCCCCTCTTCCTCATCGCCGCGCATCAGATTGATGCGTTCCGATTTGTTCAAATGAACGTGAGCCGGGACGATAGAGGCGTAGAAGTCTTCATCGTAGGAGCGCGTTTGAACGACGACCGGCATAGGGACGGCGTGGCCCATAATCAGCGCTTGCTGTTTGGTGTCCAGCCGCGCCAGTACCTCGCGGAGACTGCCGGCGCCGGAAACGCCGGTCAGCACGGCGTTGATGTCGCGTTCATTGTCCAGCAGGGCGGTGATGCGAGTGCCAACCTGACTCATCACTTCTTCATCAATGCCGGAGGGGCGCTGGTCTACTACCAGCAGGGTGACATTGTACTTTCGCAGTTCGCGGGCTATAATGCCGAAGATAGTCTGGCGGGCGATTTGCGGGTCTAAAAATTTATGCGCCTCTTCAATGACGATCATCAGCGGGCGCGGCTCATCCTCGGCGCTGCCCAGCGCTTTTTCCATTCGTTCCACGTACAGTTTGTGGATGCGCCGGGTGAGATAGTTGGCGACCAGAATATAGGCTTCCAGCGCGTTCCCGTAGCGGCCAAATTCCAGCACCACGCTAATGCCTTTGTCAATATAGCGCAAAATTTCTTCGGCGCTGTCGCCGCGCCAGCTATCGCGGATGAATTTGAAGCGGGATAGTTTGGTCAGTCGGCGGCTCAAGGCGTCAACGCTGGCGCGGATGACGTTGGTTTCGGCGCTCAGGTCTTCCAGCTCATCTTTGTCCGCGTCCAGCAGACGTTTGATCCAGTTCTTGCCCCAGATTTTGCGCAAGGTGTAAGCTGCGCCTATCATCTGATCGCTCAGGTTCAGCGTGGTTTTGAGCATTTCCAGATCTTCCGGCGAAATGTCCTCCCAGCGCATTGTAACCACGTAATCGGGCTGCACCTGCCGGCGTCTGCTGCTCTCTTCGTCCAGCGTGAAGATGGCTACTTGTGTGGGGAATAGTTGTTTCAAGCCTTTAACGGCTTTTCGGCTTTCAGTTTGAATTTGCCAGCCGTAATCGTTGTGCATATCAAAGATCAGGCTGACGGCGGCGTTTTTGCGAATCATCCCGGAGAGCAAAATGCGGGTGAGAAAACTTTTGCCGGTTCCGCTTTTGCCAAATACGCCTACGCTGCGCTCTGCCATACGCTGCAAGTCTATGTTGACGTGGATATTTTCCATATCCAGCGGGTCGCCGATGTAGAAATGGGTGTCGTCTTCCGGGCCAAAGACCAGGTTGACATCGTCTTCTGTGGCGGCGCGAACGTTGGCAAAGTGGCCGGGGATAGTTTTCACCGGACGCGGTTCGCTGGCTTCCACGTCCAGCACCAGCATTGGCGATACGTGGAGTACGCCAAAAACGGTTGTGCCCTGATGGATTTGATTCAAAAACGGATCGCTGACATCGGGCGGCGCGCTTTCGATCATGGGGTTGGTGTTGCCCAGCGCCACGTCTGTGATCATACCAAAAAAGCGCATCTCCGTTCCTTCGATGACCACGTAGCGGCCCACCGCCATTTCTTCGACGGGAGCGCTGGCGTCCAGTTTAACGGTTAGCCCTTTGCTGAGGGAGCCGCCCACCACCAGCCCCATTTTTCGCGTGGCCGGGTCCGGGGTGCGGGTAAAGAATAAATCAAGCTCGTCAGTTGTCATTTGTTATTGTCCCTTGGTTATTCGTCATTCGTCATTCGTCATTCGTCATTCGGGAGGTTTCTATGGAATTTACTCAACATTATTGGGAACAGTTACTGGAACAAGCAGTTGTTTTTCTGCCGAAACTTTTTTTTGGCATTGTCATCTTTTTTGTCGCCTGGTTTTTTGCAAATTTAGCGGCTAAGGCAGTCAGGCGCGCGCTGGCGCTGCGAAATACCGATCGGGAAGTGTCATTGCTACTGGTGCGTACTACGCGCTGGGCTATCATCATTTGGGGCTTGTTTTTAGGCTTGCAGCAAGTTGAGTTCAACCTGACCGGTTTTGTGACCGGGCTGGGAATTGTTGGTTTTACTATTGGCTTTGCCTTTCAGGATATTGCCAAAAATTTTATGGCCGGTATGTTGCTGCTGCTGCAACAGCCCTTTGATATTGGCGACAGTATCGAAGTCGCCGGGTATGCCGGAACCGTGACCGACATCGAAATTCGGTCAACGGCGTTGCGAACATTTGATGGGCGGCACGTCATCATCCCCAACGCCGAAGTCTTTACCGGCGTAATTACTAATTTTTCCCGCAGCCCCCGGCGTCGCTTGCAATTAGCGGTGGGGGTAGCCTATAATTCTGATCTGGAACAAGTGACAGATGTCATTCGGCAGACCATCAGCCAAATTGAAGGCGTTATTCAGGATGACCCCGCGCCCAACGTGGTTTTCAACACCTTTGGCGACAGCGCCGTCAATTTAACCCTTTACTACTGGGTTGACGTAGCTACGCTGGGAACTTTTAACGCGCAAGATCGCGTGTTAAAAGCGGTGAAACTTGCTTTAGAAGCAGCCAATATCGAAATTCCCTATCCCACACACACGGTATTAAACAAAGGATGAAGGATGAAGGCGGAAGGATGAAAGGTTGTCCAGGAACGCTTCATCCCTCATCCTTTATCCTTCATCCTTATCTTTTGTTTCCACGCTTTGACCGGCCCGATGGCGGCCTGATAGCTGGCTTCGATCATAGCATCCAATGACTTCGCGTCGTTGAAATCAAATTCAACCGGCGGTGGTTCAAGGTAAAGGTCAATGTCGCGCGCGGCTTCGGGCCAGGTTTCATCGCGCCCAACAACTATCGAGCGCGTAATGGCGCTGATCAGGCTGGGCGCTTTTAGTTCCTCCTGAAAGGGGCTAAATCGGCTCCAGAGAAGCTGCATCGCCGAGATGCCTTCATCGAAATTATAGCGCTGAAGGTGTTCTTCTTTGGGGCTAACGTTGATGACAAGCGTCGGGCCGCCTTCGACCATTTCGCGCATCGTGTCGGCGGGCAGGTTGCTGAAGAGGGCGCCGTCAACCAAAATATCGCCATCCATAGGGACGGGCGGCATAATGGTGGGCAGGGAGTAACTGGCTCTAATTGCGCGCCACAGCGGGCCGCGTTGGTGGATCATCATCCGTCCGCGCGTTAAATTGCTGGAAACGCAGAAGAAATTTGTCCACATGTCTTCTATGCGCGTGTCGCCAAAGAGTTCCTGTGTCAGTTTATTCAGTTTTCTACTGGAAATGAGCGAGACCAGAGGCAGGGTGAGGTCAATGTACTTTCTTCCCTCGGAAACAAACCCTCGCCCCCGATCCATCAACTTTTGATAAGACCATTCCAGAGCGTACAAGCCGCCGATGGCCGCGCCGATGCTGGTGCCGCCTACAAAATCGGGGCGCAGTTCCACTTCTTCCAACGCTTTGATGACGCCGCCGTGGGCAAAACCGCGCGTAAAGCCGCCGCCAAAGACTATGCCAATGGCTTTGCCGGTCAGAAAGCGGGCCAGGCGGTCAAAATCGGCTTCGGTGTCTTGGGCGATGTGATAATGCCGGGTCACAGGCCGAGCTTCGAGCCAGCGGCGCGTTCCGGTGGGCGGGCGGCTGCGATTGGGATGCAGCAGTGCCAATTCCTGGGGTGGTTTTGTGTAGGGGTTGCCGGCGCTGAGAACTTCGGTTTCAACCTGCCCTGGCTTCGGGTTGTCATTAGCGTTACCCACAATCAACACCCGATCCGCCTGTCGAATGCAGCGTTTGGTCCAGGCGGATAGTTCCGCTTCGGCCTGATACAGCAGCAGGTCATATTTGCCTTCCTGCTGGCTCAACCAACCGGCAATGCGGCTGTTGTCGGTTCCGCGCTGCGGCGTTTGAGCCAGTCCCGCGCCCAGAGCTTCGTCCAGAACTTCAGGCGTCAGGTGGAGAACTTTGGTGATTTTGCCAAGGCTGGTCGCCAGACGATGGATGAAACCGCTTAAAGAGACATCGGCGTTGGCGGGAAAAATGGCAACTGCTCGCGGCGCGCTGCTCGTGGGCGTCTGACGCGCTTCGGCGTATAATTCAGCGGCCATTCGCTGCATCAGGTGAAGGGTGAAAGCGGGATGATTTTGAGCCAGCCGGTTCAGGCTTTGGCGGCTGAATTTGAGCAGGTCGCTGTCTCTAATGGCGTAAACGCTTGAGGCGTAAGCGGTTTCGGCCATCAGCGCCGCCTCGCCGATAATCTCGTTGTGCCCCAGCTCAACGCTTGTTTCGCCATCTCGCCGGCGGGTTACGGCGCGAAGACGGCCGTTGATGACGATGTAGAAGCTGTCGCCCACGTCGCCCTGCTGAAATAGCTGCGCGCCGTGAGGGAGGTGTATCCAATCGAGTTCCGTCTCGATCTCTTCCGGGTTGACGGTCTCATCCGGCGCTTCAAGCGTTTCCGGCTGCGGCGTTATTTTTTTTCCGGGCTGCCTGTAAAGCGTTTCCAGTGGTTTGCGGTGAAGCGTCTGGTAGGCGTCCTGAACCTCGGCGGTGTCCATCCCCAGCGCAGCCCGAATACGGGGAACGGCGTCGGAGCGCATTTTGTACTTGCGCCCAAACAAGCGAATCAACGCCGCGCGGGCTTTGGGATTATCAGGGACAAGGCTTTGCCAGTGAGGGGCGTAGCGTTCCAGCTCATCCAGCGTCACTTTGGCGCGGCTCTGAATACTCAGACCCAAATCCTTGAGCAATTCAGGCGCAGCATCATATACAACCTCCTGACCCAGAAATTGCCGGATGGCTCGTCTGGCCCGAAAAACCATATAAGCGGTATGGGTTTCGATCCAAAAGAGAAGCCTTTTGGCCTGCGAGCCGTGCAAACCGCCCAAAATTTCTTCTCGCGAAAATAGTTCGTCTGACATTGATGCGTCCTACGCTCTTTTTACTACTTACTCTTTACCGTTTCTCAATAGCGTATACCCCCTGGATTTGACAGAGGTTTTAGACCCCAAGACCGCCGACCGTTGACCGTTGACCGCCGAAAATGCGCGAAAAACCTGTTTTTACGGCGGTCTGCGGTCTGCGGTCTGCGGTCAGGTCGGAAGCGGATAACTTCCAGAGGTAAAACCCTTGTCAAATTTGAAGGGTATACGCTACTGAGTTACCGTTTACTACTTTAGTGAACGTATTGAAGCCCGGCGGGTTTTGCAGGTATCGCTTCACCGCGCATTGGTCGGCGGAGCGAATGAGGGCTTTGTGGTACTTTTTGGGGAAGTCGGGCGGAACCTGGATTTCCAGGTCAATGGTTTCGATGCGGCGGGTGAGTTGGTTCCGGTTCATTCGCTGAATAATGCGAACTCCCTCGGCAGACAGTCCGCGATGGCTGCAAAAGCTGAGAACGTAGATGCCGGCGCAGGTTCCAATGGAGGCCAAAAAGGTGGCAAAGGGTTCGGGCGCAGAGCCTTCGCCGCCGCCCCTTGGGGATTGGTCGGTTTTGATGGTGAATTCGTCAAAATGGGCGTCCACGCGAGCGCCGCCGGGGAAGTCAATGATCATTTCCATGGGTGAAGATTCTCCTTGTGTCTTGCGTTAAGTTGCGTTTTTCGTTAAAACTTTCTCCAAATCCGGTTTGGTATAGTTCTTTGATTTCAAAAACTTGCCGTCTTCACGGATAATGGCTTTTCCGTTATCGTCCAGCTTGCTCATATTGCTGCGATGTACTTCGCTGAAGAGGGCGGGGAATTTCGTTGACAAGCCAAAGGCTTCTACCGTGCCCAGCAGCACGTAAAGCAAGTCTGAAAGTTCTTTAGACAGGTTGAGCAGGTTATTATTGGCAATAGCGGTTTCCACTTCCGCCAGTTCTTCGCGCATCAGCTTGATGCGCAGCGATTTGATTTCGGCGGGAATGTCCATTGTGGGGCTGTCTTGTCGGTAGCCGCCAAAGGCCAGATTAAATTCTTTGAGTTGTTGAAGTGGTTTTTGCATTAGGTAGTCGTAAAG
Source organism: Chloroflexota bacterium (assembly GCA_011192195.1). Taxonomy (GTDB): domain Bacteria; phylum Chloroflexota; class Anaerolineae; order 4572-78; family 4572-78; genus DUEH01. The sequence continues at coordinate 5,610 of DUEH01000033.1, read as the reverse complement.
TATAAACGGTAAACGGTAAACGGTAAATGGTAAATGGTAAATGGCAAACGGCTATTCTCCCGCACCCCCATTGCTAATTGTTCATTGTCTGAAGATGACGGGCAGGTAAACGTGATAGCTTAACACAATTTCAAAGGTATCTGTGTCGGTAAAGACGCCTCCTTCCCCGGCGGCGCCGGCGATGGCGAAGGCAATGGTGTAGCGCGTGTTAATGGGGTCGTTGGGCGTTTTCGCGCGCATTTCAAAGCCGCTGCCGTCCAGAAAGTTCATTTCCGGCAATTGCCAGCGGATGACGCTGCCGGAGACGGTGACGGGCAAGCCGGAATTATCGCCCAGATATTGCAGGCGACTGTCAAGCGCAGCAGTGAGGATGGCGGCGGATTTTATCTGTCCGTAATTGCCGTAACGCAGGGTAATGCCAAGCGATTGTCCCGGCGCGGGGTAGTGATAGCCGGATGTCTGGATGTAGGTATCGGCCAGCGAGGTGGTGGGGGTGATGGGCGCAAAGCCGGTGACAAAGGCGTCTTGTCCGCCGCCGATGGGTGATGGATAAGGCGCATTGGCGCTGGTGGGGAAGTTTGTGGATTGGGCGCTGCCCACCAGATAAGGATTATTTGCGCTCAAGACAATTCCCGATGCTTGATCGGCCTTATTGCCGCCCAGACAGGTGACGTAAGCGCCGCTGGCAGCCGGATTGAATTTTGCCAGAAAAGCGTCTGTACTGCCGCTGATAGCGGACGCAAAAGCGCCTATAGAAACGGGAAAATCGTGGGAGATAGTAGAACCGGATACATAGGCAAACCCTTCGTTGTCAACAATAATCTCTGTGCCATAATCATCATGAGACCCGCCCAGATAGGTGGCGTAAGCCAGGGTGGATACGGCGATGTTCAGTTTAGCAACAAAGGCATCGCGTAAGCCATCTGGTTGCGACTGAAAGGCGTTGGCGCTGACAGGAAGATCGTCGGAATAGGTTATGCCGGTCAGGTAGACTGTGTTGGCATTGGCAACAAAGATAGCTGTGCCTTCATCAAGATTGTTGCCCCCCAGAAAAGTAGAGTAGAGCAGGGCGTTGCCGTTGTTGTTCAGTTTGCTCACAAAGGTATCGGCGGTATCAAAACCGATATTGGTACTGGGAAGTGTTTTGGTTAGCCGTATTGTAGAAGTGGGAAAATCGGTTGAGTAGGTGATGCCGGTTAGGTAGGCGTTGCCGTTGGCGTCTACGCCGATGGCGTTGGCGCCGTCTTCGCCGCTGCCGCCCAGATAGGTGCTGTAGAGGATGTCGCTGCCGCTGCTGTTGAGTTTGGTTACAAAGGCGTCGCCAATGCCTTGCAGGGAGTTGTTGGCGTCAGGAAAATCGCTTGAGTAGGTTACGCCGGTAACGTAGGCGTTGCCCGCGCTGTCAACGGCTATGCCCGCGCCAAAGTCATCTTGATAGCCGCCCAGATAGGTAGCGTAAACAATGTCGCCGGTGACGGCGTTTAACTTGACCACGAAGGCATCGTTGAAGCGGCCCAGCTGAGGTTGCGCGACGTTGGGCGTGGCGCCAAAATCCGGCGATTGGGTGTTGCCGGTAACGTAAAGGTAGCCCGCCGTATCTACGGCAATGGCGGTTCCCTGATCATTCTGGCTTCCCCCGAAGATTTTTACATAGTCTACCGCGCCGTTGCTGCGCTTGATCTTGGCTACAAAAACTTGTGTGGCGGCTAAGACGGTAGAATCCGAAGCAAAGCCGCCGGACAGGGTTTGGCCGGTGACGTAAATATTGCCCGCGCTATCGGCGGCTACAGCGTTGATAGTGTCGCTGCCGGCGCCGCCCAGATAGGCGCTGTAGAGAATGTTGTAGACGGAAGATTGTAGGGCGCGTTGCGGGTCGTCTGCCCGGGAATACACAGGTAGCAGCAGGCTGAACAAGGCAATTATCGCCAGCGTTAGCGGCAAGGTCAGGGCGGCAGTTTTTTTCATCTTTTTCTCCCTTTCGGCTTGGACGCAGTTTCTATTAAACACTATACAACAGATGCCCAAAATTATCAATCTGCATCTCTGGAAAGCGAAACTTGCATTTTTCCGAAAGAGTACATACAATGTAACCACATTAAATTGTGTATCGAGGTGACAAATGACCGTGGTCAAAACACGTATTGTAAAAATCGGCAATTCTCGCGGCTTGCGTATTCCCAAAGCCATTTTGGAACAACTCAATCTCAAGAATGAAGTGGAACTGGAAATTCAGGAAAATGAACTGGTCATTCGCCCTACCGTCGCGCCCAGGCAGAACTGGGAGGAACAGTTTGAATTGATGGCCGAAAGAGGAGACGATGCGCTATTAGATGACGCAACGCCCAGCCTTAGCGTTTGGGACGAGGAAGAATGGGCATGGTAGCCAAACGCTTTGAAGTCTATCTGCTCAACCTGGCCCCCGCTATTGGCGCCGAGATCAAGAAGACGCGCCCTTGCCTGATCGTCTCGCCAGACGAAATGAACCGTCGCATCAGAACCGTGATCGTTGCCCCAATGACCACCAAAGGGCGCGATTATCCTACTCGCGTTAGCTGCCGATTCGAGGGAAAAGAGGGGCAGGTTGTGTTGGATCAACTTTGCACTGTAGATAAGAAGCGCTTCGCCAAACGATTGGGGGTTTTGGATAAGTCATCGCAAAAAAAAGTGTTAGCCATTTTATCAGAACTATTTGCGGAGTAAACAATATGAGCTTCATTCACATTGCAAGCAATAAACGCCACCTGAACACCCGGAGCGGCCGCCCCTTCTTCATTTTAGGGGCCAATTACGAAGGCTACTTCGACCGCGCCTGGCGAATGTGGGACGACAACAAATTCGATCCCGACTTGATTACCCTTGACTTTGGCAAAATGGCCGAAGCCGGGCTGAACGCGGCGCGCCTCTTTGTCTTGCCCGCTCTGGAACGAGATTTGCGGGCCAATAACTTCGGCAAACTGGACCGCGTTCTCCAATTGGCCGCTGACCACAAACTGCTGGTGCTGCTCACCTTTAACGATTCTCACACGCTGAACCTGAATCGCGCCGCCCAACTAGATGCCAAAATAGCCGCCCGCTACAAAGATGACCCCATCATTCTGGCCTGGGATTTGGAAAACGAGCCGGTCTTCTACAATTTTGCCGCCGCTGTCTACCCCAACGAACACCCCGCCCCGCTGCAAACATCCGCCTTGATAGACCACTACGGCGCGCGCGTATCGCAAAGCGAAGCCATTGAACTACAACGCCAGCGACGGATTCCGGGCCATCTCAGTCCAGCGCTGGCCTTTTACTACATCAACGCCCTGCGCCTCTTCATCGAATTCAATAACGACGCCCTGGTCTGGGCGCGTCAACAGAGCAAAACGCTGGTTGACTACATCTATTCGCCGGATTCCGCCCACTGGCATAAGCTCATCGAGGTCTTGAACGGCACGGTTTCCGCCTGGTTGCGCGCGCGGCGCACCCCCGTCCGCAACGCCGACCCCAACCATCTGATTACCGTAGGCTACAACTGGCTCCATTTTGCCGCCCTGCCTGCCAATCGTCGTCTGGATTTTCAGGAATTTCACAAGTACGGTTCCGCGTCGCTGGCAAAATTCAAGCAGCTCACCGCTGCGCTGGACAGCTTGCAGCGCGCCTTTCCCAACCATCCCCTAATGATGGGCGAGTTTGGCTACACCAACCAGAGCAGCGCCAACCCGGCGGTATCTCGAGCGGTCAGCGCCGAAAAGACCGCCCTCTTTGAATCTGCGCTGCTGGCGCATCTGCGTGCCAACGACTTTGCCGGGGGAATGAAGTGGATGCTCAACGACGTAGATACTACTTCTAACCCCTACGAAGCCAGCTTTGGCATCTACCGCCTCGGCGACCGGGCCAAGCCAATCAAATCGCTGCTCTCTCATTTCAATCGGACCTGGCCCGCCCCGTCCACCGGCGGCGTTTTGCGCGTGCTGCAAGATCGGGTGGGATTGGCCTATCGCCTTGATTTGGGAGAAGAAATTACGCTGGGCGGCGGCGTTTTTCAGGACGAAAATTTTAGCTGGCAAGCCGATGACATTGCCGCTTGCTTTGTAACGCGCCAGGGCGACCACTTGCAAGCGATGGCGCAAGGGCGCGGACATCTGGCGCTGGACCCCTGGGAAATTTTGCCTAATTGGGACACCAGTCGACAAAGTGTGCTGTACCGCATAGCCAATGGCGTACCCATCGAATTGGCGCGTTTTCCCGCCGCAGAACGCGCCGAGTGGACGCTTCAACCCGGCGTCGTCTATCGTCTGGCGCAGGGCGAAGCCATCAAGCCGCCGCCCGACGAAGACCCGGACATCATCCCCAACCCCGGCGAACACGTGGTACTGCTGGCAAATTCAAATCAACCCTTACGCCTGTCGCTCCCCTACATCCGCAAATTTTTGCCCGACTTCTCCTTTGCCCCCAGTCACGTGGCGGGGCGCTGGATTTACGTTACCGTTGTGGCTTCGCCGGCGCAAATTTCTGATGAGACGCTGGATACCATTCGCTCGGCGGGCGCGCACATTGTGGATCGCATTGACGGCGACATCGAGGTCATCTTGAAGCAATTGATCGCCCAAAACCGGCGCTTCCTCTCCGCCGCAGAGCCGCCTCCCATCGAACCGCCCGTCGAGCCGCCGCCGGAACCGCCCCCCGAAGTTGAAACCTGCACCGTCCGGCCCGGCGACAGCCTTAGCAGAATAGCCCTGCGTTTTTACGGAAAAGCCAGTCTGTGGCCCATCATCTTTGAAGCCAATCGGGACGTATTGGACAGCCCCGGTTTGATCAGGCCGGGAATGGTGTTGAAGATTCCGCCCAAGCCGTGACAGATTGGAGAGCGTATGAACATCGATCCGTATCAGGGATCCAGCTATCGGATCACTAAAGCGCAATGGAATGAATTGAACGAATTATTTATTTCTATTGAGCCTCCGGCGCAAAATGAATTATACGCTTCTGACGATCATTATTTGCTCTATTTGAGTTTGCGGAAGCTGGGCTTTCGGCCTCCAGGTGATGCAATTGAAATTTACCGAATAGCTGGACAGATATTGGCAGAGGGGTGGGATGAATAAATACGTTTTGAAGCAACTGAATGTCGTACCAGAGGGCAAAGAACCCTGGCTGAGTTACAATGAGCGCTCACGGCTTCAACATCTTTTTGACGCGGTTCCATTGTCTGACGAGAAAAAAAATGTGGATAATTTTGCGTATCTGGAACTTTACTGGTTCTTGACAGATATTGCCGGGTTAAACCTGCCTTTTGACGAAGCGACAATTCATTATAACGCTTTTGTGTTGCTCAGGCGCGGCTATAAAGTTGAATCCATCACCGATGCGGAATACGCGCAATTACATCGTTTGATGGATGGCCTTGAAACGCCTGATATTGACGACGCGGCTTTATATGACACCGGCGGGCATCGGGCGTTATACGATTATTTGAGCAAGGGTCTGGGGCTTTCGGTGCGAGAGGGGCGTGGCCCGGCTTGGCATCGGGCTAATGATTTGGTCAAACATTATGAAAGCGAACGCATGAGCAAGTTGAAAATGCGGGATAAGTTAAGCGTGTGTCCAGAAACACGACCATAATGCAAAACT
>DUEH01000032.1 GCA_011192195.1 Chloroflexota bacterium | reverse complement strand
TCATCATTATAAGATATTTTGAATGGCCCCACAGATTCTGTTCGGCGCAAGACCGCCTTGATCTTGGCCAACAGGACCTTGGCTTCGTAGGGTTTAGTCAAATAATCGTCTGCCCCGCTCTCTAATCCGTTTACCAGAGATTGCTCATCAGAACGCGCTGTAAGCATAATAATGGGGGTATTGCCAAGTGATTTGAAGCGGCCGCATATCTCGTAGCCGTCTATGACAGGCATCATTAAGTCCAGCAAAACCAAATCCGGGGGCTGTTCAAAGGCGCGCCTAAGGCCTTCTTCTCCTCCGCGCGCGGTATCAACTTCATAGCCGCTCTTCTCTAGTAAAAGCTGCAACATAAGCAGCAAATCTGTATCGTCATCGATGACCAGTATTCTTGTCATCCTGTATGTCTCCTGATTGGCAAAGTGAAATTGACATCAATGCCTTTAGCGTTGGGCTGAGTGACCCAAATTGAACCGCCAAGCAACTCTACCAGACGGCGGGTGATGAACAAGCCAATGACATACTCATAAGGAGCGTCACCTTCGCCTTTTTCCGGTTCCAGAGAATAGATGTGCCAAAATATCTGCCCGCGCTGCTCGATGTCAAGAGATGCGCCCTCATCCGAAACAGAGAACACAATATCTTTGCTTCTGCTGTTCACCGTTAATCTTATTCGGCCACGAGATTTGTTTCGCAGTCTGGCGTGATTGAGCAAGTTTCTCAGAACAAGTTCCACCTTGATTTTATCGGTAGCAATTGCCGGTAAGGTGGAAAGTGCATTAAGTTGAAGCAACATTTCCGGATAAAGCGATCTGAATTCCTGCGCAACCGTCTCAATAAGCGGCACGACACCAAGCAATTGAGTCCTGAGCAGAATTTCCTTTCCTGAAGCAATCTGCGATGTATCCAGTAATTCCTGCAGCAATATCGCCATTTTCTGGCTTTGAACTCTGACATTCTCCAGCAAATGCTTACTCTTGATCTCACTAGCCTGACCCTCGAGGATATAATCCATTGAGGATTGGATAGACATCAAGGGATTTCTTAGACTATGCGAGGCCATTGAGATAAAGTCAGCCTGCAGGCGTTCTGTTTTTGTGTGAGATGAAATTGACCTGAACACAATGGCGGCGCCGGTAACGTACCCTTGCCCCATCAGCGGATGAATTATGCCTTCCACGATGGTAGTACGGTCATTACCAGGCGACAAAGTAAGACCGTGTAAAAACGAAACTTCTTCAGCGTAAGAAATACTCTGATTTAAATATTGAGACAGGTTTTTATGATCAAAGCTGGAAGTAGCTGGTAAAACATCGTAATAAGACAAGCCAATGACTTGTTCTCGCCGCCATCCCAATAGCTGACAAGCAGCCGTATTGATATCCAAAATCCGCAAATCAGCGTCTAAAACCCAGACAGCATCCTTAATATAATTCAGTACCGAGGCCAGGAATAGAGTCTTATCTTTAGTTGTTGGCAGAGTTTGGGTAGGCACAGGTATCTAAAACCATAGATTTTGGGTTGAACCGGCAGTGTCCCCTGAAGTACACTAATCCACGCTAAAACTTTAACATGCGTTTATGATAACAGCCTAAGAACAATGTATGAAAATCATAAGATTACAGCGAGCAAGCGAAACGAAAGCCTGAGTAGTCGCCGGCCTTCTTTGATAAAAAAGGCGGGTTGTGCTATGCTCACAATATGCGAGTAGTCATAAAATTTGGCACAAATGTTGTGGCCGCAAAAAATAATACCGTTGCCAAAACGCGATTGCTGGAAATGGTGCGTCAGTTGGCTATTTTGCACGCCGCAGGGCATCAAATTGCGCTGGTATCATCAGGGGCAATTTTTGTCGGACGACATCGCTTGCATAGCCTGTCCGGTAGAAAAGACATCCCCTACAAGCAAATGCTGGCGGCAGTGGGGCAAGTAAAACTGCTCAACATTTACGAACAGTTTTTTGATATCTACAACATCGCCATTGCTCAGGCGCTGCTCACACGCGGTGATCTGGCCGATCGCAAACGTTACCTGAACGCCCGCAACACGCTTGACCTGCTGCTGAAAGAGGGCGTCATCCCCATTGTCAATGAAAACGATGTAGTAGGCGTAGAAGAAATTAAAATTGGCGACAACGACACCCTTTCCGCGCTTATTGCCAATCTGGTTGACGCCGACCTGCTGGTCATTCTCACCGACCAGGCCGGTCTCTACACCGCCGACCCGCGCCGCAACGCCGCCGCTGAACTGATCAGCGAAGTCAGCAAGATCACCGACGCCATCCGCGCCCTGGCCGGGGGAACCGACAGCGAAATGGGCGTTGGCGGGATGAGTACCAAAATTCAGGCGGCGGAACTGGCTACCCGATCCGGCGTAGAAACCATCATTGCCTCCGGCCACGAAGCAAATGTGCTGGTGCGCCTTGTTCAGCGCGGTGAAAATCTGGGCACGCGCTTCCCGGCCAAGATCAGCCACGTAGAAAGTAGAAAGCGGTGGATACTGGCCGAAGCATCGCGGGGCAGTCTGATTGTGGATGACGGCGCTGTCAGAGCCATTATCAAGCAACAAAAAAGCCTCCTCCCCGCCGGAATTGTCAGCGTTGAAGGCGATTTTGCCAGAGGGTCAACTGTCACCGTCAAAAACCAGACCAAACAAGAAATTTGTCGCGGAACAGTCAACTACAAAGCGCAAGACATCCGCGCCCTGCAAGGCCATCACTCCAACAAAATCGAAGAAATTCTGGGTTACAATTATGGGTTGACCGCTATTCATCGAGATAATTTAGTGATATTGTGAGTAGACATAACACAAGGAGATTCAAATGAAAATACTTTTCATCGGCGGAACCGGAGTCATCAGTTCAGCCTGTTCAGAATTAGCTGTAGCAAGCGGGTTTGACCTGTATCTACTCAACCGGGGACAAAGCGCCCTGCGCCCCACGCCCCCGACAGCGCAGATCCTTTGCGCCGACATTAGAGACAAGAAAGCGGCGGAAAAGGCGCTGGAAGGCCACATCTTTGATGTGGTGGTCAACTGGGTAGCCTACACCCCCGAACACATTGAAACTGACCTGGAATTGTTTCGCGGCAAGATTGGGCAGTACGTCTTCATCAGTTCGGCTTCGGCTTACCAAACGCCGCCATCCAGCCTGCCCGTCACCGAATCTACGCTGCTGGACAACCCCTTTTGGGACTATTCGCGGGCCAAAATTGCCTGCGAGGAACGACTGCTGCAAGCCTACAGAGACGAAAAATTCCCGGTGACCATCGTCCGCCCATCGCACACTTACGATCCAACGAAGCTGCCTGTTCACGGCGGTTACACGGCCATTGCGCGAATGATGCAGGGGAAACCGGTCATTGTTCACGGCGACGGTACTTCGCTGTGGACGCTAACGCATCACATTGACTTTGCGCCGGGGTTTGTGGGGCTGTTGGCTAATCATCAAGCCATTGGGCAAGCCTATCACATCACCACCAACGAGGTATTGACCTGGAACCAGATTTTCGCTTTGTTGGCCCAAGCCGCAGGCGTTGAGGCAAAACTGATCCACATTCCCTCAGAGTTCATCGCCGCCTTCGATGCAGAGTGGGGAGCGGGACTGCTGGGCGATAAAGCGCACAGTATGATCTTTGACAATAGCAAAATCAAGAGGCTGGCGCCAAATTTTGCGCCCGGCATCCCCTTTTCGCGCGGGGCAAAGGAAATCATCAACTGGTACAACGCCGACCCTGCCCGACAGGTAGTGGATGAGTCGCTGGATCGGCGAATGGATGAAATTATTGCGGCCTACAAATCGGCGTGGCCCAGATGAAATGGCGAATGGCGAATCTGGTTTATTATTCGTCATTCGTCATTCGTCATTCGTAAATTCGCCATTCCGGTTTATCCACGTTAGGAGACTTAAAATGAAAAAAGGAATTTTTCTCGCTTTACTAACTGTTTTTACGCTGCTTGCCTGCGCCGGCATTGGCGTTGGTCAAAGGCCAGATGGCAATACTCACGAAATATTTGCCACATCCACCGTTTGGCCCTTACAAAATGTTCAGGTCAATTCAGGTCAAATATTGCCGCCTTATGGCGTAAAAGTGGCCGCAGAAACAGTTTTGCTGCAAATCACCGTCAGCGTTACCGATAAAGAAGCCGCTGATAACCTTCAGACGCTGCAAAGCGCAGTTACTCACATTGCCAATCTGGCTTCTGAAAATAATCAGGTGCAGCTGGAAAGCGCTTCGGTGAATCAAATAGCCAATAGCGCCCGCGGCAGCATAGAAAAGATAGTCACTAACTCTTATAATCTCAATTCCTCGATTACCCTTGAACTTGTTGCGGATTTAAGCGATCAGACCCTCAGCTTGATTGACGCCCTGATCATCTTTGATGAGTTTCTCGATACCGTCAAACTTCCCGATACAGTGACCCTTCACGTTCTTTCCGCTGAGACCAGAATTGCCAACCCTGAAATGTACCGGCAGCAGTTGGTGGCTCAGGTTTACGATGAACTAGACGCTGTAAAAGCGGATTACGGTTCTGCTGTTACGTTTGAAGTAACCGGTCTGCACGACAGTCTTCAGGTGATGCGCCTGAACGACACCGAATACTACATCTACCTTAAACCAAACATTATCACAAAGGAATTCTAGAATGATCATTGAAACACTTGTTGTCAGTCCCTTTGCGGCCAATTGTTACGTGATTGGCTGCGAAGAAAGTAAAAGCGGCGCCATCATTGACCCCGGCGATGAAGCCGGACGAATTTTGCAAGCCGTTAAGCGGCTGGGCTTGAAAATAGAATACGTCCTGCTAACCCACGCCCACATTGACCATATTGGCGCGGCAAAAGAAGTGTCAGAAGCAACGCAAGCTCCGCTGGCCCTGCACAAAGCCGATCTGCCCTTGCTGCAAGCGGGTGGCGGCGGGCCACGCTTTGGACTACCTGCGCCGCCCTGCAAAGAACCGGATTTGTGGCTGGAAGAGGGCGACAAGATCACGGTTGGCCGTTACACCTTTGAGATACTCTTCACCCCCGGTCACGCGCCCGGTCACGTTTGCTTTTACCAGCCTCGGTCCGGCATTATTTTTGATGGCGATGTACTGTTTCAAGGGAGCATCGGACGCTTTGACCTGCCCGGCGGCAATTACGAAACGCTGATGCGCAGCATCAACGAAAAGCTGATGACCCTGCCGGATGAGACAATTGTCTATTCCGGTCATGGCCCCCGCACCACCATCGGCAGAGAGCGAGTGAGTAACCCCTTTTTGTAAAGGATGAAGGATGATGTGGACCCGTTTTGGTAGACAGTAAGAAGCTGTTTCAAATGACATAAGACAAGCAATTACAAATAGGCAAGCGATGAAAGTTGCGCAAAAAAACAGAATATGGTTGCCTCAATAGAGAACAGACCATAAGTGTAAACTTAAGACCTGACAGGTTTCCATCTGTATCATATTTTGCAATAGTTGCAGCAATTATCAAGAAAATTTAGCCGCAAAAGTATGTTCAAAAACTCGTCAGGTCTGAGCCTCACCGCTTAAGTTTATACTTGTGCATACCCAACAATGTATGCCAAGGTAACCGTTCACCCCCCTCCAACTCCCCCCGTCCACGGGGGAGTTGGAGGGGGGTGAATAATTACTTGTGGCTTGCCACAGGCCTTCTCGCCCTGCTTGCAATACCTCGGCGAAACTCAATCCGCCTTGATGCTGCTTTCTGGCGACCGCTATCGCCAAACCCTTGTGGCGCTCCATCAGTCGGTTAAAATTGTCCCGACATCCATTCTGCGCCTGACCAAACAATCTGGCTTCTTCCCCAAGACAACTTTCCGCCTGACGGCGATCTCTATTGCGCATAAGGCGCCTCCTGTTGATGTGAGATACCTTATGTTTATCCAATGGCGAACTTGTATCAAATTATCGCCCTGGTAGTGGGGTTGATTTTCGCCTCTTTATTTGCTTCGATACCCCGCACCCCAGTTTGGATTGACAAAATGACAATTCTACAGTATTATGGTAACATCTTATGGTAAGGTAATCCAAGCACTCTTGGGGTCATTGTGACATCAGCCACCCGAAAACGCAAAAAAGTAGAGTTGCCTGTAGCCCAGTTTATAGCTATCATTGTCCTGAGTATTGCTTTGTTTTTGATTGTTGACTTTGGCCGACGGACAGCTTCCGGCTACAGAATTTATCGGGAGGAAGCGCGGCTGAAAGCGCAATTAGCGCCTCTGGAAGAGACCCACCAATTGCTCCTGACCCAGCAAGCCTACGCGCAAACCGACGCCTACGTTGAAGAGATTGCTCGCCATGAGTTAAAATGGAGCAAACCCGGCGAGGTTGTTGTGGTGGTTCTGGCTACCCCGCAAGCCGGATACCCTCCCCTCTCTGCGTCAAACAGCGCCGGCGCGTTTCCCTCAACCGATACCCCCTTTTCAGCCTGGTTCAACCTGTTTTTTGCCGAACAAACAGTAGAACGGTAGACAGTAGACAGTACAGGGGGAAAAACATCTCTCCCCTGTTTGCCGTCCATCGTCCATCATCTGCGGTCTGCGGTCAAGTTTTACTCCTCCGCTTCAAAAACCACCTGACCATCGAAAATGGTCATGACCACCTCTGTTTCTGCCAGGGCGGCAGGTTCCACCTCAAAAATATCCTGATCCACTACAATCAGATCGGCCAATTTTCCGGGAGTAATGCTGCCCAGGCGATCCTGCTGTCCGGCGGCGATGGCGTTGCCCATTGTGTAGCCCCACAGCGCCTGGGTTACGGTGAGACGCTGCGCAGGATACCAGCCCGCCTTCGGCTCTCCCGAGGGCTTGCGGCGATTAACCGCCGCATGAATGCCCAGCCAGGGATTCGGGCTGGCGATAGGGCAATCAGATCCCAAAGCCAATATCGCTCCCGTATCTAATAATCCCCTGAATGCGTAAGCTCGATCTCCGCGTTCGCCCAAAATTCTATCCAGTAAAACCATATCGTCCAGCAAATGAAGCGGTTGCACCGAGGCTGTTATCCCCAGTTTTGCCAATCTCGGCAAGTCGTCAGAGTGCAGTGTTTGCGCGTGTTCAATGCGGTGCGGGATACGGGGCTGAGCGGCGTCTCCGGCAGCGACCTCCTCAAAAATATCCAGCGCTTCGCGGTTGGCCCGGTCGCCGATGGCGTGGATGGAGACGGCCCAGCCGTTTTCTTCGGCCAGGCGCGCAACTTTTGCTATTTTCGCCGTCGGTGTGGCCGATAGCCCCAGACCGCCATCTGCGTAAGGCCGAAGCATCCAGGCGGTGCGCGCGCCCATTGAGCCATCGCTGAACATTTTCACGAAGCCAAGTTGCAGATAGTCGTCGCCAAAACCGGATTTTAGTCCCAAGCCAATAGCGTAGGGCAATTGACTGTGATGGATATTCGTGGTCAGGCGCAGTTTCAACTGCTCGTGGTCTCGCAAGTGTTGATACACTCTCAAAGCGACCGGCCCCTCTGTTCCTGCCATCGATCGCTGGTCATGCAGTCCGGTGAGGCCAAGTTTGTGTAATTCCGCTATGCCGTCGAGCATAGCCTGATGCAACTCTGACTCTGGCAAGAGGGGTGTCTGTTGGCTGACCAGATCAATGGCCAACTCTTTCAAGATGCCGGTTGGCTGTCCACTGGCGTCCCATTCGATCACGCCATCAGAGGGCGGCGGGGTGTTGGCGTTAATGCCTGCCAACTGTAAAGCCAGACTGTTGACCACCGCCACGTGGTAGTCTGAACGCCACAGGATGACAGGATGTTCAGGGCTGACTGCATCCAGGTTATGGCGGGTGGGCATCACAGGGTGGGGCCACTCGCTTTCATTCCAGCCGTACCCTTTGATCCACCGCCCCGGCTCAATTGCGCGAATCCGGTCTTGAAGTTGGGCCAGCATGTCGCCCAAGTCGCTTACACGGGCCAGTTCCAAATCGCGCCGACCTTCAGCCCAATTATAAAAATGAAAATGTCCGTCGTGCAGGCCGGGCAGCAGCAAACGGCCTTTTAGATCAATTTGTTGCGTGTGAGGAGCGGTCATTGCCTTGATATCGCTATCATTGCCAATAGCTAAAATTTTACGGTCTCTTATGGCAATAGCTGTAGCTGGCGTTTCCGTATGAATTTTTCCATTGTAAAGGATTAGGGTTGTCATTTGTCATCTCGTCATTTGTCATTGGTTATTTGTGCTATGTTACTCACTACATTATCCACTGTTCATTGTGAACAACCGTTTCATTGAATGTTCGCTATTTATTTCGCGGCGGGTGCCGGTTTCGGTGCGCAGGATGATCGAATGGGTTTTGGCATGGTCGCCAAAGTATCGCACGCCTCGCAGTAACGGGCCGTTGGTCACGCCTGTGGCGGCAAAGAATATCTCCTGGCTGGTAATTAATTGGTCAACAGTCAGGATTTGGACGGCGTCGAGGCCGGCAGCCTGAATGTCGGTCTTCTCTTCGGCGGTCTGAGGCGCCAGACGGCCCAGCATTGCTCCGTCCAACGCTTTAACGGCGCAGGCGGCCACCACCCCTTCCGGAACCCCTCCGGCGCCCATCAAAACATCTACCCCGGATTGGGGAGTAGCGGCCAACATTGCGCCGGCAATATCTCCGGCTGCCCGCAGCCATACTCGCGCGCCGGCAGCCCGAATTTCTTCGATTAACTCTTGATGCCGGGGACGATCGAGCATAAAAACCACAATATCTTCAACCGTCTTCTGCTTCAAACGGGCGATCAAAGCTAAAGTCCATGCCGCCGGCGCATCCATACATTCAGCAACCAGACCACCGGCTACCCGGCGATCTACAATGATCTTATCCATATACACGGCGGGGTCGGGCGACCACATTGAGCCTGCCGGGGCTACTCCCACCACAGAAATCGCTCCGGAGCGGCCCTGGGTAAGCAGCGTTGTCCCGTCAACCGGGTCAACCACCACATCCACGGCCGGGCCATAACCGTTGCCCACCTTTTGACCGGCATCCAGCGGAGAGTGGATGCCCACTCTTTTTTCCTCACCAACCACAACGCGGCCATCCATATCCAATGTGTTCAGGGCGGCAAACATTGCCTCAGAGGCGGCCTGATCTGCGCTGACTCTATCGCCCCGACCCATCCATCTACCGGCGGCCAGTGCGGCCGCTTCTGTTACCCTGACCAAATCAAGTCCCAGGTTTCGTGGGGGGTGCTTTTCCATAACTACCATCTCCTTTCTCTAATCTTATGTTTCAACCGCTGTCAGGAATCCGGCTGCTTCCCAGGCCAGCATCCCTCCCTTTAAGGCCAGCACTTTTTTAGAACCGTTCTGTTGCAGTATATATGCAGCCCGGGCGCTGCGTCGTCCGCCCCGGCAAACGCACACCACCTGGCGGCCTGAAACCAGGTTGATTGTCTCTGATACCAGCGTTGGCAGGGGTTTCAGTTCGGCCTGGGGGATGCGCCTGCGTTTGAATTCACGGGGTTCACGAACATCAATTATAAACGGTGGGTTATTACCGTGTAACTGTTCCCATAATGTTTGCGGGGATATGTAGCGTATCTCGCCCAAAGGAAGTTCGGTGTGCAAGGGAATATCTAAAGCGTAGCTGTGTCTGGGCAGGTTTTGACACTCTTTGAATGCTCGAACCTCACACTCGTAGATGCAAACAGCCGGATCGAGTACGTTGTAGAAAACATGGGTTATGGCCTGGTCTTCAGATAAAAAGTGGTCGGCCCCCAGGTATTTGTAGAAGTTCGTTGTTTTCATCAGGGCCAGAACAGGCGCGTTGACCCGAACCATGAAGACATCGCCGCCCCGCTCTCGATAGGCGCGGACAATGCTCTCCAAAGCATGAATGCCGCTGAAATCGCACTGGTTGACGCTGCGCATCCTTATGTTCAAGAAGCGTTGATCCGGGTGGGTTGCCATCAACTGACCTATGGCGTGTTCTATGTGACTGACCGCTCCAAAATAAAGGTCGCCTAAAATATCAACATTGCCCAATTGAGGGCAAGAAGGCTTATCCGGTTGATAAGCAAAGTGTTTGAAATCGTCATCGGGTAGTACCGGAACAACCTGTGGAACGCTGGTCTTCATGATATAGACAGCAAACGAAAGCATGATGCCCGTCAGAACGGCAAATTCAAGATGCAGGAAGAGCGTTCCCAAGAAAGTGACCAGCATGATAAGCGCGTCAGGGCGAGCGCCTTGCCAAATGCGTCTGATTTCCTTACGATCAATCATTCCGTAAGCAATAACCATCAGCACTCCGGCCAGAGCAGCGCGAGGCACAAATGCAGCCAAAGATGCCAGGGCGAACATAGCTATCAACACAAAGACGCCGGAAAAAATACTGGACAGGGGCGTTCTGGCGCCCGATTTGAAGTTGACCGCCGAGCGAGTGAATGACCCTGAACAGGGGTAGCCCGAAAATAGACCGGCGACAATATTAGCCAGTCCCTGGCCCACAAATTCCTGGTTGCTGTCCAGGCGCTGGCCCGTTTGGCTGGCGATGGAACGGGCGATAGACATTGCTTCAACCAACCCGATAGCGGCTATGGCCAGCGCGCCGGCGGACAACTCAGCATAAAGTTCAAAATCGAATAGGGGCAACTTAGCCAGGGGCGGCAGTCCGCGAGGCAGCTCTCCTATCACCTCTACCCCCTGTTGATCCAGTTTCAGTAAGCCAATCACTGCGGCGGCGGTTACCATTCCAATCAGAGGGCCGGGCAGCTTGGGCGCAAATCGCCTAAGCAGTGCCAGCAGCAAAACAGTCCCCAATCCCAGAATTGCGGTTGGCGGGTGTGTTTCCGGCAGGTGAGTAACAACACCGTGAATGGTTTCAATCAGATTGTGGCTTGAAAATTCAAGCCCCAGCAGAGGGCGCAATTGTTTGATAGCAATCAACACTCCGGCGCCGCTTGAAAAGCCAACGATGACGGAATGAGAAACGAAGTTGACCAACATACCCAGGCGGGCCAAGCCCATGAACAATTGAAAAACGCCAACCATAACCGCAACCATGCCGGTCAGAACCAGAAATTCCGGCGTTCCGGGCGCGGCGCTGGCCAATAGCGTTGATAAGACCAGCAGGGAAATGGCGTTAGTCGGTCCGGTCTGTAGATGATTAGAAGACCCCCACAAGGCGCCAATGACTGCGGCAACAATGGCCGTATAAAGACCTACCTGAGCCGGAAGCTCTGCAATGAAGGCGTAGGCAATTGCCTGGGGCAGCAAAACGACCGCCACCGTCAGCCCTGCAATCAAATCAAGCCGTAGATTACTACGGTCATAAGTTCGCCATAAACGTAATGGCTGCAAAAAATAAGCGGGAATGTTTTTGAAACCAACCAGTAGGGGGGGGACAGTCTCTTGTTTTGGATAGACGCTCATAGTGTTCACCCTCTTACGCTACAACTCAACCGCTTCCAGAAATCCAGCCGCTTCCCAGGCCAGGATGCCCCCTTGTAAGACGGTTACATTTTTGTGGCCGCGCTGCTGCATTACATAAGCTGCGCGCATACTGCGGCGACTGGTGCTGCAAACACAGACAATCTGACGATCCAGCGGTAGATCCAGCGGCTCAAGCAACAGTTTCGACAGGGGCAGCAATCTGGCCCCGGGAATATGCCCTCGCTTGAACTCCCGCACCTCGCGCACATCCACAATCAGGGGCGATTCAATCGTCTGATCGCTCAATTGCCGGTGCAAAAGCGAGGCGGACACAACAGCGATGCTCCCCGGTGGAACAGCGCCGCGCAGAGGGACTGTGTCGGCAAAAGTTTGTTTGGGTAGATTTTGACATTCATAAAAGGCGCGCGTTTCGCATTCGTAAATGCACACTGCCGGATCTAAAATCTTTTCAAAAAGATAAGTTACCGCGCCGTCATCCGACAGGAAATGGTCAATACCCAGCACGGTTCTAAAGCCCGTTGTCCGCATCAACGCCCTGATAGGCCCCTGCGCGCGCATCAAATACAAATCGCCGCCGCGCTGGCGATAGAGGCGCATAACGCTTTCAAGCATGTGGATGCCGTTGATGTCGCAGTGGTTCACGCTGCGCAGCCGCAGTAGTAGAAAACGCTGCTCCGGGTTTTTTTTCAGATTTTCCCGAATGACGTCTTCCACGTGACTGACCGCGCCAAAATACAGATCGCCCAAAATATCAATGATGCCCAGTTGCGGGCAAGACGGCTTACCGGGGCGGGGGATGAGGTGATAGAAACTATCGTCCGGCAGCACAACCTGCACTTTGGGAACACTGGTTTCCAGCGCGTAGCGAGCAAAAGAGGCCAGAATACCAATCAACACGGCAAATTCCAGGGGCAGCAGCAGCGTAGCGCTCAGCGTGGCTGCCATAATAGTGGCGTCGCCCCGCGTGCCGCGCCAGATACGCGCCATCTCCCGGCGATCAATCATTCCGTAGGCCATCACCAGTAGTACGCCGGAAAGGGCGGTCCGGGGGATGTAAGCCGCAGCAGGCGATAAAAGGGTGATCGCCGTAAAAACAAAGAGGCTGGCAAAAACGCTGGAAAACGCGGTTTTGGCCTTGGCGCCATAGTTAACCGCCGAGCGCCCGAAGGAGCCGGAAGTAGCGTAACCGGAAAAAATACCGCTAAACAGGCAAGCTAATCCCTGACCCACAAATTCCTGATTGCTGTCCAATCGTTGGCCGGTTTGGGCAGCAATAGAACGACCAATTGAAGACGCTTCCACCAGCCCAATAGCCGCAATTGCCAGCGCGCCGGTGGATAATTGACCCAGCAGTTCCAGATCAAAAAGAGGCAATTCAGCCAGCGGAGGTATGGCGGAAGGCATTTGCCCGATGATGATCACGCCCTGTTTGTCCAGTTCCAAGGCCCATACTACCGCCGATGCCGTCAAAATGGCAATCAATGGGCTGGGCCATTTAGGCGCAAAATATTTCAGCAGCGCAATGAGGACAATGGTTCCCAGGCCAAGCAGTAAACTGTAAAGGTGAGTCTCCGGCAGGTGCGGGAAAAAATGGTATAGCGTTTCCGGCATTCCGGGCGAATTGGGAAACTCAACGCGAAAAAGGTGCTTGAACTGATTCACGCCAATCAGCACGCCGGCTCCGGCGGTAAAGCCGACAATCACCGCGTCGGAAACAAAGTTGACCAGCACGCCCATTCTGGCCATCCCCATCACCAATCTAAAAAGGCCCACCATCACCGCCAGCAGCCCCGCCGCCGCCAGATAGCGCGGCGAACCGGGCATTGCCACTCCCATCAACGCCGATAGCACCAGCAGCGAAGCCGGGTTTGTTGGGCCGGTACTCAATTGTCGGGAGGACCCCCATAACGCGCCCGTAATTCCGGCCACAATGGCTGTGTAAATGCCCATCTGCGGCGGGAGTTCTGCTATGATGGCGTAGGCAATGGCCTGCGGCAGCAACACCACCGCCACCGTTATCCCGGCAACCAAGTCCGGGCGCAGATACTCAAGTTTGTATTCTTTAACGATTTGCAACGGTCTGAGAAAGTAGACCAACGAGGGTTTGAGATTAAGTTGCATGGTTTGTCACTCGTCAGTTGTCATTGGTCATTTGCGTTTTCTCGTTCCCACGCTCTGCGTGGGAACGAGAGATCATTATTCGCTATTCATTGTTCACTGTTATTTGTTGCCAGTTTCGCCCGCCGTCATCTGTAACAAAAACACCTCCCCGCGACAGAGCGGCGTAAATGCTGCTGCCGCTAAATTGCAGATCGCGGACGGAGACGGGGGCGAGCGGGTCATCCGCGCTGCGAGGCAGACCCTCGCTGGCGCGCGCCCAGCTTTGGCCGCTATCATCGCTGCGATAGACGCCTTTATCCGTCCCCAGATAGAGCGCGCCGTCTGCTGCAAAGCGCAAAACGCTGTTCCAGGCGCGGGCGTCGGGGATATTGTCTATCAGGTCTAGCCACTCGCCACCGTTGCCGGGCCGAACGAGAAGATGACCGTCCAGCGCGCCCATAAAAACCCGCCCATCGGTGGGGGAAACGGCCATTGATTGCACAAAGTAACCCTGGTACTGCTCAGACAGTACTCGCTCCCAGCTAAGGCCGCCATCAGTTGAACGCAACAAGCCGCCGTATTGCAGCCAGACGTAAACGGTCTGGTCGTTGGCAAAATCGGGCGAAAAAGCAATGGCGCTGATCTCCGCTGCGTCTTCCGCTTCTGCGCTGTTGAAGACGCTTTGCCAGCTTTGCCCGCCGTCGGTAGAACGCAAAATGTTGTTTTGCGTATAGTCGCCGCCAATGAGCAGAACTTTTTTGCATTTTACATTTTGCATTTTACATTTACTTGTCGCCAGCGCGGAAATGACAAAGCCGGTGGGCAGGGCGCTGCTGAGATTGAGCCAGGTTTCGCCGCCGTCATTGCTGCGGAGCAGGGCGGGGCCAACAGCGGCAAAAAGGGTCTCTCCGCTCATCGCCAGACGCGCGAAACGAAATGCGCCGCCATCGCGCGCCGGAAAGCCGGTGTCTTGCCAACTGCGTCCACCATCCAATGAGCGCAAAACACCCGCGCCGCCGTTGGCTGCAAAAAGGCTGCCGCCAGGGGCGACGGCCAGCGCCTGCAAATCCAGCGCGGCGATGTCAAGCGGCAGGCTGCCCCAGGTCAGCGCGTCGGGCGAAATTTGCTGTATTTGACCGTCTTGCGCCGTGAGATACAGATTGCCGTCCGGCAGGATGGTTACGGCGTCAAGAATGAAATCAGCGGGCAGGCCGTTCAGCAGCGATTGCCAGGTGAGACCGGCGTCGGTGGAACGCTGGATGGAGAGCGGCGCGTTATAATCTCTGTGGAAGGTGAGGTAAACGGTCTGATCGGCGGCGAAGTCGGGTGAAAAGAGGATGTTGCTGACGCCGGCGGGCGCGGCTTCGCGTCCGGCGGCGGCGGGCTGCCAGGTGAGACCGGCGTCGCTGCTGCGCCAGCGGCCATCCAGTAAAATCAGCTTGTCGCTGCCGAAACCTGGCGAAAAGGCGACAAAGCCGCCGGGCAAGCCGGTGTCCGTCCAGGTATCGCCGCCGTCGTTAGAGCGCCAAAGGGTGTTGCGGCTGATGAAGACCAGCCCATCGTCCGCAAAGGCGGGCGAGACGGCCGCGTAGTCCACCTGCGCGGAGGAAGAATTGGGGGCGTAAGCGGCAGCCAATGACTGCCAGGTCTCGCCATCAGTAGAACGAAACAGGCCGCGATCAAAGGTGGTGATAAAAATCGTCTTGTCGCGGGCGAAGGTGGGCGAGTAGGCAATTTGAGCGACTTCCAAATCAGTGAGGCCGCGCGTGGCCGGCTGCCAGGTATCGCCGCCATCGAGGGAGCGATAGAGGCCGCCCGCCCAGCCGTGCGACCACAATCCGGCTAAAAGCGTTTTGTCGCGTTCGTAATTTGGCGATATTCCCAATACGCCAACTGCTCTGCCGGGCAAACCGCGCCCCAACATCTCCCAGGATTGGCCGTTGTTGCGAGAACGGGAAAGGCGTCCTTCAAAAATGCGAAAGAGGTCGCCATTGGAGGCAGCAAAAAGTTGCTGCGCTTCTGCTTGCTCGCCGTCCGGCTGCCGGGGCGGCGCTGCGGGCAACTCTCCACCTCTGGCGCCGACAATCAGCATTTCGCCGTTATCGTTTCCCAGATACAGGCGGCGATTGACGGCGTCGTAATCCAGCAGATGAAACCTGCCGGGCAAAGTCAGGTCGGCCAGCAGAGTCAAGTCGCCATCAAAGACCTGTATATCGTGATCCACCCGCTGCACGGCGTAAAGACGATTGGCGGCGGGATCGAAGGCTAATTCGCCTTCGGCGGCTATCAATTCCAGGGGTTGCGAAGCAGGATTTTCGGCTTCCAAACGATGAATATAGCCGCGATTGATGCGATAACGCGGGGCAAAAGCGCGTTTGCCGGGCGAATCTATCGCCACATCGCCATAACTGATGTTGCCGGCGGTGTATAATTCCTGCGGCGTCTCTGAAACGTTGAAGACGGTGTAATATTGACCGGAATTAGAGCCGGGTACGCCGTTATCAATGCGGGCGTAGAGCAGTTGGTTGGGCGCGTCCAGGCGAGTGGCAACCACGCAGGGAGCAGTGAAGGGGTCCGCCGGGGAGAAGATAGCCTGCGTACCGGTGAGCGTGCCGGCGCTGAGAATAAGGGTGTTGCACTGCTCCGCGCGACAATGGCAGGGAGGAGTGAGATAGAGGCGGTCTGTGGCAGGGTCGGGGGTGAGTTGCCCGGAGGCGTTTAAGACGGCGGCAACTTCAAGGGTTTTGGCGTCGATGATATGTACCGGATTGCCGCTGATGTACAGGCGATCGCGTCCGGCGTCCAGAGCTAATTCGCCGCCGCCGGTCATCTGCCCGGATGCCAGCGCAGTGTATTTAGTTTGCGCGCGAGCCGCTTCGCTGTAGTCGCTGAGATTTAGAACGCGCAACTCGCCCGCGTCATCGAGCAGATAGAGCCGCTCCTGGTCCGGGTCAGAGAGGGCGTCAATAATGGACAGGGCCGTGTAATTCGGCTTGACGGTTTCCGCAAGGGGGTCAATTTCCAGCAGAACGCTGGCCGGACTGCCGCATACCGCGTAAAGCAGCCCCTTTTCCGGGTCGGCCAGCAGGTCGGTGGGGCTGCACGGCAGGGGGATGCTGTTCAGGGGAGAGAAATCGGCGTTGAGGCCGCGCAGAAAGCGATCCGGGTAGGGCAGATCAAAAGTGTAGAAGGATTGCCCCAAAGCTGTTACCGGCAAATCGCCGTAGACATCCACCGGAAGAATTTCCGCCGGGGCATCCGCTTCGGGGACGCCGTCAAAGTCAAGGGTATGACGGTTGATCTGACCGTTCAGTCGTTCAAAGACCAGCAACCGCGTATTTTCCGCGTCTACCAGTATCTCCGTTAAATCGCCCTCCAGAGGATAACTCCCCACCGGTAACAGGGAATCGGCGGCGAAGATTTCCACGCGCCAGGGGCGTCCACGGCCCAGATAGAGGCGTTTGGTTTCAAGATGCAAGCGCATTGGCGCGTTGTACTGCGCCGGCGGCAAGCTCTGGGAAGCCGTTTCGTTCAGCGTGTCCGGGTCAAGCGTCCACAGGCGCTCGTCGCTGGCCAGGTAGAGGCGGTCAATGGCGGGAGCGATTGCGTCAACGCCGGAGAGAGTGTTGACAATGCTCAGATTTCCGGTGTCAATAACGCTCAAGGAAGTATCGTCCGTTTCGCCAAATGGGTCGCCCCAGATGGCGTAGAGGCGGGGGCGATAGGGGTCGGCAGTAAGAGAGAGCGGCGCAGGGGGGATGCTGGCGAAAGATGGATAGTTATTCAAGCGAAGCAGGCCGGTGAATTGGCCGGTATTTACGTTGAAGACGCTAATGGTATTGCCATTGTCAACAGCGGACAAGCCTGCGTTGAAGAGGTAAAGATGCTGCCCGACCATTGCCGCGCGGCGCGGATGGTGGCCGTTACCCGCAGGAAGCCCGAAGTTCAGTTGCTCCAGAATGTGCGGGACATCGGAGGCGCGCGATTCGGAAGGGGGGGGAGGCGCTTCCGGCGTCTGCGGGGTGACGGTTGGCCGCGAAGTTGACAGTACCGGCGCAACGACGGTGGTTTGATGCGTTTTGGCGGACGGCGTTTCGTCGAGAGAGTGGGAGCTAAAGGATTCGCCGCTTTTGGCGGGTAGCGTGGGGGCAGGTTCAATGGGCGCGCAAGCGGCAAGTAATGTTATTCCAAGCCACAGGAGTAGGGTGAAATTTTTTTTGATGTATTTAAAACGGGTAAAAGCCAAAGCGCCGCAGGCAGGGGGGCGTGGGGGGTATCCCCCCATCTCTCTTCTTCCCTCAACCCACTTTAAGCGCACTCGATTTTTTTTCATAAATACATTGTAAATTGTCAGCGAACAATTGTCAATGATTTTTTGATTGCGCAGAAGATACACCTGTTAAAAAGTACTATGGGTTATTGAAGTACTAAAGAAAAGGTTGAATTTTGGCGTGAAAAGACGTATACTTAAGGTAAGTTAATTTACGATTTACGATTTTGGATTTACGATTGAGGTTTATGTGCAACCTTGGGCAGTTCCAAGAAAATAATGATCCCGAATTCGTAGTGCGTATTGCGTGGTGCGTAGCTTTTTACTATTAGTATGCCCTTGGGCCTGTAGTATACCCTTGGGCCTGCCCCTCTTTTTGGGTGCTTTTTGGGTACGTGGGCGCTAAAGTTTTGGGAGCATTTAAATTCTGGAATTCCCTTAATCGTAAATCCAAAATCGTAAATCCAAAATCGTTTTTACGGAGACCTGATGAACCGCCCGTGGTTGAATTTTTACGATGAAGGCGTACCAAAGAGTCTGGACTTGCCCGATATTACGGTTCCGGACTATCTTCGGCAGGCTGCTAAAGAATTTCCCAATCATTCAGCGACCATTTTTATCGGCGCTCATTTGAGCTATCGCCAATTATTGGACAAAGTGCGGCGATTAGCCGCCGCGTTGCACGGGATGGGCGTGCGCAAAGGGGATCGCGTAGGTATTCTTTTGCCCAATTCGCCGCAAATGGTCATTTCTTATTACGCCACCTTGTGGCTGGGCGCAGTGACCGTTTTGACCAATCCACTGTACAAAGAATCTGAACTGGAGCGTCAATGGGGCGATGCGGGCGTTAAAGTGGTCATCACCCTTGACTTGATGTTTCCCAAAGTAGATGCGGTGTGTCGCAAGTTGAAAGTGGAGCGCATCATTGTCACCGGCGCGCAAGATTATCTTCCGGCGGCTAAAAAACTATTGCTTCCGCTGGACTTAATGCGCAAAGGGCAGTGGGTCAAAGTAGCTTATAACCACAGAGTGCAGGCCTTCAAACATCTGGTCAATCGTTTTCAAAAGAAACACCCACCGCTTGCGTTGTCGCCGGATGATCCGGCCTGCCTGCAATACACGGGCGGCACCACAGGATTGCCCAAAGGGGCTATACTCAGCCATCAAAATCTGACCGCCAGCGTGGCGCAGATTAAACTCTTTTTGCTGCAAGGGCACAAACAGGCAGAAGATAAAGCCGTTGTCATTTTGCCAATCTTCCACGTTTACGGCATGGTGATTATGAATTTAGGCATGCATATTGCCGCCACGCTGGTGCTGCTGCCTCGCCCGGATATTAGCGGTTTGGTGGATGTAATCAAAAACGAAGCTCCCACCTTTTTTCTGGGCGTCCCCGCGCTGTACGTGGCCATATTGAATCATAAAGGGATAGACAAAGTGGATATGACTTCCATTAAGGTCTGCTTCAGCGGCGGCGCGCCGTTGCCGGTGAAAGTGATTGAAGAGTTTGAAGCGCGAACTCAATCTCGCATTGCCGAAGCCTACGGTATGACCGAAGCCGCCAGCGTTACCCATGTCAATCCGCGCCGGGGGCTGCGCAAGTATGGCACAGTCGGTGTTCCCACCGTTGGCACCGACGCCAAAATTGTGGACGCAGAAGACGGCGTCACCGAACTTGGTCCAAATGAGCCGGGGGAATTGTTGGTGAAGGGCCCGGAAGTAATGAAAGGCTACTGGAACCAACCCGAAGAAACCGCCAACGCCCTGCGCAACGGCTGGCTGCGTACCGGCGATATTGCCACAATGGATGAAGACGGCTATTTTACTATTGTTGACCGCAAAAAAGATATGATCCTCAGCGCCGGATTCAACGTTTACCCCCGCGAAGTGGAAGAGGTACTCTACAAGCACCCCAAAATAGAACACGCAGCAGTCATCGGCGTACCGCACCGCTTGCGCGGCGAAAAAATTACCGCTTACGTTAAATTAAAAGCGGGTGAAACTGCCACCGCCGCCGAAATCAGGCAGTATTGCAAAAAACATCTGGCCGATTACAAAGTGCCGCGCAGCGCCATCTTCCGCAACGAGCTGCCAATGTCAATGGCGGGCAAAGTATTACGCCGGGCGCTGAGGGAAGAAGCCTTGAAAGGCAGTGAAGAGTGAAGAATGAATAGTGAAAAATGAAGAAGGCTTGTTCCCAAACTCTGTTTGGGAACAAGCCTTCTTTTCATCCTTCCGCCTTTGTTTTCAAAGACGTTTCACAAAAGAGAAATCAACTGGCGTAATCAGATACTCTTCCATTGCCTCTTTCACGCGCGGGTCGGTG
The DNA here is from genome assembly GCA_011192195.1 of Chloroflexota bacterium. GTDB lineage: Bacteria > Chloroflexota > Anaerolineae > 4572-78 > 4572-78 > DUEH01. Next base: position 1,539 of record DUEH01000032.1, on the reverse strand, counting down.
AGCATTTCTAACTCGCTGGCGCGCTGTTCCACATAATTCCCCCCTAACTCTCTGAGCTGATCATCTACCACTGCCGGATGAGCGATTAACTCGCTGACGCCGGGCGGTAGTTGTCGCAGCATTGAGACAAAATTCTCTACCGAAGGCTTGTTGTACAGCGCGTTCACCAGCCAATTGGTGGTTTTTACGCCTTCTGCTTGCAGATACGCCGCCTGCTTTTTGTAGGTCCCCGCCATCACCACCGATACCATTCGCGTTACGGCAATTGGGTCTTCCGCCGCAAATTTGACCACATTTTGCATCACCGTTCCCCCCCCGCTGTTTCCCCGCACCTTGATCTGACCGTAAAATCTTTCCGGCACCGGCTGCCGAACCGGAACGCCATATTCCAGGGCCATCTCGCTGACCAGGGGATAAAAAGGAGAGTGAATTACCATCAAATGATGATGATAGTCAATGTGATCAAAATGCGCGCCGGTGGATAGAAGCAACTTCGCTTGAGCGTGTAATTCGGCGCGCAATTCATCCAGCGAAATCGAAAGTAAATGTCGAAAGACCGTATAACGGTCATGGAAATAGCCATTGTCATCAACCAGGGTGGGAATCTGTTCCGGCGGCAGCGCCGGGCAGCCGGTAGTGGTATTAAGATGCAAGCCAATGGGTAGATCAGGATGCGCTTTACGCGCGGCTTTAACGCGCTTCACCGCCCCCTTGATATTGATCATCGCCGAAGTAGACGTTACCACCCCGTCTTGCCAGGCGCGAATGATGCCTTCGGTTACGCCGTCGCTCATCCCAAAATCATCGGCGTTGATGATGAGGTAGCGCGGCCCGGTAATGCGCTCTCTTTTTCGTTTGGGCGTAAAATACCTTCCGGCTACAAACCCAATGCTCGCTGCGGCCATCAGTCCCATTATTGCTTTTGCGTTGTTCTTCATATCTATTTGTCCTTTTTGCTAACGGACATCCTTCACGTTTGACATCGATTTCGGCGGCAAAATTACTTTTTGGCGACCTGACCGCAGACCGCAGACCGTAGACCGCTCCTTCGACTACACTCACCTTTGGCAGGTTTTGGCGGTCAACGGTCAGCCGTCGGCGGTCATTGGGCGCAAAATCTGTGTACCCGGGAAGCGGGACACGCTTCGCGTATCAAATCACAGGGATGTCTGTTAGCAAGTTTTTCCTTCTAAAAATCTATGTGGTCTTTTTTTACGGGTTTTTCAATATACGTGTACAATTAGGGAAATACGCATCACTTTACCGAGGTGAAAAATGACCAAAACAACTGCAATCCTACTGCTTACCTTGCTGCTGTTGAGCCTGATGACCGGCTCAATTCTGGCCCAGAGTGACGACGGCCAGTTTTACGTTGTTCAGGCTAACGATACGCTCTTCAAAATTTCAGAAAAGTACCTGCTGGACGGCTGGCGCTACCCCGAAATTGTGGCGGCTACCAATGAAATGGCGGCAGACGACGCCAGTTTTGTGGCAATTGACAATCCTGACCTGATCGAGATTGGACAAAAATTGTGGATT
>DUEH01000031.1 GCA_011192195.1 Chloroflexota bacterium | reverse complement strand
GGAACAACTGCGCCAAATCGAAGCGGGCATCAACGACGATATTTTAGCCAATTATCCCGTCAGCACCAGCCAGCAAAACTACAAAGACGCCATCGCCAGCGGGGTGATGGCCCTCTTTGGCGAAAAATACGGCGACGTGGTGCGCGTAGTAGCTGTTGACGATCAGGTGAGCCGCGAATTATGCGGCGGTACGCACGTCTCCAACTCCGGGCAAATCGGATCGCTGCTCATCATTAGCGAAGGGAGCGTAGCCGCCGGTGTGCGCCGCATCGAGGCGATTACCGGCCCCGCCGCCAGAAAGCAGGTGCAGACTCAACTGGGCATACTGAACGATGTTGCTCACAAACTGGGCGTCAAACCCATCGAAGTAGAAAGCCGGCTGGAAACTCTGCTGGAACAACTTCGTGAGCGCGACAGAGAGATCAAGCAACTCAAACGCAAATTGGCGCGCAGCGATTTTGAAGGCCATTTGAAGCAGGTCAAAGACATCAACGGAGTGCAAGTGTTGGCTGCGCAGGTATCGGCGGATAATACCGCCCTGATGCGCGAAATGAGCGACTGGTTCCGCGACAAGTTAGGCAGCGGCGTGATTGTGTTAGGCGCGGACATCAACAACAAGCCCGCCCTCATCGCCGCCGTCACCGATGACCTGGTGAAGCGCGGTCTGCACGCCGGAAAACTGGTTAAAGCCGCCGCCCAAATTGTCGGCGGTGGCGGTGGTGGTCGCCCCAATATGGCGCAAGCCGGCGGCAAAGACCCATCCAAATTGCCGGAAGCGCTGCGTAAGGTTGAGGAATTGGTTGCTAAAGCGGTTTAGTTTTTCCAACCACGAATAGCACGAATGAACACGAATAAAAAATAAAAACAAAACATTCGTGTAGATTAGTGTTGTTCGTGGTGAAAAAACACTGCGTAGACGCTGTGTGATGTTTGGAATGGAGCATAACGATGACAGAGTTGTTGTACAATGAAGAAGCCTATGCCATTGTTGGCGCGGCAAGTGTACAATCAACCGGGTAATGGTTTTCTGGAGGCAGTTTATCAGGAAGCCCTGGCGATAGAACTTGGACAGCGTGGTATACCATTCAAAGAGCAGCAACTTTTACAGATACTCTATAAACAACAGAAACTACAGCAAAAATACCTTGCTGATTACGTTGCATACGATAAGATTATTGTTGAAATCAAAGCCATTAAACAACTTGGCGGCAACGAAGATGCGCAGTTGTTGAACTATCTGAGGGCAACTAATCTGCGTTTAGGATTATTGCTAAACTTTGGTTCATCCAATCGCTTGCAATGGAAACGTTTGGTTTTATGAAAATTAAGCCTCGAATAACAAAAATTAAAAATTCGTGTAAATTCGTGTTATTCGTGGTTTCTAAAAATTGGTCGATCGCGTTAGAGGGTATGTGCTGAAACTTTCTTCCCTGCGTCTTCTGTCAAAACGCCGCGCTGCCGACCGGCCAACCCCCGGATACTTCAGCCTGATTGATTTGGGCGCGGATACCGTCAAAATTGTCGTTGTTCAGGTGCAGGATGAACAGGTGACGGTGCTAGGGCATAGCCTGGCTTCCGCGCAAGGCTGCGATATTGCCGGGGGGCGGGCGCAGGGCGCTAAATTAGCCGACGCGGTGAACAGCGCCCTGCAAGACGCCGAAGACGCTACCGAAGCCATTGCCGGGCGCAAAATTGTGCCTGACCACGCGCTGTTTCTGCTCCCTGACAGAAGTCAACTTGGCAAGCTTTTCACTGTCAAACAGCAGCGAGACAATCGCCGCCAACCGGTAACGCAGGCAGAACTCAATGCGCTGTGGGAGCGCGCGTTTCGGTTAGCCCGGCAGGGCTTGTTTGAATTGCCGGACGTGGGCGCAGATTGGCTGCCGCAAACCGTCACCTTTGCCGGATTGTGGCTGGATGGCCGTCTGGTGAATGACCCGCTGGGGATGTTTGGGCGCGAACTGACGCTCTCGGTTTACGGAACTATCTGCCAGCCGGCCATTGCGCGCGCGCTGGAAAAGTTGGCCGAGCGCCTGGAACTGGAGATTTACCGCCTGGTTCCCGCATCGCAAGCGTTGGCCGGGATTACGCCGGTGAAAAACGCGCTGGTCTTTGACGTGGGCGCGGAAGGCAGCAATTGCTCTCTCATTCGCCACGATGCGTTGACGGCGGTGGGGCGTGTGTCGCAGGGCGGTAATTTCTTCAATCGGGCAATGTGCCGCTCATTCAAATGCAATTTCGATGACGCCGAATCCCTGAAAGTGGCTTACACTTCGCAGGCGCTTTCTGAGTTGGACGATTCTTTGGTGCGGCGCAGCTTGCATCGTCCCCTGAACGAGTGGGCGGAAGCAATGACCGAAGCCGTGGGTCAAATGCTAAACGCTGCCGGGGAAACGCAACTTCCTTGCCAACTCTACTTTGTCGGCGGCAGCGCCATTCTGCCCGGTCTGCAAGATCGCTTGCTGAACGTTTTGAAAGAATCGGACTACGCTTTTAAGCGCGCTCCGGAAATTACGCTCTTGGGCGAAGCGCCCCTGAACGGTTACGCGCATAATCCCACCGGCTTCCGCGGTATCTTGTTCGCGCCGGTGTTAAGCTTAGCCAAGACAATCTGATTTACGATTTTGGATTTACGATTTTGGATTTGTTTTTACACGCAAATCCAATCGTAAATCGTAAATCGTAAATCGTAAATCGTAAATCCAAATTATGGAACAAATCATCCAACTAGCCTCAGACGACGATATAACTTCCATCCGCTTTCGCCTGGAATGGAGCGATGCGCGCCGCGTGTTGCTTGTTGTGCCGCGCAAAAACAAAGTATTGCGTAGTCTGGTCAATCAAAAAATCCTGGCTCGCGCCGCCGACAGGCTGAATATCCAGCTTGCCCTGGTGACGTTGGATATGAAAACCCGAGACGCGGCCAAACAGGCGGGCCTAAAAACCTACGCCGCCGAATGGATTGCCCGAAAACGCGGCTTCATCAGTTTAGCCGCCGATAAGGCAGCGCCGGAAACAACCGAAGCGCCAAGATTGCGGCTGGTAGAAACGCCATCGCCGCGCCGGGTGCGGATACAGAACAAGAAACTGGTGCTGGTTGTGGGCAGCGGGCGCGTGGGCTGTTTGCAGCAAATTATCGCCCTGATCCTGGCCGGAATTTTAGCGCTGGCTCTGGTGTTGACCGTGTTGGCATTGGCTCCAACGGCAACTGTCACCCTCACGCCGCAGGTTGAAGTGATTACCGCCACCCTTGGCCTCACCGCCGACCCCTCGCCGGATGTTAGCGCTGTAGACGCGGAAAACAGTATCATTCCCGCCCGCGCGGTGCAGACAGAACTAACCCTCTTTACCGAAGTGAAGACCCTTGACACCGAAGCTGCGCCGGTTGATTTTGCGACCGGTTCGGTGGTTTTTATCAATCGCACGCAGGATGAGCAATTTATCCCCATTAGCGCTACCTTGCGCACCTCATCCGGCGTCCCCATCGAGTTTATCACCACGCAAACTGCCACCGTTCCGGCGGGAACCGGCGCCACAGCCGCCGCTACAATCATCGCCGTTGAGCCGGGACCGCGCGGCAACGCGCCCGCCGGTCAGATCAATCGCTTTGCCAACCCCACCCAGGGTTTATTGGTGCGCGTCATTAATGAATCTGCCGTATCGGGCGGCTCGATGCGGCAGGCGGGCGTGGTGAAAGACGATGACAAAGACCGCGTTCGCGCCAAACTTCGGCAGCTTATTCAGCAAGAAGGCTACGAGCAGATGTTGGCTCAACTGGACGAAGGCGAGTTCATTCCGCCGGAATCGCTGCAAACCATTGAACTGGATATAACTTACAACCATTTTTCCGGCGACGTAACCGACGCGCTGGGCGCTGAAATGCACGCTGTTGTGCGCGGTACGGCGGTGGGCAACTACTACGCCAACCAACTGGCTTACTACGCGCTGCTGGAGCAAGTCCCCGCTGATGCCGCCTTGCTCCCTAAAGGCCTGCAATTCAGCGCGGGCGGCATTGAAGCGGTGGATGACCGCAGCGTAACATTTTCTGTAATGGCAGAAGGCGTTGCGGTCAGCGATATTGATGAAAACCTGGCGCGCCAATCCATCACCTTCAAACCCATTGGTGAAGCCCAAAAATGGCTCAGCGATAACCAGCCCATCATTTCTGTGCCGGGCGTTGACGTATCGCCCAATTGGCTGGGGCGTCTGCCCGCCTTCCCCTCTCGCATTGAAGTTGTTGTGGTGGATGTGTTGCCCCTGATCTTTGGGGAGGAAGAATGACCCGCATATTAGCTTTAGACTGGGGCGAAAAACGAATAGGCGCAGCCTTCTCCGAAGGGATACTGGCCTCGCCGCGCGGTATAATCAGACGCAAGAGCAAGGCGGAAGACTACGCGCGGATTGCCAATCTGGCGCAAGAAACCGGCGCGGAATTGCTGGTGATTGGGCTGCCGGCCACCTTTGACCCGGATAATCCCATCGGGCCGCAGGCAAAGCGCGTCCTGAAGCACAGCAAAGCGCTAAAAAAAATGCTTGATATCCCCATCGAAATGATGGACGAGCGTTACTCTACCGTAGACGCCGGCGAATATTTGCGTCAATCGGGTAAAAAAGGAAAAATTCCTGTTGACGCTGCCGCCGCAGCGGTGATTTTGCAGGCGTATTTAGATGAGAGAGAAAGTAACAGGAATTAGCGCAGGAGGTTGTTATGTCATCCCCTTTTCCGGGTATGGACCCATATTTTGAGGATAATAAAATTTGGTCTGGCTTTCATCATTTCCTGGCCGATGAACTGGCCGCGCAGCTTAATCCGCTCATTGGCCCCAAGTATTACGCTGACGTGGAAGTAAGAACAGTGGGGAATGATATAAATTTGACTGCCCGGCACACTACCTATCCGGATACGGGTGTTTTTAGGCCCACATTACCTGAACGGCAGCCGATGTCCGGTTCGGGAATGGCGCTTGCAACTATTTCGGACGCGCCGGTGCAACGGGCCGTTTTAATTGGCGGATACACCAAAATGCGTTCTGTGCGCGTGTATGTTGCCGGGACAGACCGGCTGGTTACGTCCATTGAAATTCTCTCCCCCTTCAACAAACGTCGGGGAGAAGGCATAGAAACATACCGACGCAAGCGAGAAAGACTGTTGCAATCGCCAGTGCATTTAGTAGAACTTGACTTGCTGCGAGGGGGAACGCGCCCCGGCTATGAAGTGATTGAGCCGCCATTGGATACAGACTATATTTTATTGGTCAATCGCAGTCAGGACGATGAGCGTCGGATTTCTGAAATTTGGCCGGTTGGTCTCAACGAAGCTTTGCCCTCGCTCCCCATTCCATTGCTGTCGCCCGACCCTGATGCGGTTGTGGATTTGGGTTTAGCCCTACAAAATATTTATACTCGAGCGGGCTATGATTGGCGTATCAATTACCAGAATCCTGTTCCGCCGCCTGCCTTGCGCTCTAAAATGGCTGAGTGGCTATCGGAGAATTTGCCTAAAATTGGTACCTTGAAGTAGAAGCAAATGGAAAAACTTATGAACGTTATCCGTTTTATTTTAAGATTCATCGTTTTTATGGTTGGACTGGCGGCCATTGTCTTCATCCTGGGCGTGGGAGCCATTGTGCTGCGAAACAAAGCCGCCGGCGCCGAAATCGCCGTTGCTCAAAACGAGGACGGCGCCTCGGTGGGACGCGCGCCGCAAGATGCGGAAGACTGGGCTATTTACGTGATGCTGCAAGCCCGCGCCAAGGAGATCAACATCCCCTTATCCGATGACCCCGCCGAAGTCCCCTTCACCGTTGAGCCGGGCGAATCCGCGCTGTCGGTGGCGCAAAAGTTGGAAACGATGGGGCTTATCAGCGACGCGCAGCTTTTTCGGCGTTTTTTAAGCTACAATAATCTGGACGTTTCGCTGGAAGCGGGCGACTACACCCTGCGCAAAAATATGAATATGATAGCCTTGGGGCAAGCGCTGCAAAAAGCCAAATTTGAAGAAGTAGAAGTCTCAATTCCCGAAGGCTGGCGCGCCGAGCAAATTGCTCAAATGTTGACTGACGAAGAAATTATGGACGGCAGCGCCTTTTTGGCCGCTATGCGCGAAGGGGCGGCGGTGGAACACAACATCCTCTTTGACCGGCCCGGCGGCCAATCCTACGAAGGCTACCTCTTCCCCGACACATATCGCCTGCCGATTCCCGCCAAACCGGAAGACCTGATAGAGCGAATGTTGGATAATCTGGCTGCCAAACTCCCGGCCAACGCCATCGAACTGGCTTCCCGGCAGGGCTTGAGTTTGTACCAGGTGTTGATTGTCGCCTCTATTGTGGAACGCGAGGCAGTCGTCGCTGAAGAACGCCCCACTATCGCCAGCGTCTACCTGAACCGCATCAAGCAGGGGATGTATTTACAGGCCGACCCCACCGTGCAGTACGCAATGGGCTACCAACCGGAACAGGACCAGTGGTGGAAAACGCCCGTTACGCTGGAAGAATATTCAGGCGTTAATTCCCCCTACAACACCTACCTCAATCCCGGCCTGCCCCCCGGCCCCATCGCCAATCCGGGCATTGACTCCATCACCGCCGTTCTGCAACCGGCAGATACGCCGTACCTCTTCTTTGTAGCCTACGGCGACGGCGCTCACGTGTTTGCCGAAACTTTTGAAGAACACGAAAAGAACGTCGCCGTGTATCAGGGGAATTAGTTCAGAGTATTGCAAGGGTATTTTTCTCTATGCCAACAACGCAAAGCCAAGCCAAAATAATCATCCAACAACTCATCAGGAAATACAACGCGCTTTCTGAAGAAGACCGCAACGCAACCACCGAAGCCAGCGTAGTGCATCAATTCATTGTCCCCCTGTTTGAAGCGCTTGGCTGGCCCGTACAAGACCCTGCCCGGTACAAATATGAGTTATCTACCCAGGCCGGCAGACCGGATATGACCTTCTTTCCAGAGCAAGGCGGCGTTATTTTCACCGAGGCAAAGCGTTTTGGCGCAATCAAAGAACTTGCCCAGGCGCGCAAAACAATTTCCGGCATTATTACCCCCGGCCAACTCTCTCTGCCCGGCATGGCTACCGACCGCAGCCCGCAAGAACAACAAGCAATTAACTACGCTTTCAAGAATGGCGGAACCTGGGCTATTTTGACCAACTTTGAAAAATTACGCCTGTTTAATGCCCGGCGCGATTGGTTGGTTTTGTCTTTTGAAAGACCGTCGGCTTACCTTGATGATTTTGACCAGCTTTGGCAGTTATCATACCAAAGCGTACTTAACGGTCAGCTTGACTTACTCAGCAATCAGCGACACCGGGAAGACGTAGACGCCGACTATTTGGCATTTATCAACGAATGGCGCGAGAAATTAGCGCAAGATATTATCACTCACGCCAACGCCAACCCCTGGGCCTTCGCCGATGCCGGCCAGATAAATCTGAATAAACTCCGCGCCGTAGTTCAGCGTGTTCTTGACCGTCTGGTTGTGGTGCGCTTTGCCGAAGACCACCTGATAGCCCCCGCCGGCACGCTTTACAGCCTGTACGAACTTCATCACCGCAACGCCTACACCTTCTCCTTGTCTGAACTCTTTGCCCGCTTGTATCGCCGCTTTGATGAACGGCACAATTCCGCCCTTTTTGCGCCGCACCTGGCGGACCAAGCTGTCTTCAGCGATGAAGTTTTGAGCGGATTGATAAATAAACTGTATGAAGCGCGTTACCGGGCTATGTCCGCCGATATAATGGGCAACACCTACGAGCAATATTTGGGCAAAACCCTGGTTCAGGTCAATGGTCGCGTCAAAACCGCCGATAATCTTGAAACCCGCAAAAAACAGGGGAGCTACTACACCCCGCAAGTCATTGTGCGCTATTTGGTGGATAACAGTCTGGGGCGCTACCTTTACGGTACGGCAAACGGCAGGGCAGACGGAGATCCGCTGCCCGGTGAAACGCGCAAAACAACCGCCGATATTCGTGAACTACGAATAATTGACCCGGCCAGCGGCAGCGGGTCTTTTTTAATTTACGCCTATCGCGTTTTGGCCGATTTTTACCGCAGCGAACGGGTGCAGCTTGAGCAAGAATTAACGCAAAAAACAGATGAACTGGCAGCCCGGGGATTGAACCCAATTGATATTCAGATTGAATTATCCGCCATTCGCAATGAATATGAGCGTTTGGCAGACTATCCCAATCTGATTCTTGAAAACCACCTTTACGGGGTTGACCTTGACCCGCAAGCCGCCGAACTTGCCACCGTCAATTTGATTATGCAGGCAATGGCCGACCAGAGCAACTCAGAAAAACGATTGCCCTTGATCCTCAACCAAAATGTAAAAGTAGGAAATTCTCTGCTTGGAACGCTGACCCTGCCGGATTCTGCGGAAGATTTGGCAGAATTGCGCCGTCTGCGTCGCCTGTTGCCCACTGAAACAGAGACCGGCGGTCACTCCGCTACTTTACAAGCCATTGCCGGTATCTCCGGGCGACTCAACGCCGCGTTGAACCAGAAACTTGCGCCCTGCTTTGACGACCCCGACACTCAACACCCCTTTAACTGGGCGGTAGAATTTCCTGAAGTTTTTGTGGACGAACAGGGACAGCCCAAAGGCGACTCCGCCGGATTCGATATTGTTATTGGCAACCCTCCCTGGGAAATTATTAAACCTGACCTGCGCGAATACTACGCCCAATTCGATCCCGAAATTGAAAGCCGCCTGACCCGCCGTCAGGTTGAAACGCGCATCAAAGAATTGAACGCAGACCCCAAAATAAAAGCGGCCTGGAAAGCGCAAAAAGCCGGAATTGAAACGCTGGCCGCTTACTACAAAAACAGCGGAAATTTCACCCGGCAAGGCCGAGGCGATACCGCCACCCATAAACTTTTTCTTGAGCGCGGATACTGTTTACTAAAAGACAAAGCCCGCTTGAGCTTTGTCATCCCCTCTGGCATCTACACTGATTTAGGTACAAAAGACCTGCGCCAAATGCTGTTGGGCGAAGGGCAAATTGACTATCTCTACAACTTCAGCAATGAGCGGTGGTTTTTCAACAGCGTTCATCACGCTTTTCACTTCACCCTTTTAAGCGCGCAGCGCGGCATAAGCGGTGATGGCTTTTGGGCTGCCTTCCGTTTCAACCCGCGCGTAGCCGTTGCTCCGGCAGAACTTGCCGACTTCCTTTCCAATCGAGAAAATCTGGTTTATATTCGCCGCCAATCTCTGCGCCGCTTTAGCCCGGACAGCCTGAGCGTTATGGAGTTCCATACGCAAAGAGATTATGAGATAGTTGAAAAAATCTATGGTGATTTGCCGTTGATAGGCGAAGAAATAGCGGATTGGACAATAAAATTTTTCCGCGAATTTGATATGACCAATACCCGGCATCTATTCAACCAAATTGGCAACGGCGTTCCCCTGTATGAAGGGAAAATGATTCACCAATTCAACGCTGACTTTGCCGCTGCGCGTTTTTGGATACAGCCGGAAGACTTGCGCTACAAAAATTATCGTGCAGGTGTCAGAGCAATTGCCGCCAACACCAATGAGCGCACCTTGATTGCTGCTGTTTTACCGGAAAAAGCAGGCGCCGGAAATTCTCTCTTGACAATTCCCGAAGTAAGCGGCAAAAAAGCGTTTTATCTTGTGAGCTTGCTGAACAGTTTTGCGCTTGATTTTGTGTTGCGAATGAAAGTTACAACCAACATCAATATGTTTTACCTCTACCAACTTCCGCTGCCCCGTCTCAACCCCGGCAATTCCTGTTTTGACGCCATTGTCCCCCGCGCCGCCCGGCTCACTTGCGTCACATCTGATTTCGCCGAACTGTGGAGCGAGGCTATGGGCGAAGATTGGGACGAATCCAAAGTAGCAATTGATCCGGCAGAACGCCAGACCTTGCGCAATGAACTCGACGCGCTGATTGCCCATCTTTACGGACTCAACCGCGATGATTTTGCCCACATTTTGGCTACATTCCCCCTGATATTTCCCGCTTCGGATGAAGGCGAAACCAGACTGGAAACCTTACTTGCTGTTTATGACCATTTTAACGATTATCAGTAGACTGCAATCCTTCGCGCAGAGTCAGCGAATCGTTTGGGCGGCCAGAATCGTAGTAGTAAGGGCGAATAATTATTCGCCCTTACGGTTGCGCACTATCAACCAGCATAGCAAACTCATTGCGGTCTACTGATTATGATTGCGCAAAAAGTCCAATCGTAAATCTGAAATCCAAAATCGTAAATCGTAAAATCTATGAACATTGTAATGATTGGGGCCTTTGGCCTGAAAGCAAAAAGTACCATGCGCGAACGCGCCCTGCCGATGGCGCGGGCGCTGCACCGGCGAGGGCATCGGGTAACGGTTATTGTGCCTCCCTGGGACAGCCCGGAAGACGCCGGAAAATCGTGGCGAGATGAAGGCGTGCTGGTGATCAACACCGCGCTGCCCCGGCTAAAAGGTCCCCTCTTCCATTTGCAATTAGCGGGCGATCTGGTTCGGCTGGCTTTGCAATTTCAGCCGGACGTGATTCACCTTTTCAAACCCAAAGCTTACGCCGGATTGGCGCACGCGCTGCTGCGCAGCCTCAAACAATTGCGACGGCACAACATCAAACTGGCAGTGGACGAAGATGATTGGGAAGTGGCCTGGAATGAGGTGAATGATTATACCGCCGCCCAAAAGCGTTTCTTCGCCTGGCAAGAGCCGTGGGGCTTGGCGCGCGCCGATATTGTCACCGTTGCCAGCAAGCAATTGCGCTATCTGGTTGAAAAATACCGCGTCCCCCCCAAGTCAATTTTTTATATCCCCAACGGCGTGCGACCTATTGACAGYCCGCTGAAAGTCTTAAAAGCCCACGCCTTGTGGCAGGAAGAATTGCTGCGCGTGGCGGCGGGCGCAACAGRCGCATCGGCGAAACTTTCGCTGCCGGACAACGCCTTTCTTGATCTGGATTTGCGTTACAAAGAGTTTGGCAATCGCATCAGAGAGCAGTAYGATCTTTTTGATMGCCCCATTATTCTACTCTACACGCGCTTTGCCGARTTTGAATTGAAGACCYTGCTGGAGGTAATTTACAAGGTCAGCCGCTATATGCCGGTTGCGCGTTGGTTAATTGTGGGGCAGGGCTATTTTGGCGAAGAGAAAAAATTGGCGCAGATGGCGCATCGGCGCGGGGTAGCCAACAAGCTGATCTTCACGGGATGGGTTCCGCAACAGGAATTGCCCTATTATTTTGAAGCGGCTAACGTGGCGCTGCATCTGTATGAAGACAACGTTATCAACCGCACCAAGTGTTCGGTGAAATTGCTCGATTTGATGTCGGCGGGCGCGCCGGTGGTGGCAACCAACGTGGGTCAAAACGCCGAGTACATTGTCCACCGCGATACGGGTTTGCTGGTTCCTCCCGGCAACATTAAAGCGATGGCGGGCGCGTTAGTGAATATTCTGAACGCGCAGGGACTTCAGTACGCTTTTGGCAGAGCCGCCGCCCGACACGTTAATCAGGCTTTCAAGTGGGATAATTTGGTAAAGTTGGTTGAACAAGCTTATGCCGCTTGACGAATGACAAATGACGAATGACGAATAACGAATGATGAATGACAAAGGACTGATTCTCAAATATCCAATCTGGCTGACGTGGGCGACGCTTATTGCCTGGATGAGCTTGATCTTCTTTCTTTCTCACCAATCTACCTTGCCCAGCGCGCCCGGTGGATTGCTGGATACTATTTTTAAGAAACTGGCGCACGCCTTGGCTTATGCCGTTTTGATGGGCTTGTGGCGCTTGGCTCTAAATTCTCTTGGGCTGTACGGCGCGAAAAATCTTTTGCTGGCCTTGATCTTCACCCTTCTCTACGCCATCTCCGATGAGTGGCATCAAACCTTTATTCCCGGCAGAAACGGTCAACTGGCCGATGTGCTGGTAGACTTTTCCGGCGCATTGCTGGCTCTGATTGTTATCAGACGTTTTAATCGTAAATCGTCAATCTAAAATCGTAAATTCCCTATGCTCTATTTAGTCGCCACCCCCATTGGTAATCTGGACGATATTTCTTTACGCGCGTTGGAAACGCTGCGGCAGGTTGATATTGTTGCCAGCGAAGACACCCGCAAAACCGGGCGACTGCTCAAGCATTTCGATATTCAGAAATCGCAAATCCCCTTTCACGAACACAACAAAGAGCGCGCCGCCGGAAAAATTATGGCGCTGCTGGAACAGGGAAAATCGGTGGCGCTGGTGACGGATGCGGGAACCCCCGGCATCTCCGACCCCGGCTTTTCGCTGCTACGCCGGGTCATCAAGGCCGATTTAGAGGTGACAATGATTCCCGGCCCCGCCGCGCTGGTGATGGCGCTGGTGCTGTCCGGCTTGCCCTTGCACAGTTTTACCTTTCGCGGCTTTCCCCCCCGAAAATCGGGGCGTCGTCGGCGGTTTCTGGAAGTGGACAAAGACTCTCCCCATACCCTCATTTTTTATGAAAGCCCCTATCGCTTGCCAGCCTTTTTGCAAGACGCCCTCAGCGTCTACGGCAACCGAGACGCCGTTCTTGCCCGCGAGTTGACCAAACTGCACGAAGAAGTTCAACGCGGCAAACTCAGCGCCCTGCTGGCAGACCTGCAAGTTCGCCCTCCGCGTGGAGAGTACGTGGTGGTTATTTCTGGCGCAGGGGAGCAGGTGAGAAAGTGAGCAGGTGAGAAAAAGTCTCCCCCTCTCCTTGTCTCCTTGTCTTCCCTACACTTTACTCACATCGTGTGAGCGACTTTCCCGCAAACCGGCGGGCGTAATTTGAATGAACTCCGCCTTCTCTTGCAATTCTTCGATGGTGAAGGCGCCGCCGTAGCTGAGACCGGACCACAGTCCCCCCACCAACTGGTATAAAACCTCTTCTACATTTCCGCGATAGGGAACCACCGCTTCAATTCCTTCCGGCACAACTTTATCCCAATCTTCCGGGTCTTCGGCGCTTTCGTCTTGCGGCCCTTCTACCGCTTTGCGCCCCATTGCCGCGCCCAGCGAAGCCATCCCTCGCACCACCTTGAACTTCTGCCCGTTGCGAATAACCGTTGCGCCCGGCGCTTCTTCGCAGCCGGCAAACATACTGCCCATCATCACGCTAGATGCGCCCACTGCCAGCGCTTTCACCATATCGCCGGAGATTTTTATACCGCCATCGGCAATGATGGGGATCTTGCGCCCGGCGGCCTTTACGCCGGCGGCGCTGTCCATAATGGCGGTCAGTTGCGGTACGCCAAAGCCGGTGACTATTCGCGTAGTGCAGATAGACCCGGGGCCAACACCTACTTTTATGGCGTCCGCGCCCGCCATTGCCAGATCGTAAGCTCCTTCTTTTGAAGCCACATTTCCGGCCACAAGCTGCGCATCGGGGAATTTGGCGCGTAAATTTTTGATCATCTCGATGCAGTGGTCGGCGTGACCGTGAGCAATGTCCAGCACCAGCAAATCGGCCCCGGCGTTCAGAAGCGCTTCGGCGCGCTGCATATCTGCGGCTTGCACACCGATGGCTGCGCCTACGCGCAGGCGTCCGCTGTTGTCGGTGACGGCGTTGGGGTGGCGGTTGTGCTTCAAAATATCCTGCGCGGTGATCAGCCCCAACAAACTGCCGTCTTCATCTACCACCGGCAATTTCTCCAGGCGATGTTTATGCAGCAAGCGGCGCGCCTCTTCCATTGTAATATCCGCCCCGGCGCTAATGATTTGCTCTGGTTGGGTCATCACTGCGCTGATGGGCGCGCTGCTGTTCGGGGCCAGCAGAATATCGCGTTGCGTCACCAGCCCAATCAACTCTTCATCCTCGCTGACCACCATCAACCCGCCTACGTCGCGCTGCGTCATTATCTGCTGCGCCTGGGCAATGGAGGCGCTTTGGGGAAGGGCGTAGGGCCGCTCTACCATAAAGCCTTCGGCCCGTTTTACGCGCCGTATCTGTTGTACCTGCTGTTTAACGGTCATAAATCGGTGGATAATGCCTATGCCCCCGGCCCGCGCCATGGCAATAGCCATTTCTGCTTCCGTTACCGTATCCATATTGGCGCTGACAATGGGAATTCGCAGCCGAATCCTTGGCGTGAGCCAGGTTGAAGTGTCCACATCTTTACGCGAGCTTACCGGCGATTTTTTAGGAACCAGCAGCACATCGTCAAAAGTCAAGCCTTTTGTTGCGCGAATTTTCATCGAAATACCTCCTCATCTGTTTATGGTCTCACTACCGTATACCCCTGCAATTTGACAAGGTTTGCGCCCCCGTTTGACCGCTGACCGCCGACGGCCGACCGCCAGGAGCCTGGTTTTGCGGCGGTCTGCGGTCTGCTGTCGGTGGTCTGTTGGCAAACGATGGGACTTTGCCGCCGAAGCGCTTGTCAAAGCCGGAGGGTATACGGTGGATCCGCCCCTCTCTGTCGCGCAATTTACCTTGCTAGAGGCGCTCTACCGCGCCAACGGCGGCATCATCTCTCGCGCCGAGATCATAACCGCTGTTTGGCCCACCGCCAACCCCAGCGGCGTCAGCGAAGAAGCGGTTGACGGACTCATCAAGCGCCTTCGGCAGCGTCTGCGTCAGGTGCAGGCCGGGCAGGACTATCTTCAGGTCGTTCGCGGCCGCGGCCTGCGGCTGCTTCAGCCTGAATAAGCGACCGCCGTCGTGGGCGTTTTACGCCTTGTCTCCCTGTTTCCTGATTAGCTACAATGCGTCAACAAAATCTTTGGACTGTTTCAGCCCCCAGCCTGTCAACTCGTGTACTCGTTTGACGGCCATCACCTTGTTCCCCTGGGCAAGAAATTCTTTGATCTCAAAGGCCAGAGTTTCTTTAGAAATGCCCGCTGGTATCTCCGGCGAGGCGCTTTTGACCATCGAATCAACGTAATCTTTGGATTCTTTCAAGCCTTTGCCGGTCTGCTCTCGCACCAGCTTCACCGCTTGAATTTTGTTGCCCTGCGCGAGTAAGCCGCGCACTTGTTGTTCGAGTGTATTCATAATCAAAGCCTCCTGAGCTATATTGCCGCGCCCCAATTTTTGCTCAAAGCTTCTGCCAGAAGCTTGCCGCCAGAGAGGGCGCGGCTTTTTTATATGCGCCCGACGCCACGCTTATCAACGTCGGCCAGACGACAGGCCGCGCCGTTGCCAACACTACAACCGATGGTCGAATACATTGGATTTTTGCCCGCCTACCAACCCCATCCGTTCTCTTCGACCATCTGCTGTAATGTCCCTCCTGCCATAACAGCGGATGGACGAAGGGAACGGATTTTTATTGTTATCAGGCATTTCAGGCGGGGAATGAGCGGTTTGATCAGGCTTTCCAGTTTTTCACGGCCTGTTTCGGTCTTTTCGGCGGTTTGGCTGCGGTTGGTGAAAGTCAAGAATTGTATGGTCGATTTTCAGTATATGGGCGGGTTAAAGGATTGTCAAACAAATCAAAAAATCTAACTAAAACTTTAGCGTCCCCGTACCCAAAAAGTACCCAAAAAGAGGGGCAGACTCAGGGGCATACTATAAGTGCGTAAAAAAACGGACTACGCATTACGCACTACAATTTTGGGATGATTATCTTCTTGGAACTGCCTTGTCCAGCGCGGCAAGGTTTCTTTTGCGTCTCATCACCACGCCTTCAACCGTATAAATGAAGAGCGCCAGCCAGATGATGCCAAAGCCAATGAGACGAGTTTGGGTGAAAGCCTCGCCGTAAATGATTACCCCAATCAAAAATTGCAAGGTGGGCGCAAGATATTGCAGCACCCCAATAACCGAAAGCGGTATGCGTTGCGCGGCTGCGGCAAAGAAGAGCAGCGGAATGGCTGTAGCCACGCCGGTCATCGCCAGCAGAAGCGTGGTCATCAGCCCGACGTGTCCAAATGTCGCTTCACCTGCTCCTTGCAGGTAAAACAAATACAGCAGCGCCGGAATAAACAACACCATCATCTCCAGCGATAGACCTTCCAGAGCGTTGAGCGGCGACTTTTTTTTGAACATCCCGTAAAACCCAAAAGAAAAAGCCAGGCTCAGGGCAATCCAGGGCAGCGCGCCGTAGCTGAACGTAAGATACAACACGCCGGCAGTAGCAATAGCAATAGCCAACCACTGCCCCCGGCGAAGCCTTTCGTGGAAAAAAATAACGCCAAAAAGCACGTTCACCAGCGGATTGATGAAATATCCCAGACTGGTTTCAACAATGTGTCCGGTATTGACTCCCCAAACGTAGATAAGCCAGTTTGTTCCCAGCAGCGCCGCCGTCAGCGCAAAAATGCCCATCGCCCGCCGATTGCGGCGTATTTTTGGCAGCCATTGCCACTGCCGGCGATAGCTTAATATGGCCGCCAAAAAAATCAGCGACCACACCATTCGGTGGGCCACAATTTCAGAAGCGGATGCGCTTTGCAGTAACTTCCAGAAAATGGGCAGTACGCCCCAAACCGTATACGCGCCAATGGCGTAAAAGATTCCCTTCTTCATACGCTTGGCGCTCCCTCAAGTAGCCGGTCGAGCCAGACGGATAACTGTCCAATATGTTCCAATTCGACATAATCCTGCTCGTCTTCGATATTGACCACTTCGTGCGCCCAGGTGGTTTGATAGGGAATGTAAACCGCCCTCCCGCCGATGGCAAGTATCGGCAAAACATCAGATTTCAGCGAATTGCCGACCATCAGAAAACGCGCCGCCTCAACATTGTGTCGGGCTAGAATATCGCGGTAGGTTTGGGGAATCTTCTCGCTGACAATTTCAATATGCGTCAGATAATTCGCCAACCCAGAGCGGGCGATCTTGCTTTCCTGGTCTAAAAGATCTCCTTTGGTGATGAGCATCAGGGGAAATTTTTTCGACAGGAGCGCCAGCGTTGTTTCCGCACCTTCAAGCGGCTGTATAGGCGAATTCAACATATCTTTTGCCAGTTCGATGATTTGATGAACGTCACGCCCTCTTATCTCGCCATCAGTCAGCTCAATGGCGGTTTCAATCATCGAAAGGGTAAAGCTCTTGATCCCGTAACCAAAATAGGCCAGATTGCGCATCTCGGTTTCGTAGAGCGCGTCCTCTACCACACCGGCATCGAGATATTTAGCCAGGATTTTCTTAAACGTTTCCTGGGTACTCAAATATAAAGTCTCATTGTGCCACAGCGTATCGTCGGCATCAAAAGCAATTACATCAAACATTATTTCTCCAATCCAATAAGGTGTGTTTCGTACAGGTTCAGTGAAGCCGTCCAAAACACAACACTACAGCGAATGGATGAAAGGAGCGAATGGATCAGGTTTTATTCGTTAGTTTCGGCAATTCGCTGTAGTGTTCTTGCCATATCACCGGTTTTACTGAACTTGTACTGTGTTTTATTTGAGTAGGAGAAAGAGGGGGGAAGTTGGGGGGATAGTATGCCCCCCCTCTTTTTGGGTACACCCGCTTCGCGAAGCCCCCCGGCCTGCGGCGCTTTTCTACTCATTTGAAATGCACTCACTTCAATTATATCATTGTTTTTTTTGCCCAAACAAGTATAATACAAACATCAAAAAAGACAACCTGCCCTGACATCAATATTCAAGTTCACTACCGTATACCGATTGTTGCCGCCAGAAGGCCGTTTGCATCCAATATGATCGCCGACCCATTCGGCAAGCTCAGGGCAGGCTACCACAGACTGCCGTAAAGACGTTATTTTGAGCTATTTCGGCGGTCAACGGTCAGCGGTCGGCGGTCCTGGGGACTGAAACCGCTGTCAAATCCAAGGGGTATACGGTAGTGAATATTCAAGAGGATTTCTCATGAACCGAAATGACGCCTGGAATTTAGTCTGCGAGTACACCAAAAGTCAAAACTTACGGCGGCACATGCTGGCTGTTGAAGCCGCGATGCGCGCTTATGCCCGCCATTTTGACGACGATGAGGAACTGTGGGGCATTGTTGGCCTGCTGCACGACTTTGATTACGAAAAATACCCCAACGTAGCCGAAAATGGACACCCCAACACCGGCGCGCCCATTTTGCGCGGGCGGGGATACGATGAGACGATCATCCGGGCCATCCTGTCACACGCCACAGAAGTGACCGGCGTTGAGCGGGAAAGTCTGCTTGAGAAAACGCTGTACGCCGTAGATGAAGTGACCGGTTTGATCATTGCGGTGGCATTGGTGCGGCCATCGAAAGATATTAGAGATGTCAGGCTGAAATCCATCAAGAAAAAATGGAAAGATCGGGCTTTTGCCGCCGGCGTGCATCGCACGGAAGTTGAAGCCGGGGCCACCGATTTGGGAGTTGAGCTGTGGGAACACGTGGAACGAGTGCTGAAGGCGATGCAGGGCATTGCTGCGGAACTTGGAGTGGCTGGGAACTCGTAAAATCTGATGACCAAATCTCTCATCATCGTTGAATCTGCCAAAAAAGCGAAAACCATCAAAGGGATGCTCGGCCCTGGCTATACTGTCAGAGCCACCGGCGGCCACGTTCTTGAAATGCCCCGTGACGACATTCACGTTGACTTGCAAACTTTTGAACCCACCCTTTACCTCATTCGCGGTAAAGGCAAGCAGTTGAAACAACTTCAAACCGCTGCCGCCAAAGCCGATGCCATCTATTTAGCCACCGACCCTGACCGCGAAGGCGAAGCCATTGCCCGTCACGTGGTCAGTCGCCTGGGA
The DNA here is from genome assembly GCA_011192195.1 of Chloroflexota bacterium. Lineage (GTDB taxonomy): Bacteria > Chloroflexota > Anaerolineae > 4572-78 > 4572-78 > DUEH01. The sequence continues at coordinate 3,281 of DUEH01000031.1, read as the reverse complement.
AGCAGCGCAACCCGCAAAGCCAAACGCATCGCCTTCACCGCCATCACCCAGCGCGATGTACGCGCCGCCCTGGCCAATCCCCGCAACATTGACCAAAACCTGGTAGAAGCGCAGACCGCCCGCCGAGTGATTGATCGTCTGGTAGGATATATGGTCAGTCCGGTGCTGTGGGCCGGGCTGTCCGGGGCGAAGGGGCTGTCCGCCGGTCGGGTTCAATCGCCGGCCTTGTGGCTGGTGGTAGAACGAGAGCGGGTTATTCGCGCCTTTAAGCCCGAAGAATGGTGGAGCGTTGATGCGGAACTTTCCAGACAGGAAACCCCATCGGGTCAGCGATTTTGGGCCGGACTCATCAAAATTCAGGGCAAGAAGCCCGCTCTCAAAAACGCTCAGGCCGCCGAAACGGTCAAGAAAGCGCTGGAAAATGCGGACTGGCGCGTTCTGTCGGTCAAAAAAGGCCAGCGCCTGCGCCGACCCTATCCTCCCTTCACCACCGACAGCCTGCAACAAGCCGCCTCCTCTCAACTGGGGATGCCGCCCAAAACTACGATGATGTTGGCTCAACAATTATACGAAGGGATTGACGTGGGAGAAGGCAAGGCGGTTGGTCTGATCACCTACCTGCGCAGCGACTCTTTGGCCGTATCGCCGGAAGCGCAGCAGGCGGCGCGAGAAGTGGTGACGCGCTACTGGGGCAACGACTATCTGCCCCCCAAGCCGCCCCACTACGCCACCCGCGACAAAACCGCTCAGGAAGCCCACGAAGCCATTCGCCCCACCGACCCCTGGCGCACGCCCAAAAAAGTAGAACCGTACCTTTCGCCGCAGCAGTATCGCCTGTACCGTCTGATCTGGCGACGCTTTATTGCCAGCCAAATGAAACCCGCTCGCTACGACACGCTGACGGTGGACGTTGACGCTCTGGTTGGCGGACAATCCGGCTTGTATATTTTTCGCGCTACCGGCAGCGCGCTGCGCTTTGCCGGATTTTTGAAGGTTTACGGGGTGGATGAAGACGCGGAGGTGATGAGACAAGGGGACAAGGGGAGGGGGAGACAGGGGGACGCGAAGCGGTTTCTTCACCAGCAGGGGCGTAAAGGAGATAAGGGGAAGGCGATTGAAAATTTGGTGATGCCGGATTTGAAGGCGGGCGATGGGCTGAATCTGCACCAATTGCTGCCTAAACAGCATTTTACCAAGCCGCCGGCTCGCTACACGGAAGCGGGGCTGATTGGCGAGTTGAAGAAGCGAGGGCTGGGGCGACCCAGCACTTATGCGGCTATCATTGAAACGCTCAAAAATCGCCAATACGTCATCATTGAGAAAAAACGAATGGCGCCCACGCCGCTGGGATTTCAGGTCTGCGAATTACTGGAAAAGCTGATGCCCGATGTGGTTGACGTAGACTTCACCGCGCGGATGGAAGACAATCTGGACGCCATTGCCGGGGGGGAGATTTCGCGGCTGAAGACAATGCAAGACTTCTACCAACCCTTTCAAGAAAACGTAGCGCAAGCCAAAACTCGAGCCAGATTACAGCGTAAACCCGCCGCCGGGGGTGCGGCTTCACCAAAGCGAAAATTCACCCGCAAGGGAAAGGGAAAATCGCGCAAAAAACCGCGTTCCAAAAAATCGCTGCCCAACTCAGAACGTGAAGGTCAATCCTGCCCCGCCTGCAAAGAGGGCAAGCTTGTGATGCGTTCCGGCAAATTTGGCGCGTTCATCGCTTGCAGCCGCTTTAGGGAAGGGTGTCGGTATACGGAGAAGTTATAGATTGTTGCTCATGTAAGGCTATTATGGCATCATTATGAGTGGGTCAGTAATTCTAGAAACAACGTTCTGATCAAAGATACGTTAGGCGGCTGAATCGTACATTTGTATCTATTCGACAAAAAGTCATCAGGCTTTCCCGTTTCGTTAAAAGTAAAACACCGTCCAATATGGGCGCTAAAATCTGCGTAGTGCAATATAATACCTCCCATCGTCAAACTGGATAAATGATGAAAACGAGTTTACATTATTCAGATTTTATGCTATAGTTTTCATAAGCAGATGATTAAGCATTGAGGACAATATGCCGCCAGTCTCCCGTCCGTCCCAAAAAGGGGCCTTGGTCGTTTTGATGAACTACAATGACCATGCACCGCCTCACGTTCACGTCAAATACCAAAGCGATGTTAGAAGCTATCGTATCGAAATCAGAACCCGAAGATGGATGAAACCAGCACGCAAACAACTTCCAACAACTTTGAGGGAAATGGTAGAGACGTGGATAGAGGCTCACAAGCAGGAACTGTTGGAACAGTGGGAAAATGCCCAGCATAATCAGCAGGTAATAATCATAGGGTAGCGTAATGATGAAATGGGAAGAATGGTATAGAGTAGCCAGAGATGAGAAACTTTGGCAAAATCGTGAAGAAAAAGGGCTATTGAAAGCTGAATATGTAACGGATTATATATTGCGTCTATGGTTTGAGGAGAATCTGGATATTTCCATCTATGAGTTAGATTTTTATCCATTATTGGTTGAAGAGAATCCAGGCGGGATATATTCATCCTTAAAGGATATAGAACGGTTTTGGTTGGTTGAAGGGAATTACGCATTAATCTGGCTCAATCCAGAGACAGGGATGTATGATGAAAAGGCTATAGACGTAGCGCCAGAGTGTATTCGTTTTTTTTGTGAGAGGTATGGCAAGAAATTGAAAGCTTCTGAAAGAATAATGGTTGCCTGATACTAATTGTCGGGTGAAATATTATGAACTCAAGGCGTGAAATACGCTGTGTATGCGTTAGCATTTCAGGCAAGTTTATATTTTTCGAAGCGACAATTGATGTAACCTCCTGCCGCTTCAAACCCAAGTGCGCTCAGTAATTACCCAACCTGGACAAGCCAGAACCAAAAAAGGATATTCACCGCAGAGAGACACAGAGAACACAGAGAAAAACCACAAAAATCTCTGCGGACTCTGCGCCTCTGCGGTGAAATTTTCTTGCTCATTCAATACCTTCGCCATTTATCAGCCTTTGTGACGCCTATTCACGCAGGCTGATGGCAAATTTGGCAATTAAAAATACGGTCCGGTTTTCGCGGATGCAGTTTTAATTCAAAATCCATCATTATGTCAATAATTTCACCAAAAACACCTAATTCTAATAGTCCGAATCATTCGTGACAGGTTAAGGAAAGTTTCAATTTGTCAAGTTGGATAAGGTGATAAGTCTAGCCATTTTTGTTTTTTACGTAAGCGCATAATCACCCCTAAATCTTCATTTTTGGGGTC
>DUEH01000301.1 GCA_011192195.1 Chloroflexota bacterium | reverse complement strand
TCAGTCCCCATGACACGGCCAACAAGTTACCACTGCTGCTGAGATTATCAAAATACTGGCTGGTGATGTAGTATCCCAGGTCAGCGCGCCAAAAATGCGCGTTGATGGATGCCTTGAGCTTTTCCGCTTTGCTTTGCAAATAAGGTTGGTCTTCAGCCATCCCGTAGCGTTGGGCGGCTGCGGCCAGATCGCGCATTGCCTTCCAGTAGAGAACGTTGGTGTACAAAACGCGCCCGGAACGCGCCACGCTGTCGGCCCAGTCTGCGTAAGGCGGTTGGTGAATCAGCCCATCGGCCTCTTTTTCGTGTTCCTCGAACCAGAACACGGCGCGCTTCAAGGCTTCCCAATGTTGCCGGGCAAAATCCGCGTCGCCGCTGCGTTGGGCATAATTGAGCAGCGCGATGATCAGCAATGCGTTGCCATCCGGCGAAATAGTGTTATGCGCAGTGATGTACTTGGGCTTGATGGGCGTACTGATGGGTTGCTGACGTTTGAAAAGCGAGTGCAAATAGCGATCTATAAAATTGGTGGAATGAACCTTGACCGGAAATTGACCGGAAGACTTTTGGTTGAGCAAAAAGACTTCCAGCGTTTCCTGCACCGTCTGAAACTCTTTCAACTCTACCAGCCCAAAGGAAGCGAAGCCAAAATCGCGCGCCCACGGTTCGCGGAAATTTCTACTCCCCGCGCATAGCACCACCTTTTCCTGCCCGCCCGGCAGTCGACGGGTTTCGATGCCCGCGCGTAAATTGGCGGCAGCAATCCGGTAGCAGGGGCTTTCCAGCGCGGTCTGTCCTGGCGGCAGTTGCGGAAAAGGCGTCGCCAACAGAGCGGGCTGCTTGAGCAATCGTCGTCCGTAAGAGAAGATTTGCCAGAAAATATAACCAAATCCTGCCGCCAGCGCCGATAGCGATCCAAAAAAAAGCCAGCGTGTCTCTTTCTTGCGGGATGAGTGATTTTCTGTCATAGTGTAGTCTCTGATATAATGAACAATGAAAAATGAACAGTGAACAATTTTTCACTATTCATTTTTCACTATTCACTGCCTTTTCGTTATGTTTAATCCAATTGTAGAAATTCTGCAAAAACACAAGCTGATGATTTTAGACGGCGCGTTGGCAACTGAGTTAGAGCGTCGGGGTAGGGATTTGAAGGATCCCCTCTGGTCGGCCAAAATTTTGTTGGAAGCGCCGGAACTGATCAAGCAGGTGCATCTGGACTACTTCAAAGCCGGAGCCGATTGCGCCATTAGCGCCAGCTATCAAGCGACCTTTGAAGGCTTTGCCCGGCGCGGTCTGAGCCAGACCGAAGCCGCCGACCTGATGCGTCTGTCCGTACGTCTGGCCGTAGAAGCCCGCGACGAGTTTTGGGCCAACCCGGCCAATCGCGCCGGACGCCCCAAACCCGTTATCGCCGCATCGGTGGGCAGCTATGGCGCGTACTTGGCCGATGGCGCTGAATATCGGGGCGATTACGGTTTGGGCGAGCGTGAGTTGCGCGATTTTCACCGCCCTCGCTTGGCGGTGTTGGCCGAAACCGAAGCCGACCTGATCGCCTTTGAAACCGTTCCCTGCCTGCTGGAAGCGCAGGCAATGACCCATCTGCTGGCCGAGTTTCCGCAGACCGTCGCCTGGATGAGTTTCAGCGCCAAAGACAGCGCGCGCATCTCTCACGGCGAAACAATGGCGCAGTGCGCCGCCTGGCTGGATGCTTACCCGCAAATTGTGGCGCTAGGCGTAAACTGCACCCGTCCGCAGTATTTGCCCGGCTTGATTCAAGCGGCCAAAGCCAACACCAGCAAGCCTGTGCTGGTTTACCCCAACGCCGGAGAAGACTTTGACGCTCAAGACAAAATCTGGGTTGGCCCCGCCGCGCATAATCATTACGGCGAACTTTCTCTACAGTGGCGTAACGCCGGCGCTGAAATCATTGGCGGCTGCTGCCGCACTACGCCGCAGGACATTGCTCAAATCAGTGAACAATTAGCAATGAACAATTAGCAATGAACAATGAACAATGGGCCGCGTTACCAATGACAAATGACCAATGACGAATGACGAATGACAAATTCTAACATTTTTAAATAAAAGGAACAAAATATGAATACAGAAGATACTCAACTACCTCCCGTTGCCGATGTGGCAATGTTTATAGACTGGGAAAATATGCACGGCAGTATTAGAGGAAAAGCCAATATTTCTGCCTTGCGAGAAGTGGCCGAAGGCTACGGCCGCCTGGTAGTAGCCAAAGCCTACGCCGATTGGCGCGAGCCGCGATTTCAGCGCGATTCGCTGGTCTTGTACAAAATTGGGTTTGAGCCGGTTTACGTGCCCGCCGGTTTCAAAAATAACGCCGACGTGAAACTGGCTACAGACTGCATTGATTACGCCTACAAACACCCTAACATTCGCGTGTTCATTCTTGTCACCGGCGATGGCGATTTTATCCACGTGGTCACAACCCTGCGTCCGCTGGGCAAAAAGGTGGTGGTCATTGCCCAATCCGGTAACGCTTCTAATCGTCTGGGTGATCTGGTAGATACCCTGCTCATCTACGAGCAAGACGTCAACCCGGATACCAGCAACGCCGCGCCGACGCCGGCGCGCAAAAAACGTTCCAAAACCCCGCGCACCCTGGATGGAACCTACAAAGACATTGTCGGATTTTTGCGCAAGAACGAAGGGTCGCCCATTTTGCTGACCAACGTCAAGCAGCGCCTCATTCGCGCTCACGGTAAATTCGATCAGCGCGACTACGGCTTTGAAAAATTCAAGTCAATGATCCAGGCCGGGGCGAAGGAAGGCCACTTTGTCCTCAATAACGCCGGCCTGCGCGATTGGCTCACGCTGCCGCAGCAAGACACCAAAGCCGCCGAAACCAAATTGCCGGATGAGGTAGATGAGGTGTTCAAGGAAATTGTGCGTATTGTCAAAGCCGTCAATCATCCTAACGTTTTTCTCTCCTCTGTGAAACATTCTTTGGCTAAAAAATACGGTGGCTTTGATGAATCGGTCTACGGTTACAGTCAGTTCAAAGAAATGATGGAAGAGGGCGAGAGCCAGAATTATTTCAAATTGGGCGTCAATGACAAGCAAGCGTATTACGCCTACTTACCCAAGAAGTAGAGATGAAAAATAATCCGCTGCCGCGATTAGACAAAGACGAAACCTTAAGGCAAAAAATACTGCCGTTGTGTCGCCTGAAACCCGGTGAGATATGGGTTGACCCTGTTAGCGGGCATAAAGTCGGCTGTCTGGATGCCGCTAATTCATCAGACTTAAAAAAATTGATGAGTGGTCAGGCGGCGCAATTAGCCATTCACGATCCGCCTTATAATTTTGTTGCTTTTGAAGAAAGGCAATTGACCGGGTTTGTTACGTGGTGTCAACAGTGGGTGCAAAATTCCTGGCGCGCATTAGCGAATGATAGCGCCCTTTATGTTTGGTTGGGCGCAGACCAGAAAAATCATTTTCAGCCTCTCCCCGATTTTATGCTGATGATGCGTCAATTTGATTTTCAGCCAAGAAGCTTCATCACCATGCGCAACCAACGCGGATATGGCACGCAGCAAAATTGGATGGCTGTTCGGCAAGAATTGCTTTATTATGTGAAGGGAAAATCGTTTTTTGAGGTGCAATACACGGATATCCCCAAAATATTACGGGGGTATTACAAGGAAGTAAATGGGAAAAAGCTTGAAAATCTGGAGCGCGGCAAATCAAACAATATTCGCCCCGGCAATGTGTGGGTGGACATCCAGCAAGTGTTTTACAGAATGGATGAAAATGTTTCCGGCTGTTACGCTCAAAAACCGTTGAAAGCCATCGAGCGTATCATCAAGGCCAGTTCCAGGCCGGGCGATTTGGCGATAGATTTCTTTAGCCATTCCGGCGCTACGTTGATTGCCGCTGAACTGCATCAGCGCCGCTGTTTTACCATTGATATTGACCCAATCTGTTG
>DUEH01000300.1 GCA_011192195.1 Chloroflexota bacterium | reverse complement strand
ATTTTGGATTTACGATTTTGGATTTACGATTTTGGATTTACGATTAAGTTTTTGTGTGAAGACCAATCGTAAATCTGAAATCATAAATCGTAAATCATTTAACTGACATCTTGTCAAAGGCCCATTCGTCGCCGGCGCCAACTTTATCAATGATCAGGTGTTGGTTAGAACCGTCGGCGTTCATCAGATAGATTTGCCATACGCCGTTGCGCGTGCTGCGGAAGACAATTCCCCGTCCATCCGGCGTCCAGGCGGGTACGGAGTCGTTGCCGGGCGCGGTGGTGAGCTGCCGCAGGCCGCTTCCATTGGCGTTGACAACGTAAACGTCTACATTATCGTCAATATTGCGACTGAAAGCAATTTTGCGACCATCGGGCGAAAAGGCGGGCAAGCCGTCTGTGCCGCCATCGGTCAGGCGGCGCGGGTTGGTGTCATCGGCGTTTACAATCCACAACCCGCAGTCAGGACGACACGCTTTCACGACTACCTGTTTTCCATCGGGCGAAAAGGAGGGTTGTTCGCCCAAAATTTCAAAGGGAGCGGGGTTGCCATCGGGATAAACAAAATAAATCCGTCTATCCGGCCCGCCGCGCGCTGCGCTAAAGGCAATTAAATTACCAACAGGCGACCAATCAACCGCGTGTCCGGTGCCTTCCGGCAAGATACGACGGGGATTTTCGCCGGACGCGCCCATAATCCACACGCCATTGGTTCCGCCGCTAACAGCCGCCTGGGTGTCAATGCCTTCTTCGCCGTAAAAAGTCAACTGCGACCCATCGGGCGACCAGGAGGGGCTGGCGGAAAAGTCAAGTAAAAAGCGCTGATTGCCGCCGTCCAGGTCTGCCGTCCAAACAGAGTGCCGGCTGCCGTCCCACTTGGTGAAAGCCAGTTTATAGGAGGCAATGGGCAGAGGCGCCGGGGCAGACGTTGGCGTGGGCAAGACGGGCGTGTTGGTGACCGCTTGGGCGGCTTGAATGATAAATGCGCCGTAAGTTTGTAATTGCCCGTTGGCATATAACTCTAATTCCCACGTTCCGTCGGATAGCGGTTGCTTGTCTGAGGTGTTCAAATTATAATCAAATTGACCGGCAACATCGCCGGTCCAATCTTCTTTCACGCGCAGGACTTCGCTGCCGTTGTGATACCAAACCCGCGCCCACTTGTCGCGGTCAGGAGTCATATTGGCGTACTCAAAAATGGCGTGAACCTCCACTGTTGTTGGGGGAAAGGTTCCGTTGCAGGCCAGCATATCGCCATTAAGCGTGACCGGTTTGAAGCAAATTGGGCCAAATTCCGGCTCGTTGGCGACTGACACCGCATCGGCGACGGTGATGGGCTGCGTCTGGCTAATTTTATGGCGGGCGGTCAACGTAGGCGTAACCGACGCAAGCGCTACAGCCGTTTCCCCGTCAAGCGGCATTGCTGTGCGAATTACAATTGTTGGCAGCGCGGGGTTATTCCCCTGCGCTGCTTCATCATTTTGAGAACGGTTGTAAATAATGAGTCCACTGGCAATGACTGCCGCCACACAGGCCAACAACCCTAAGCCCCCTACGCCCAACCAGAGCCAATTCTTGCGCTTACGCTCCGGCTCAGTGGTGTACTGCGGCGTAGAAAAGGATGGCTTCGGCATTGAATTGGGATTGCCGGGGCTTTGATTGCTCATAAATACCTCAATTCACACGGTAGATGGTAGACGGAGCAGTTCAATTCACACCTGAAGATGAGTGGTGTATAATCAGCAAGTTACGAATGACAGGCATCGAAAGGTGTGACGCACCGGATCTAAATTGTAAACGGTAAATGGCGAATGGTAAATTGTAAATGATTGTTCGCAAGTTATCGTTTATAATTTACCGTTCACCATTTATAATTTACTATTCACAAAGGACAAGCGACAAATGACCAACAACAAAACCATTACGCTGATTGGGCTGGGAATACGCCAGCCCGCAAACCTGTCTGAAACTGCGCGGCAAAGGTTGAAAGCAGCCAAAAATATTTTTGTTAAAACGCCGCACTTTGAAATTTTAACCCAAATACCTGCTTCTGCAAAATATCTTTCCCCCACAATTAACCCAATTGACCAAACTACCGATGGCTGCCAAACTTTTGCCGCGCAATTGGTGGACGCTGCGCCTTCAGTTTACCTGCTGCCCGGCGACCCGCTAATTGACGAAGCCAGTCTGCCGGTCATCCGGCAGGCGGCGGAAGCCGCAGGCGCAAAGGTAAAGCTGATCAACGCGCCGGATATGCTGTCGCCAACGCTGCGGGCGCTTGACATTTCGGCGGGGGCGGGATTGCAAATTCTGGACGCCGAGATTTTGTGCAGCTACCATCATCCTCCGCTGGAACCGGATCGCCCGGCGCTTATCACCGGTCTGTACCACGCCGCGCTGCTTCCGCTGCTGGAAACGCGCCTGAAGGCAATTTATTCGCCGGATGCGGAAGTGCGGGCAGTCACGTTTCAAGATGACGAAGGACGAAGGACGAAGGACGAAGCGGCGCAAACAGAAAATTCGTCACTCGTCATTCGTCATTCGTCATTTACTCTGCGCTATCTACCGGCAAAGGCGCTACCCAAACCGGCGTCTGCAGCTTACCTCTACATTCCACCTCAGCCCGCCGCCGCCGGATTAACGCGCTTTCAGGAAACCATTGCCCATCTGCGCGCGCCCAACGGCTGCCCCTGGGACAGAGAGCAGACTCACCAAAGCCTGCGCCCCTATCTGCTGGAAGAAACTCACGAAGTTTTGACCGCGCTGGATGCCAATGACCTGCCGCATCTGGCCGAAGAATTGGGCGACTTGCTGCTGCAAATTGCGCTGCACGCCCAAATTGCCGGCGAAGCGGGCAGTTTTCAGATGAAAGACATCATTCACAACATCAACGCCAAGATCATTCGACGCCATCCGCACGTGTTTGGCAGCGCCATCACAGTAGGCAATTCAGATGAAGTAAAAGCCATCTGGGCAACTGTTAAAGCCGCCGAAAAAGCGGAAAACGGAAACGGAGCGGAGCCGCCCTCGGTGTTGGACGGCGCGCCGCCCACCTTGGCGGCGCTGGCGCAGACCTTGAACATTTCGCAAAAGGCGGTGGATGTGGGATTTGAGTGGCAGGATACGGAAGGCGTGTTAGAGAAGTTAGTTGAAGAAGCGCGCGAAATTACTGAAGCCGCTACGCCCGCCGAAGTAGAATCCGAGTTAGGCGATTTTCTCTTCACCGCCGTTAATCTGGCTCGCAAACTAAAGGTTGATCCGGAAACCGCCCTGCGCGAAACCAATCTTCGCTTCACCCGCCGCTTCAAGAAAGTGGAAGCATTGGCGCGGGAGCAAACTCTGGTTTTAACTGAATTGACCGCGCCGGAGTGGAAGTTGTTGTGGGATCAGGCCAAAGAAGCGGTAGCGCATCTGGAGAGAAAATGACCGCCGACCGCAGACCGTTGACCGCCGTAGAGTCAACTTGCGGCGGTCAGCCGTCTGCGGTCAGCGGTCATTTGTCAGCGAAACAAAATATCAATCTTGGGAACGCCGGTCAATATTTCAAGGCCGTTCTCGGTGACAAGGGCCATATCTTCCAGGCGCGCGCCAAAGTCGCCGGGCAGGTAAACGCCCGGTTCGATGGTGATGACGGCGCCAACGGGGATGGCGTCTTCAGAGGTATAACTGACTTTGGGCGCTTCGTGAACCGCCAGTCCCACGCCGTGCCCCAAACCGTGTCCAAAATAGTCGCCATAGCCTGCGGCTTTAATGATGTCGCGGGCATACGCATCGGCGGCAAGGCTGGTGGTACCGGCGCTAATAGCCGCCGCAGCTACTGCGTTGGCGTTGAAAACCAATCGCCAAATCTCCATAAACCGGGAATCGGCTGGCTCACCCAGGCTAAAGGTGCGCGTGATGTCTGAGCAATAGCCATCTACCACGCAGCCCATATCAATCAGCGCCACATCGCCCAACTGACAAGCGCGGTCGGTGGGTGTGGCGTGCGGCAGCGCGGTATTGGGGCCAAAAGCCACAATGGTCTCAAAGGACAACGCGCTGGCTCCCTGCGCGCGCATAAAAACTTCCAACTCCCAGGCCACTTGTTTTTCTGTCATTCCCGGCTGAATCCACTGGTAAATATGCGCCATCGCTCTGTCTGCCAGGGCTACTGCTTTGCGAATAGCCGTCAGTTCATCCGCCGTTTTTGATACGCGCAACGCCATCACCAGGCCGGATGTTTCACGCAGGGTGACGTCCGTTAAAACCTCGCGCCATTTATTGAACGCCGCCACCGAAACCGCTTCGGCTTCAAAGCCGATTTTTGCCTGATGCAAACCAAAACCAGCAAGATTTTCGGCCAGATAGCCGGGCCAATCGTAGCCCGCCTCCGCCAGTTCCCACTCCGGCGCTTCTTGCCCGACCTGCTGGTAATAACGCGAATCAGTAAGGATGATCTGCCGGTCTGCGGTGATGAGCAGCGCGCCGGAACTGCCGCTAAAGCCGGACAGGTAACGCCGATTTTCCATCTGCGTAACCAAAAAAGCGTCCAGATTTTCGGCTTGTATTTTTTGACGTAATTTTTCAAGTGATGGTGTAATCATTTTGCCGCCTCTCTTTAACAATTCGTTCTACCATCCCCCAGAGTCCCACGCCCGGCGCGGCAATCAAAAAAAACAGGGAGATGTTCATAATTGTGTCAATTGTCATAGGTTTTGCTTTCAGCGCTCAGCTTTCAGCGCTCAGTTAAACGCTGAGGGCAGGGCTATTCACCGGATGCCTGAATGAATTTCAATTCGTCTCCTTCAACCACCATCTTGATGGAAACCCCGGCCTGCGGGTCTTCTGCCAGCAGAAAATCGGCCAGGGGAGCGCGAATGTACTCCTGAATAATACGTCGCAGGGGGCGCGCGCCCCATTCTGGATGCTCATTTTTGGAAAGAAGCCAGGTTTTGGCGTCGTCGCCCAGACGAAGCGTGAGATTTTGTTGGGCCAGAAGTTTGAACTCTTTTTTGAGCATCAAATCCAAAATCCGGCGCAGGTGGTCATTATCAAGCGAATGGAAATAGATGATGTCGTCCAGCCGGTTCAAAAATTCGGGGCGAAAGTGGGCGCTGAGAGTTTCTTCCACTTTGCTGTGAACAAAAGCTTCGCCAAGTTGAGCAATTTTCGCCAGGTCTCTGCCGCCAATATTGCTGGTCATCAAAACGATACATTCGCTGAATTTGACGATTTCGCCTTTGCCGCTGGTCAAACGCCCCTCATCCATAATTTGCAGCAGCAAATCGAAGATTTTGACGGCGGCTTTCTCTACTTCATCGAACAAGACCACGCTGTAAGGCCGCGCCATCACAGCGTTGGTCAACTGCCCGCCCGCTTTGCTGCCCACGTAGCCGGGCGGCGACCCGATGAGGCGATTGACCGAAGATTCGTCCATATATTCGCTCATATCAAAGGTGACAAGGGCGTCTTCCGTGCCGAACATAAACTCAGCCAGCGCTTTGGCTAACTCGCTTTTACCCACGCCGGTTGGCCCTAAAAAGAGGAATGAGCCGATGGGCCGCTTGGGGTCTTTCAGCCCTACCCGCGCCGTTTTAACGGCGCGGCTAATGGTTTCTACCGCCTCTTCCTGACCGATGATGCGTTTGTGGAGATGTTCTTCCATTTGAGCGTAACGTTTGCGCTCATCCGCGCCCATATTGCTCACCGGTATCCCCGTGAGTTGGCTGGTTGCCTGCCGCACGGTCTCTACGGTAAGCATCGGCTTCTGCTCATTGGCAGTTTGTTTGTTGAGATTTACCTGCACGCAGGCGCGATGCAGCAGATGAACGGCGGAGCCGGGGAGCGGGTCTTCGTTCAAATAGCGTCCGGCCAGACGAGCCACTTCGTTCAGCGCATCAGCCTGGATACTCAAGTGGTAATCGCTCTCGAATTTGGCTTCAAGGGCGCCCAGGATGGGGATAGTTTCGTCCACGCCGGCGGGGGGAATTTCAAAAATATTACTGTGTTGGGCGATGGTTGAATTGGCCTGCAAACGGTCATTGAAGCGTCCGGGCGTGGCGGTTCCCAAAATAACTACCTGATCATCAAAAAAGGCTTTTTGCAGTTCTGCGCAGGCATTCTCGGGAAATTCGGCGCGAAAACCGCCAAAAAAACGATGAATATTTGGCGCAAACAAGATGCCGCCCTGCGCCAATCGCAGGCCGGCGCGCGCGGTAGAAAGCGCATTGTCCAGCAAGGCTTGCTCATTCATTTCGATTAGCCTGGTCAGGCCAACCGGCCCGCTGCCGTTAGCAATAAGCTGCGCCAGCGCATAAGCCAGCGAGCGCTTGCCCACGCCGGTAGCGCCCACCAAAATAACGTGCCGGTTGTGCGCCATACTGAGCAAACCGAGCAAATTCTGCAAAAGGTCATCGCGGAAATGAACTGGAGCCATCCGTCCGTTTTTTGCCAGCGCCACGTGGTCGCGGGCGGCGGCGTAGCTGGAAAGGGCGGGATCGGTCAGTAAATCGCTGACGGCAGAGGAGGTGACGCCAAAACTGTTCAGTAAGCGACTGACGCTAACGCGCGCGTTGGGCATAAAGACCAGGGTGTGTTCTGTGCCGCAGCGCGTTTCGTCGCGGGCCTGAGCCAGAACAAGCCCTTCGTCAATCAGGTAGAGGATGTCATCGCCCAGAGAAATTTTCTGCCCGCTATCCGTTTTGAAATCGAAGTCCATATCACGCGTAAGGCGCTCCTGCGCAGCGCGAGTTGCCTGCTGCTCAAAACTTGCCCAATTGAAGCGGCGCTGATCGGCCAGTTGGCGCAAAATACGGTGGGCAGCGGTATCGGGGAGTTTGAGGTAGGTGTAAAGCAAAATTTCGGCGGTGAGAACGCGCTTGTTGAATTTTTGCATGTGTCCGGCAGCCCGATTGAGCGCCTGAGTCAATTCGCCGGATGGAATTTTGGGGGAAAGAAGACCGCGTTTGGACATTGGTTACTCCTGCATTTACAAGTTACGAGCTACGAATTACGAGCTACGAATCATTCGTAATTCGTAATTCGTAATTCGTAATTCTCTCAGTGTCGCACATTGAAGCCGGCAAACCGGCCTTCCGGTTCTTCGTAGCGCAGAGCGATAGAATCAATGCGGGCGGAGGGAGCGCCGGTTTGACACCATTCCAGCATAGCGTTCACTTTTTCTTCCGCGCCTTCAAAAACCGCTTCCACGCGACCATCGCTCAAGTTGCGCACAAAGCCTGTGACGCCAACTTCGCCGGCTTTGCGCTGGGTATAGTAACGCATACTCACGCCTTGTACACGCCCTTCCAGCAACACTTTAACTCTAATTTGTTTCATCGCACAAAATCTCCACAGTCAAAAGATGAAGGCAGAAGGTTTGTCCTGAGCGAAGCCGAAGGGATGAAGGCGGAAATTTATTTTCATCCTTCATCCTTTCACCTTCATCCTTTCTTATCCCCCCCACACCATTTTCCCCAGTGATTCTCCCCAGACCAACGCAACCCAGCCGGTGATGATCAAAAAGGGGCCGTAGGGAATGAAGGTTTTCATTGTTGCGCGGCGCGTGATGAGCAAGGCAGCAGAAATGATGCCGCCCAACAGCATCCCGTAGACAACTACCAAAATAATGTTGGGAAAGCCGGTGATCAGCCCCAAAAAGGCCGCCAGCGTAACATCGCCGGATCCCAGGCCGCCCCGCGCCAGCAGCGCCAGCACGTAAAAGACCACAAAGCCAATGGCGCCGCCCAAAACAGCCTGTTTCCAGGAAAAATAGGGGGAGTAAAACCCGCCAATAAAAGCCAACAGCAACGATGGCAAGATGACCACGTTTTGAATGAGCCGGTGTTCCAGGTCTGTAACGGTCAGCAGCAGCAGAATAGCGGTGTAAAGCAGCGCAAACAGGAGATAAACGGAAAGCGTATAATGCTGATACAGGAACACGAAGAGGATGGGCGTAAAAATCTCAATCGCCAACGAGCGAAGGCCAAGCGTCTTGCCGCAGGTTGAACAATGTTGATTGCCGCCAAGGTAGGCCAGCAAACCGCTCCAGGCGATGGGGGGTCGAGGGGCGTGGCAGTAGCTTGGCGCTTCGGCGGCATCTTCCCCTTTTGTGGCGGTAGAGATGAACTCTTGCCCCGTAAAGTTCAGGCGTCGCTTACAGAAGGGTTGCTGGAAGGGGGTTTCTTTCAAGGGAAGTATGTTGGCAAGGTGATTGATGATGACGCCGGTCAACCAGCCGAGGATAGCGAAGATGAGAAGGTTAAACACGCTACTGACGCTCCTCTGTTGAGGGTAAAAATCCCCGTCCGCTCAGATATGTACCAATAGTTTGAAGCATATTTTCAGCTATTTGAATATCAAGCGCTGCATCTGCGCCACTGATGCTCAAATCAAACACGTAATCTCCGGCCTGTCGCTCACGAAACAACCGGCTAATAAATCTACCAAATTCCTTCGGAAAAACTCCTGTTTTTACAAAATGTTGATTAAAAAGGGAAATTACGCTGGAATGTTTGGAAAAAGTCAGTTCCTTTGTCAACAATGTTGCCTGCATTGCATAAAAAACCGCATAGTAAGCCCGCGATGAGGCAAAATCATAATCTCCTTCTTGAGCGTGTCGTTTTGCCGCGGCAATAGAACGATTGGCTTTCTGAAACATCTGCTGTATTGTGCTGGCTAGTTCTTCTTGCTTATCCATTAAGCAACTCGATTCCCTCCCGGCGAATATTCATAAAAAGCGGATTGTATACTCGCTGACGATACGCTTCCTCTGAGACTGGAAAAACGGACAGCACTGCATTGTACTCAAACAACAAATCGCCCGCTATTTCGTCAATGGTGTCTTTTACATTTGAAACAGGCTCGTCTACAATTGCCAAGCAATCATAATCCGAATCAAATGCAAAATCCCCTCTGGCTCGGGAGCCGAAAAGAATCACCTGTTTAAGTTGAGCGCCCAGTTGTTCTTGCATCTCTCTTAAAAAAAAGGACAAAACTTTATCGTCTCGATTTTTTTTCATCGCTTAAAGCTCACTCTTGTTTTTGGCGCTTTATTCAACACTGCGCGGCTCCATCAAAAGCTGAGCGCCCTCTAATATCTGACGAATACGCCTTTTTGACAAGGCGCCAATCTTCTCTTCTAAATCTCGTTTATCAACTGTAAAAATTTGAGAGATATTCACCACGCTCTGTTTGGGTAGATTAGCCTCACCCTTTTATTGTTTGATTCGCGTAATTTGCGCAATTCGATGCTGGTTTCTTTTGCTGTTATGTGTGACTTTTGCGGAACTGCCTTTATTCTCTTTCAGCGCCTAAAACTCGCTTTTGTAGATCAAATCGGTGATGTCGCGGCCATCCAGCGTGGCAAAGAGGTAATGCGCGTCGGATGGGTGATGTTCTCTGACCCACAGGGCAAAGGTCTTGCGGTCCTCTGTTGGCGCCTGGCTGAAGGCCAGTTCGACCCGCGCTTTGACTTCCTCAACTTTGGCCGCGATTTCGGCTTGCCATATCTTGATCTCGCTCAGAAATTCGTCCGGCACATCGGCGATCATCATCTCTAGCTGGCCGGAAGCGGTGGCCTTCAAGACCTGATTGAAGGTGGCCTGCGTCACCAACCGGTGCAACTCGACGTAGCGGTCGCCCTTTATCTTGAAGCGCTGACCATCGGCAAAACGGATGACCCAGCCCTCGCTGTTGGCGTCCAGATCGTCGGTGGCGGCCAAAATATCGGTGATGGAATTGAAGTGGTAGACCTGGGGCAAACTGAAGCCAAAGCGCTCGGCCAATTCGTACATATCGGGGTAAAAGGGCTGCTCATCGCCGGTGTGTCGATTGCGAACGCCGATCAAAACCAGATCTTCCCGTCCGCTGTAATCAACTACAATGCGATTTTCGGGATAGATGATCTCAAAGAGAAGGGTCAAATCGGGGTCGAGATCGGCCAAATTATAGTTGCGATTCAGGAACTCGGCAGCCCAAAGCGCCTGTTCGCTCTCGAAGTTGCCTCGGGTAGCGATGCGATAGACGTCATGCTCACGATAAAGGATGCCCAGCGAGCCGTCCAGCTTCTCGGTGATGTCTACAATATGCGCCCGGCTCTTGCGCCCGCCTTCGCTCCAGTTGAAGAACTTGTCGAAGGGGCGGGCCGCTACCTCGCCCGTTTCGACGTTTATGATCAAACCCCGGCTCACCCGCTCAAACCAGTTCCAACGAGCGTTGTACTGGGCCGCTTTGGTGTAGGTGAATTGAAGTAAATCGCCTCGCTGGGAAACGCGGACGTCTCCGTACTTTAGCCAGTCGCTTTCGCCTTTGAGGATTAGAGTTTGAAGTTCCTGGATACTGTTCATAATAAATACCGGTAGACGGTAGAAAGTAGACAGTAGACGGGGGATTTTGTCTACCGTTTACTATTCACCGAGTATACTTCAAGCGCGCATTGACCTCATCCAGATCAAAAGCTTCGGGATCGAACTCGCCGACCCATTCCAGCATATCCTCGTGTTCAGGATGTTTGGGGTTTTTGATGGCCTCTACAAAGCCCTCATAGCCCCACACGCCGCCTACATCTTCCGGCGGGCAGGCGCGTTTGCCCTTGATACAGCGGGGATAGTCGCTCTCCGGGTCAAGGGGCAGGATTTTTTCCACCAGCAATTCGTGTTCCCAACCATCGCCAAAATCATACTCATAGAGAAATTTGAATTTTACGCCGGTCACAATTTGCCTCAAGGTGTATTTGCGCTCGTCTTGCATTGGGTAAAAATCTTCGGGGGAAGAACGGCCAAAATAACGACCGCCCACCGTAAATTGGTGGAGATGGTAGTCATCCCAGCCCATTGCCGTCTGGATGATGTCGTGCATCTGAGCCAGGGTGGTAGCGTCTGTTACCAACACACGCCGCCATATCGGCGGTTTAGCGCCTTTGAGATTGATTTTTATCTGGTAGACCTGGGTGGGTTCTGCTGCTTTCTTGCGTCTTGGGTTTTTTCGTTTTGCCATTTTGAGTTCTCCTTTGTGCTTACCTGATAAAAGGTAACCGTTCACCCCCTCCAACCTCCCCCCGAAATCAGGGGGAGGCTTTTAAACTTCCCCCCGTCAACGGGGGGATTGAGGGGGGTGGGGGTGAACGGTTACGATAAAAGTTTTTCCAATGCGTCGCTGACCGTAGAGGACAATGGCGTTGGCGTTGGGATTTTGCAGAACGCGATCAACCTCGCGCAGCGCATCGGCTCGGCCAATAAAAGCTGTTTCGCCGCCAACAGGGTTGCCTGCTATGTAAGGATTTTGGGGAATTGGCATTGGTTCACCAAAAAAGTTTGTTGCGCTAACGTCTCACCAAATACTTTGATGATAGAAAGTTTTGATTTCCTGGTCTGAAGTTACTAAAGGACAAGCAAGCAGTCTGGCAGTAGCCACAATTGTTCTGTCTGCCGGGTCTTTGTGATGCCATTCCAGAGATACGTTTTCAAGCCATATTTCAACATCAACTGAACGAAAGCGCATCTTTTTTGTACGCTGAAGCAGTTGGACCATTTCAACAACCGAAAGAGGAATACTGAGCTTGGCTTTCTTGACTTTAAGCGCAATTTCCCAAATAGAGATTGCGCTAATTATGAGCTGATCTGCCCGGTCAATTGTCGCGGCAGCAGTTAAGGATAGGTCTTCGGGTTCAAACAAGTAAAAAAGGAGGGTGGACGTATCGAGTACAATCACTAAACATCCTCCCATTCATCAATTGTAGGCGCGTTTAAGTCTTCCGTGTAGCTCATTTTGCCACGGTAAGGGGCAAACAGCGCGTCAACGCTTCTTTTCTCCCTGATTGGTACGATTTT
>DUEH01000030.1 GCA_011192195.1 Chloroflexota bacterium | reverse complement strand
TTTTACAGGATGAACAGATGGGCAGCAGACCGCTCAACGTTTGTACTTGTTCCAGTGCGTCTTGTAGTTCTGCATTCAGGCGACGAAGTTCTACCATATCGTCAAAGCGAGCCAAGGCAATGGTGATAGCCCGCTCCAGTTCTTTTCCGTTGGGTGGTTTAAGCAGGTAGGCGCCTACGCCGGCTTTGCTCGCTTCTTCTACCAGTTCCGGCGTATCGTAGGCGGTAAGCGCAACTACCGGCGTGGGAGAACTTTTCTGGATGCGACGGGTGGCTTCTATGCCGTCCATATCAGGCATTTGAAGATCCATCAAAATGACATCCGGGCGCAGCGCCTGCGTCATTTCTGTGGCCTGTATGCCGTTCATTGCCCTGCCGATGATCTGATAACCAAAATCTTCTAGTACCCCCCGGACGGTTTCCCCCACTAAAAAATCATCCTCAACAATCAAAACGCGAATAGTATGACTTTGTGTCATCAGGGCTTTCTCCTAATTTATTTGGATGTGGTTCATTTTTGACTTGGGGAAGGGATTTCCTCAACTTGCGGGTACAAGTTCAGTGAACCCGTCAGACACTACAACGAATTGATGAAAGGAACGGATAGATGACCAAAAAATCCGTTCCTTTCGTCCATCCGATGTAGTGTTTCTGGCGCATACACCGGCTTTACTGAACCTGTACACCTGCGGCGCTTTAAAACATACCTACTTTATTTTTGAAGCTGATACTTATTGTTGAACCGGTGTCCTGGTCAACCTCAATGGTACCGCGTAGTTCGTTTTTTACTATATTGTTTATCAAATAAAGCCCCACGCTGTCACGTTCTGATTGCATTACCACATCAAAACATCCTGACGATGTCCCCCGGATTCTCAGTTGAATTTGCCTGTCAATGGTAGTAATGTCTGCGTTTAGTTTGGCGGATTCCTGTTCCAGCAAGGCGTACTTGATGTAAAGCGTTACCAATTCAGTAATAACCAGCGCCAGACTGCTGGCTTGCTGCGGCGTGACTTGAACTGAAGAAGGCGATACATCCACCAGAATTTGTCTATTGCGGGGAGCTGTTTGCAGGGCAGTGCGGATAAGTTGATTGACCAGATGGTTCAGGAGCAGGGGCTGCCACTCTGAGGCGGAAAGAAGGGTGTGGGCGGTAGCTAAGCCCTGGATGCGGGTGATCAAATCCTGGATGATGGCTTGATAAGCGGGGCGATTTTTTAGTCCGGCGTGGCGTCGCTCTGCGTAAAGCAGGCCAATGATGGCCGACAGGTTGTTTTTTACCCGATGGTTGACTTCACGAAGTAAGGCGGTTTTGGTGTCAGCGTCACGTAGCGCTTGCTCATACAAACGCGCGTTTTCAAGCGCTATAGAAGCGGCATTTGCCAAGGGTTCCAGGCGTTGAACATCTTCATCAGAGAATTTGTTTGGCGTATTGCTGTCCAGTCTAAGGACTCCCAGAACGCGATCTTGATGACAAAGCGGCATCGTAATGTGCGATCGAATCCAGCTTGTTTCTTTGTATACTACCCATCCTGGCTCTTGATGCGTGTCAGCTATCAATAAGGGGCTGCGGGTGCGCACTATTTCGGCATCTACCGGTACGCTGTCTAAGGGTTGCACCAGCGTATCAATCATTTCGGCGGCGTTAAAGGCTTCGTAGCCCCGCCAATGGGCTATGCGCAAGGTTTTGCCCTTTAATAAGGTAACATTAGCTGTGCTGTAGGGTACCAGGCGGTAAAGTTGATTCAATATTTCGTCCAAGACGGATGGCAGGTCAACATGCGCTGTCAAAGTCAGGGCGACCTCTTGCAGCGTTTCGGCTAAAAGGCGTTGTTCGCGCTCGGCTTCTTCTGCCAGCGCCCTATCGGTAATATCGCGGTTGTTGACGCGCCGACCCAGATGATGGCCGTTGTCGTCATACACCCGCTGGCATTTATGCGCTATCCAGCGTACCTCACCGTCACGGGTGATAATGCGAAACTCCAGAGAGAAGATTTTGTCGTTGCTCAATTCTTTGTGAAAATGTTGAATGACCATTGCCCGGTCATCAGGGTGGATAATTTTAATTGATAAATCAGGGTCTTGTTGAAACGCATCGGCGCTGTAGCCGGTAATACGTTTACAAGAAGGGGTTATGTAGATGTATTGGCCTTTCGGGTCAATCCAGTATTCCCAATCGTAGGTGTAGTCAGCCATTGTACGGAAGCGTTCTTCGCTCTGCTGCACTTTTTTGGCGTACAAATTTAGCCTGATGTACCACAATCCAATAATTACACCAGCGCCTCCGCCAAAGAATATGGGTATCACGTATCCTTGCCATACGCCTATAGGAACGCCCAGCCAGGCTTTTTGCATAACAGAAAAGACGCTTAATACCAATGCGCCTGCCAGAGCAGAAATGATCCCGTACAAAAGATGCTGCTTAAGATATAAGTTCTTGGGTTTCATTTTTGTTTTTGCGCTTTAAATTTTGCATGTTGAATTGCGGCTTACCACATAATGAGTATAGCCTAAAATTCTATTTATTAACAGTTAGATACGCGCAAATGGTGAATAGTGGGTATGGGCAGCGGGTAGTTTACTGTCTACTATTCACTCCCCACTATCCACTGTTTTTCCTTTTGCAGTTTAGCTGTATAATAAATCCCTGTGAGGTGACAATGAGTCTGCGATGGTGGGGATTTTTAGCAACGCTTATTGCTGTAACCGGGGCGGCGGGGATATTATTTGTAATAACGCAAATTTATCCTTCTCTGCCGATTCAGGTTTTGTTCCTTTTTTTGTTGTTCATTACCGTTTCCGCCGCCGCAATTGTTCCTTCGGCTTATTTCAATCATCGTTTTGCAATGTCAACCTGGCGCAAGCGAGACCCCAATCGCCTGTTGCGGCAAGGCGTTGAAGCGGGACTGCTAACGGTGATACTAGCCTATTTACAATGGATCAGAGCGCTTGACTGGACCATCACCGCCGTTTTATTTGGCGTATTTATTCTAATGGAAATGTTTTTTGTAACCAGATGATTTTGTCATTTGCGGTTGACAAATGACGAATGACCAATGACGAATGACCAATGACAAATGACAAATTGAGACAATTACCTGGCGTTGATATTTTGTTGAAGCATACAAAATTGACTGATCTGGCCGACGCCTACAGTCATAATATTGTGGTAGAAGCGGCGCGGGCTGAGCTGGATTTAGTGCGGCAAGGGGTTTTGACGCATGACAAAGACATCCCCGCCGAAACCGAACTGTTGCAAGCTATTGTCGCTCGCGCAGAGGCCATGGTGAAACCAACCTTGCAGACGGTTATCAATGCCACCGGCGTGGTTGTGCATACCAATCTGGGACGCGCGCTGTTGAGTCAACGCGCCCGACGCGCAATGGACGAGGCGGCTCAAGCGTACAGTAACCTGGAATATGATCTGGACAGGGGCGCCAGAGGCTCCAGGTATCATCACGCCGAAGCCTTGCTGTGTCGCCTGACCGGGGCAGAAGCGGCGGTGGTGGTGAACAATAACGCGGCGGCGCTGGTGCTTTCGCTGACCGTGCTGGCTCAGGGGCGGGAAGTGTTGATCAGTCGCGGCCAACTCATCGAAATTGGAGGCGGCTTTCGCATCCCGGATATTATGCGTCAATCCGGCGCAACGCTGGTAGAAGTAGGCGCCACCAATCGCACATACATCCGTGATTACGAAGAGAATTTTCACGCTGAAACAGGGTTGATCTTACGCGTCCATCGCAGCAACTTCAGGATCACCGGTTTTACCGCCGAACCGAACCTGGCTGATCTGGTAGACCTGGGCGCGCGGCGCGGCGTTCCCGTAATGGATGACTTGGGGTCCGGCACCCTGCTGGATACAGCGCAATACGGCCTGACGCGCGAACCAACGCTGCAAGAGAGCGTAGCCGCCGGTGTAAGTTTGGTAACAGCCAGCGGTGATAAACTTCTGGGCGGCCCGCAGGCCGGGATCATTCTGGGCAAGGCAGATATTATTGAGCGTTTGAAAAAGCACCCCCTCATTCGCGCTTTTCGCGTAGACAAGACAACGCTGGCTGGCTTACAGGCCACCTTGTTGGCCTATCTGGAGGGCAAGGCCGCTGCCGAAATTCCTGTCTGGCGTATGATCTCTACCGATATAAAAACGCTCGATTGGCGGGCCAGAAAGTGGCAGCGCGCGCTGTTCGCAGTTGGTCTGAAAAGCGAGGTCATCAATACCGCGTCTACAGTGGGCGGGGGAAGCTTGCCGGGGCAACAATTGCCCACCCGCGCTTTAGGCATTCAAAACCAGTCGCCCAATCTGCTGGCGGAAAAATTGCGAGACGCCACGCCGCCGGTGATTGCCAGAGTTGAAGCCGATCTGCTCACTCTTGACCCCCGAACCGTTTTGCCGGAACAGGACAATCAATTAATAGAAGTTTTGCAAAGTACGCTAACATTAAAGGCAACGCCATGACCATTTCACGCAGCGATGCTCGCAGCCTGTCATCCACGGCCACCAGAGTTGGCGCAACCGTTTTGGGCGGACGGCTGACGCTGGAAGACGAGTATTTTGTCATCAACAAAACGGATGTCACGGAATTACTTGAAAATTTGGTGGGGCGAAATGTGATATTAGTTGTCACCAGCGTAGATGACCCCCAAAAAGAGCGAACAAGAACCTGCTTGACCTGTGGCCGCGAATACACCGGCTCAGAATGTTCCCATTGCGCCAGAGTTCGCTCTCGGCTGCGGGGAAATCATTGAACGTTGGCGCTTCCGGCTTTGACATTTTCTTAAAACATCGGTAAAATCGAAGTTGATGCCTTCCTTAAAAATTCAGTGGCAGGTAAGTTGTAAGTGATGGCGCGCGGCGGAACGTCCCGCCGCGTGCCATCACTTACCTTTTTCTTGCTACCAAAAATTTGTATCCTCCCCAAAGAGCAGGGGCGAGGCAAGTCGGAAAGCGACTTGTTTGCTTCAATTATCCTCAAATCGACTTGCCTTACCCCTACAATACCCGCAAATTTGAAGGGGATACAAAAATTCAGATAAAGTTATGGCAAGCATAATGGCAAAAAATGTATTAGTTGTAGACAGCGACAAAGGCTTTTCCACTATTCTTGGTGAGACGCTTAACAACCACGCCGATTTTAAGGCTACGTCCATTCCTGTCAGTACCCATGCCTTACAATTTGTCGTTGAAAAACCGGTTGATTTGGTTATCATTGATATGGGCTTGCCCGATATGCCCGTACCTAAATTGATCAAGGCAATTCGTGAGGCAAAGCCAACTATGGCAATTATGGTCATCCCCTTTATTGGAGAGGATGTGCCGGAAGAAGTTAAAAACCTGGGGCTTCAGGGTGTATTGCCAAAGCCATTCTTTGTTGGGGATTTGCCCAAATTGGTTGGGCAGGCAGTTGGCCTGGAGTTTGAAAGTCAGGTGCCGGACCTGCCGCCCGTACCAGTTGAAGATAAACCGACCAGATCTCGTCCTGAACCAAGGCCAAGACGCCCGGCGCCTCCGCCGTCTGCTCCCCCGCCCCCGCGACGCAGAAGAAGACCTGAATCGCGCTCTGGAAATAGAGAGAGACCAGCGCCTCCTCCTGCCAGGACCGGCGCGACATCGCTGCCAATATTGCCTTCCTGGAAACTGGAGCAGCTTAGAAAAAGCAAAGACAAAATTGTCAATGATCTCAAAAACTTAAACAGCGAAATTCGAGCTGAAGTAATTTTACTGACAGCGGGCAGCGAGTTGGTTGCTACTGCCGGCACAATGGCCGAAGATAGAGCGCAAGAGCTGGCCCTGTTGGTTGCTGAAAGCGCGGAAGCCGCCTCGCAAGCCGCTGCTTTTTTAGGTGAACGTGACGCGCGCTTTGAACAAAGCCTTCATGAGGGAGGTGAATTTCGCTTGTATTCTTATAGCTTGGGGCAAGGAGTTGTATTGTCGCTGGCGCTGGGAATGAATGTCCCTTTAGGTATTTTGAGGCATCAAACCAAGCAAACCGGTCAGGCCTTGATGAAATATATCCGCTAAGACCGGGGAGCGCTAAAATTTGTTGGAGAATGTTTCGATTTTGCTGGATTTGGCGAGCTATGCTAAACTTTCGGCTTTGCTGGCAGTGTAAATAGTTTTTAGTAAGCGAGGTAAAAAAGTTATGACAGAGCGTACCGTTGGTACCGTAAAGTGGTTCAGCCCCCCCAAGGGCTATGGATTTATTGCCTACGAGGGCGGAGACGATGTTTTTGTGCATTTCAGCGCCATCAACTCTGATGGCTACCGTTCTTTGAAAGAGGGTCAGCGCGTGGAATTCACCGTTGCTCAGGGCGAAAAAGGGCTTCAGGCTCAAGACGTCTCCGTCGTTTCAAACAACGACTATGATGACGACAATGACGATGTATTAGAAGTCTAAACCCAACAATCAATCAACTAAGTCAGGTGCGACACGGTTAACCGTGTCGCACTTTTTAGTTTAAATAAGCGCACTCCGTTAAAAATTGTTTTTACGTTATGGTTGTGGTATGCTTTTTATTTCCCTGATTTGGAAGCTGTTAATTATGCCTTGCGTTGTTTGATCCCCTTGGTAGCCAAACAAAGCAAAGAAAAATCAGCAGCGTAGCTAAAGCGAATTTTAATTTTGCGTAATCTAATCCTTCTCCTCCTCATATTCCCTCTCCTTAGCGCCTGCCGCAGCGAAAAACGCCAGGATGCCCCTGCCGAAGAACCATCCGCCGAGGTAGTTTTGACGCGCCAGGAAGTCATCGCTGTAACGGCGGAAACTGCGCCCACACCAACTGTCGCTGAGACAGCAGAAGCAGATCCGCTAATGCTGACGCCTACTTCGCTGCCCGGCGTTCCCACAGTCACGCCGATTCCTTCGCCTACGCCGCGCACCCCGCCAATGCCCATTCCCACGCCGGTCACTCCGCTTATCGAGTCCTATATTGTTCAGGCGGGCGACACGCTGGGCGGCATCAGTCTGGCTTATGACATTCCTCTGGATGAGCTGATGGCGCTCAACGGCATTGACGTGGATTCGGCCATTATTCAGGTGGGCCAAACCCTGCATGTCCCGCTGAAGGTGTCCAGAAGCGGGCCGCTGGTCACGCTGCTGCCGGATAGCGAAGTGGTTTACAGCCCGGCCTACGTGGAGTTTGATACCGCCGCGTTTATCAAATCGCAGGGCGGCTATCTGGCTAATTACTCGGAAATGGTGAATGGCGTGGAAATTGACGCCGCCCAAATTGTAGATCGCGTAGCGCGACAGTTTAGCGTGGGGCCGCGCGTGCTGCTGGCCTTGCTGGAGTATTACGGCGGCTGGGTCACAAACCTCCACCCAACCGACCCGTCCCCCCTTGGCCCTGCCTGCCCCTACGGCGACCGCCTTTTCTTGCAACTCAGTTGGGCCGCCAACCGCGTCAACAAAGGGTATTACGGCTACAAACAAAACGGCAGCATCGCCGTGCAATTTAGAGACCGCAGCCGCGCCATTGTGCCGCCGCAAATGAACGCCGGAACGGTGGGCGCGCAAAATGTGTTGGCCGTCAACAGCAATTGGGAACTCTGGCTCACAGAAGTTAAAGCTGATGGCCCTTTTATGCAAACTTATCGCCGTTTGTTCGGCGATCCCTTTGCTAAAGCCGTAGAGCCGCTGGTTCCCATTGACTTGAGCCAGCCGCCCCTGCAACTCCCCTGGGAAAAAGGGCGGACCTTCTACTTCACCGGCGGGCCGCACGCCGCCTACGGCAGCGGCAGCGCCTGGGCCGCTCTGGACTTTGGCCCGCCCGATGTACTGGGAAGTTGCTACTATTCCACCGTTCCCCTCACCGCCGTTGCCGGTGGACAGATATTCTTAGGCAGCAAAGGCGAAACCTACCTTGACCTGGACGCCGACGGCAACTTGCAAACCGGCTGGGTATTGCTCTACCTGCATATGGTTGCCGATGACGCCTTGACGCAGGGACAGATAGTGCAAGCCGGTCATCCGCTGGGCTACGCCTCTTGTGAAGGCGGCATCTCTGATTCCAGCCACTTGCATCTGGCGCGTCGCTACAACGGCGAATGGATGGCCGCCGACGGCCCCGCGCCAATGCTTCTTTCCGGCTGGCGGGCCAAAAACGGACTGGCTCAGTATGAAGGAACGCTGATTAAGGGGGGAGAAGTGAAAGAAGCCTGCGAGTGCTGGGACGAGGAGATGAACGCGTTAATTGCCGAGTAATGGTTGGACGTCTGAGGATTTTGCGAAATTCAGGATAGCGCATTATAATTCAAAATCTGGATGTAATTCATTTTACGAACCTGACAATTAAATTTCTCATTACCTAAGAAAGCTATGAGTAAACTCCGCCACATTTGTGAGTTTTTTTGAGAGACGGCCAAAACGTTTTGGCCGGTGGATTTTTGATTTACGATGTACAATTTGGAATGACGCCTGAAAATCAATCGTAAATCGTAAATCGTAAATTGAAGGGGGTGATGCCTGTCAAATAATTGTTGTGAAATTGTTTTTAGTGTTTAACTAACATATCCATTCATTTAAAAGGGCGTATTTCAAATGAGTCGAATTAGTGTATTTTTTTCCCACGCGAAGTGTGGGCAAAAGATACACCTTGACCCAAATGAAACATACCCCATTCAAACAAAAGGAGAACAGTAATGCCTGTTAAACGAGTAAGTTTCTTGCTTCTGTCAGTATTTGTTGTACTCGCCCTGGTATCTGCCTGTGGCGGTTCGCAGCCGGCCCCAAGCGGCGGCGAAACAGTTGTAGAGACGGTCATTGTCAAAGAGACCGTTATTGTGGAAAAAGAAGTTCAGGTTGAAGCCGCGGCTGCGGAAGAAAACATCCCCGAAGGCGCAACGGTCATTGATTTTTGGCACGCCTTTGGCGGCGGTCGCAAGCTCCTCATCGAGCGTATGGTTGCCGATTACAACTACACCCACCCCGGTACTTACGTGCGCGTAGAGAACAAAGGCTCCTACCGCGACACGCTAAACGCCGCCATTCTGGCCGCGCAGCAAGGCAATGCGCCTCACGTGGTGCAAATTTTTGAAATTGGTTCTCAATTGGCGCTGGATACCGGCATTTTTATGCCTATTGAAGACCTGGTGATTGGGCCGGAATTTCAGGCGGATGACTATATTGAAGGCGTAGCCAATTACTACAAAATTGACGGCAAATTCAACTCTATGCCCTGGAACTCCTCAAACCCCATTTTGTATTATAACAAAGACATCTTCCGCGCTGCCGGACTGGACCCGGAATCTCCCCCCGAAACCTTTGAAGAGATGCTGGATGTCTGCGACACCATCGTTTCCAGCGGCGCGGCCAAGAACTGCATTTCCTGGCCGCTGCACGGTTGGTTCTTTGAGCAGTGGATGGCCAATATGGGCGCCGAACTGGCTAATAACGCCAATGGCCGCGAAGGCCGCGCCACCGAAGCCTACCTTGACGGTGACGCCGCCAAAACAATCTTGAACTGGTGGAAAGAAATGTACGACAAAGGCTACTACGCCTACAGCGGTAAACTGGAAGACTGGGACGGCGCGGACGCCATCTTTGTTTCCGGTCAGGCCGCTATGGAAATCACCTCCACCAGCGACGTAGTGAACCGCCAGAACGACGCCGCCGAAAACGGCTTTGAACTGGGCACTTCTTACCTGCCCTACCCGGCCAGCAGCGAGCGCGAGGGCGTGATTGTTGGCGGGGCCAGTATGTGGCTCACCAAGGACCACGCCGACGAAGAACTGCAAGCCGCCAAAGACTTTGTCATCTGGTTCACCAACACAGAAAACGCCATTCGCTGGCACAAGGCCACCGGCTACTTCCCCATCCGCAAATCCTCGGTGGATGCGCTGGAAGTTCAGAACTGGTTTGAGCTGAATCCGGCTTACCAGGCCGCTTTTGATCAGTTGTTGGAAACCAAACCCACCCGCGCTACTCAGGGCGCGCTCATCGGCGCTTTCCCAGAAGTTCGCACCATTATTGAGCAAGCGGTTGAGAAAGTGTTGGCCGGCGAAGCCTCTGTAGACGATGCCCTGTCTGCCGCCAAGGTTGAAGCCGATAAAGCTATTGTGGATTACAACAAGTCTGTAGAATAAACTGAATTTGAAACAGACCTGACAGGCTTTCAAAACCTGTCAGGTCTTTCTACATAAATTGATCACAAGGACGAAGGGCAGAGGACGAGCTGATGCAGTATATCGGCGGCTTTCGTCCTTTGTCCTTCGTTTTTTAGACCCTAAAGGTTTCAAAAACCTGGTCTTCAGAGAAAGGAGCGCTTATGTATCCCGCCAGATTTAAGGGAAAGATACTTCCCTTCATTTTTATGGCGCCAACGTTGTTTATCTTGCTTGTGTTTTTGTATTATCCGGTTGTGCAGACCTTTATCCTGTCTACGTACCGGGTGGCGTTTTTGGGGCTTAGAAAGAAGTTTTCGGGCTTGGAAAATTTTGTAACGCTGGCGCAAGACCCTGGCTACTGGCACACCGTCTGGGTGACAATCATCATCACCACAGCCATTGTGATCGGCGGGCTGGCGATTTCGCTGGCAATTGCTATGCTGGCGAACCAGAAGATTCGGGGCGGCACAGTCTATCGCATTTTGTTGATTTGGCCTTTTGCCCTGTCTCCGGCGGTGGCAGGTGTGATTTGGCTCTTTATGTTCTCTCCCGGTTATGGCGCAGTTAATTACCTGACATTTCTGGCCACAGGGCAAGAATTGAATTGGCTGGGCAACCCGCGTTTGGCAATTACCCTCATTATCGTAGCCAGTATTTGGAAGAATTTGGGTTATAATGTGGTCTTTTACCTGGCGGGCCTGCAAAATATGAACACCGAAGTGCTGGAAGCGGCCTCAATTGACGGGGCAAACGCCTGGCAGCGATTTTGGGGCGTAACCTTTGCCCTGCTTTCTCCAATGACCTTCTTCCTGCTTGTCACCAATGTCACCTATTCCTTTTTTGATTTATTTGGCATGATTGACATTGTAACCAAAGGCGGGCCACTGGATGCCACTAACGTGATGATTTACAATCTGTACCGAGATGGCTTTGAATATTACAAGACCGGCCTGGCTGCTGCGCAATCAGTTATTTTGTTTGGCGTGGTGGTGGGTATAACCTTGTTGCAATTCCGCACCGCCGGGCGCCAAGTGCATTACGGAGGCTGATAAATGAAGCTCAAATACAGAAAGACACTATTTACACACCTTGCTTTGATTGTTATTAGCGTTTTGGTGATGGCGCCGGTTCTTTTTGCGCTGGCAAAATCAACGCAAACCCGCGCGCAGGTTTTTCACTACCCCCCCTATCTGGGCTTTGGTACGGCAATGCTAGACAATTACCGGACGGCCTGGTATGATTTTGAACTGGGTCTGTATATGAAAAACAGTTTGGTTGTTGCGGCAGTCGTGATGATCTTCAAGACCATCTTTTCAATGCTTGCCGGTTTGGGTCTGGTCTACTTTGATTTCCCTTTCAAGAATTTTGTTTTCTACTTCATCCTCTTCACCCTGATGATGCCAACCGAAATTATGATCATCGCCCTTTTCAATCTGGTATCAGACCTGGGATGGGGGAATAGCTACGCCGCGCTTACCGTGCCATTTCTGGCCAGCGCCACCGGGGTATTTCTCTTTCGGCAGCACTTTTCCAGCATCCCGCCTGATATGGTAGATGCGGCCCGCGTAGATGGCGCGGGTCCGGTGCGCTTTTTGTGGAGCATCTTAACGCCAATGTCCCTTAACGTTGTTGGCGCAATGGCTTTGATTCAGTTTATTTATATGTGGAATATGTACATCTGGCCCCTGATCATCATCCGCGAAAATGATCGTCAGGTGGTGCAGGTGGGCCTGCGAAGTATGACCAACGTGCAAGACACCACCAACTGGGGCGTGGTAATGGCCGGCGCTATTTTGGCTATGCTGCCGCCGCTGATCATCTTCATTGGTTTGCATGAGCAGTTCACGCGCGGCTTCGCGCTGGGGCAGGAGAAGTAGCAAGACGGAGATCAAAATGTCTGAAACAATCACCCTTTCTCCTCTCAAAACGCTCTTCAAATTCCCCTTTCAAGGTCCAGACTGGCGAAATCGTTTCATTGTTGGCGCGGCCTTGATCTTTGCCGGATTTGCGATTCCCATTGTGCCGGGGATTTTTGTTTTTGGCTATACGCTGCAAATTATGCGTCAGGTCATCGAAGGCCGGGAACTGGAATTGCCCGCCTGGGATGATTGGGGGAAGTTTGGCGTAGATGGCTTGCGCTTGCTGGTTGTCGGTCTGGCTTACTTGCTGCCGGGACTGTTGGTTATGTTCATCGGCTTTGCGGCTTATTTTGGAATGCTTTTTTCCCTGCCCTTTATTAACAGCGCAAATGAGGGCGCTTTTATGCTCCTGATGTTCGGCAGTATGGGCGTAATGATGCTTTCTATGACGCTGGGAATGTTGCTATTGATCCTGGGCTTCATCCCCCTCCCGGCAGCCACAGCCCATTTTGTGGCCGAAGACAAGGTGTCGGCGGCCTTCAAAGTGCGTCAATGGCAGTCGCTGATAAAGGTCAACAAACTGGGCTACTTTGCAACCTGGGTAGTTGTTTTGGGCTTGGCGATGGTCTTGTACCAGCTTTTCATCGTCGTCTATTCTACAATTATCCTCTGTTGGCTGCTTCCTCTGCTCATTGCGCCCATTGGATTTTATATACAAGTGGTGGGGGCGGCGGTATTTGCTCAGACCTATCGAGAGAGCAAGGCGATGGCGGCGGAAGAACAAGTGGCATTGCCGGAGGAAACAGAGCCTGAAGATTCGGCAGAGGATGATTCTGGCGAAAGCCTGGAGCCGCCAAGTTAGTATGTCGTCGAGCGATTTATGCTTGATGACACCCTGCGATGAACCCTGAAAGACGTGAGCAAACAAAAAGAGCATATACGGCGAGACGGATGAGTACAGTTCAAGCGTGACCAACTCGGCGTTGGGCGCGAGTCGGTCACGCTGTCGCCCCTAACTCCTAACAGGGCTGTTCAGTTCTGCGGTTAGGGAGTTCCAGAAAAATAATCCTCCCAAAAATCAAGTAGGAAGGGGGCGAATAAGAACGGGCGTATGTAATAGTTGGGGGACAGCCGCCTAAAGCGCGAGGCTGAAGCCGTCGCGCTAAAAGAGCAAAGCCCTAACGGGCTAAAATGCTCAAAAAACCAAGTGTTTCAGGGCGCTTCAGCGTCTTTTGCTCTCTCAGCCCGATGCTTTAGTCGGGCTTACTGGCTGCGATTTTCTCCTCCCCCAGCCTCTACATGCGCCCATCGCCGGGTCCCGGCTGTGAGCTTTTCAGTGCGTAATACAAGGGTGAGCAGGGGAATAATTTGGGTTCCGCGGTCCAGAAACGGCCGGATAAATTCTTCCGGTCCGGCTAACCGTACCGCTTTCACCATTGCCTGTCGCGCCTGATTCACCTTGGGCAGACCCGGAACCGTTGCCATGCTCACTGCGCCGGGGGCATTCGATGGATACGCCAGACTTATGCAAAACTCGAATACGTTCAGGAATGAAGTCTGCGCGCGCTTGCTTTTTATGGCGTGCGGGGCACACCCTATCGTGTCTTCAAAAAAGGTGCGGTGTCCGGTACTCTTTCTGGCTTGTGAACAGGATAATCTCGCAGCGCCAGACTCGTATAAGCGAGCGGCGGAGGCGCTGGGAGACAAAGCGGAAGCGAGGACATATCCTGTCGGACACTTCGACATCTACGAAGGGGAGTATTTCGAAAAAGCGCTAAGCGAGATGATCACATTCTTGAAAACGCCCTTGAGATTGACGGCAAGCTGACAATGAACTGGCGCAATATTACCTACTTAAAGAGCGGAACGCCGCGCCAGCAGGCGGCCTACTATGCGTTGCAACGTTTGAAGATTTTTGAGCGTTTAGCCGCGTACAAGCCAATTTTAACGGGAACCATTCCGCTGGATATTGATATTCCGGACAGTGATCTGGATGTGATCTGTCAGGTTGAGGACTTGCCTGCTTTTGAAGCGCTGCTGCTGCGCTATTTTGCCGCCGAAGACGGGTTTACGCTGCGCAGGCAAGAGGCAAATGGCTTGCCGGTGGTGGTGTGTAATTTTGAAGCGGATGGCTGGCCCATTGAAATTTTTGCCCAGCCGCGCCCGGTACGCCGGCAGAACGCCTATCGCCATTTGGTAGCCGAAGCGCGTTTATTGCTGCTGGCGGAAGATGAGGCCAAGCGGAATATTCGGCAGCTGAAGGGGGCGGGTCTTAAAACGGAACCGGCCTTTGGCGAATATTTTGCGTTGCCCGGCAATCCTTTTTCTACGCTCTACAATCTGAGTGATGCGCCCGATGCGGAATTGCGGCAACTTATTACCCATGCGGAGAAAATTCGGCAAAGTTGCGTTTTTTGCCGGATTGCGCGCGGGGAATCCGAAGCCAGTCTGGTATACGCCAACGCTTTCACGCTGGCGTTTATGAACCGGCGGCAGGCCAATCGGGGCCACGTGCTGGTCATTCCCCGGCGGCACGTGCAGACGATTTTTGATCTGGATGATGGGCTGGCGGCGGAACTGGCGAAAACGGTGGTCAAGGTTTCGCGGGCGTTGAAAGAAGCGTTGCAGGTGAGCGATTTGAGCGTCTGGCAATCGAATGGGGCAGCGGCGTTTCAGGAGATTCCGCATCTGCACATTCATCTCTTGCCGCGCTATGCGGATGACAGCTTGGTGCAGGTGTACCCAGACTTGCCGCCTTTGGCAAAGCGGGAATTACGGGATGATTTAGCCGCGCAGATTGGGGAAACAATGAAAAGTTCAAAATTCAAACTGTAAAATTTTGGTAACTGTTCAGGCACTCGTTCCCAAACTCTGTGTTGGAAACAAGTAAATTTTACGCAGCAACGGGAATGCGAGTCAACTGTTTTCGTTGGCGATCCATTTCACGCAACATTGATTGAATGGCGTCTGTGGTTGCTTCATCAAATAATGTTTCGCCGCACTGCTGGCAAACCCAGGCAGGAACGTCGTCAATAATCAGGTGGTAGCCATTTCGATTGGCGGTATAGCTTACTTTTTTGCGTTTTAACTCTCCCTTGCAATACAAACATTTCATCGGTTTATTCCCTTCGGGTACGCCAATCGGTCATCCATTTTTCTAAATCAGGCAGATAGGCAGTGATGACAGCCAAATAATCTGTTTTTGGCGAACAAACAATATGAACAGGGCGTCCTTTTTCCCCAAAACCCAGCAGCAAACAGCTATGCCCGCGCAGGTCTTCCGGGTAATCTTCAACCACTTCACCCGAAAAAATAACTGTTCTAACTTCAGCCGTTGAGATCATTCTTTGCGGAACATTCATTTGGTTGAGCGCGTGCGGTAAAAAGAGTATTCGTTTTGATGCGCTTTGCCGGATAAGGCCCGAAATGTCTGGCACAATTACTCCTTCTTTGGTGTAATGATACCATAGTTTGCTGAAATTTTCTAGCGAAACGCACCCACTCTACTCTTTACATTATTAAACGCTGAATCGCCTTTTTCTCTTCTTCTGTCAGCGGCGCGTTTTCCAGCAAATCCGGGCGGGCTGCCAGCGTGCGTTTGAGCGATTGTTCGCGCCGCCAGCGGGAAACTTTGGCGTGGTCGCCGGAGAGGAGGATGTCCGGGACGCGGTGGCCCTTGAATTCGGCGGGGCGGGTGTAGTGGGGATATTCCAGCAGGCCGGTGGCGTGCGAGTCGTTGGCGGCGGCGTTGGGGTCGCCCAGCGCGTTGGGGAGCAGGCGGGTTACGGCGTCTACAATGACCATTGCCGCAATTTCGCCGCCGGAGAGGACGTAATCGCCAATGGAAATCTGGTCGGTGGCTAAATATTGCGCCACGCGCTCGTCAACCCCTTCGTAACGTCCGCAGATAAACATTAGGCGCGGATATTGGCTCAATTCTTGCGCCACTGCCTGGGTGAAAACGCGCCCTTGCGGGCTGAGCAGGATGATGGGCGGATGCCCGGCTTCCGGGTTGACGGTGTAGCCGCTGGCGGGGACTTCGTAATCCAGCGCGCTTTCTACGGCGTAGAAAATGGGGTCCGGCTTCATCACCATCCCGCCGCCGCCGCCGTAGGGCGCGTCGTCGGTCATTTTGTGCTTGTCGCGGGCGTGGTTTCTGATATGGTGCAGGGCGATGTCAATCAGTCCGGCGTCTCTGGCGCGTTTGATGATGCTATGCTCAAAAACGCCGTCGAAGATTTGGGGGAAAAGGGTGAAGATGTCAAATTTCATGGCAAAGTGTAAAGTTACGATAAATGACGAATGACGAATGGCGAATGGCGAATGGCGAATGGCGAATGGCGAATGACGAATGGCGAATGACGAATGGCGAATGGCGAATGGCGAATGGCGAATGAAGGGTGAAATCAGGCGTAACTTTCATCCTTTTGCCTTCATCCTTCTGCCTTTAGTTTTGTGCCGCTGCCTTTTTTTAGCCCATCCAGATTGGTGATGCGTACTGTGGCTACGCCACTTTCAATGGCGTGTAGGGCTGAACGAACTTTGGGGATCATTCCGCTGTGGATGATCCCTTTTTCGATCAGTTCGTTGACCTCTTTTGCCGTCAATTTTAGCTGCACTTTTTTGTCTACCATTACGCCGGGTATGTTGGAAATGAAGACCAGTTCATCGGCCTGTAAAGCGACAGCTATGGCTACGGCAACGTGGTCTGCGTTGACGTTGAAGATGTCGCCGCCCGGCCCGTAGCATATTGGCGAAAGTACCGGCGCAACGTTGTCATCCAGCAGTCCTTTGAAAACTTCCGCGCGCACATCGGTGATTTCGCCCACAAAGCCCAGGTCGCCGTTGGGGTGAATCATCTTTTTGGCCTTTATGCTGGCCCGGTCTACGCCGGACATCCCAAAGGCGTCCAGTCCGGCGTCAAAGAGGACGGCGGTAAGGCGCTTGTTGACGCGCCCGGCCAGGACCATTTTTACCAGCGACAGTGATTCAGCGTCGGTAACGCGCAGACCGTCAATGTATTGCGGTTCCAGCCCCAGACGTTCTTGCAATTGCCTGATCTCTTTGCCGCCGCCGTGAACCAGAACGGGCGCCTCCGGCATCGCGGCTACCGTTTTTCCCAGCTTTTTGACAAAAGCGGGGTCGTCTATTTCATTGCCGCCGATTTTCAGGACCAGCATAGCTCACCTCTCTTGATTTACGATTTCAGATTTACGATTGGGTTGTGAGGCGACAGTAGATTTCAGGAGCGAGACAATCGTAAATCCAAAATCGTAAATCAAAGTAATGCAGTTGTTTCTTCAAGTCCAAACATCACATTAAAATTTTGTACGGCCTGACCGGCGGCGCCTTTGCCCAGATTGTCAATAGATGAGCAAAGAATGAGTTGGCGCGGATTGACGGCGGTGACGGAGATGGCGCAGCCGTTGGTGTTTTGGGTGTGGGCAAAGCTGGCTAACTCGCCGGCGGGCAGAATCCGAAGCAGCGCTTCGGTGGCGTAGGTGTCTTCAAAAAGCGCTTGCGCCTGCGCGGGCGACAGGTCTTGCGCCAGTTCAACGTAAATAGTGGAAAGCATCCCTCGGGTGACGGGAACCAGATGGGGTGAGAAGATGATCTTGTCCGCCGGGCCATCGAAGGTCTGGAGGCTTTGCTCGATTTCGGCCAGATGACGGTGTTTTTGCCCAATGTTGTAGGGCGAAAGGTTTTCGTTGGCTTCTGCAAAGTGAGTCTTCAGGCTTGGTTTTCGTCCTGCGCCGCTGACGCCGCTTTTGCTATCGGCAATGATGGCGGATTGAGGAGAAAGCAAATTTTTTGCCAACAAGGGATAGAGCGCCAACAGGATGCTGGTGGGATAGCAGCCCGGGTTGGCTAAAAGCGCGGTATCTTTGATGGCGGCGCGATTGAGTTCGGTGAGGCCGTAGGTGGCTTCCGGCAGCAGGTGCGGGGCGCTGTGCGGCGCGCTGTACCACTGTTGGTAGCTTGTTGGGTCGCTCAAGCGAAAGTCGGCGGATAGGTCAATAACGCGAACGCCCGCTTTTCTGGCTTTGAGAACGGTGGGCATACTGGCGGCGTGAGGCAGGCAGCAGAATACGGCGTCTACCGCATCCAAAGGGGCGTCAGCGCTGGAAACAAGGGGTATATCCCAGGGAATGGGATAGACTTGATTTAGAGTTTGTCCGGCGTAAGTTTCTGATGTGGCAAATTTCAATTCTACTTCCGGGTGGCGACGCAAGAGTTTAATGCTTTCCAAGCCGGTGTAGCCGGTTGCGCCGTAAACGCCAACGGTGATCATGGTATCCT
Source organism: Chloroflexota bacterium (assembly GCA_011192195.1). Taxonomy (GTDB): domain Bacteria; phylum Chloroflexota; class Anaerolineae; order 4572-78; family 4572-78; genus DUEH01. The sequence continues at coordinate 3,931 of DUEH01000030.1, read as the reverse complement.
CCTGAAAAATAAAAAACCGGCTCCAATGTCTGGAGCCGGTAGCATTAGCTTGTGCAATCGCTGGACGCGCAAAAGCAACTTGTCTGGACATTGGCAGACCGGTTAAAAATTGCGCCTCCTAGGTAGAGCATAAACGTACTGAGTATTCATAGCGGCAAGTGTAGCATGGATGTTACAGAACGCAAATCATTTGGCAGACAGTAGAATGGAGACAAGGAGACAAGGGGACAAGGAGAATGTTTGTCTCTCACCTGCTCACCTGCCCACTCGCCCACCTGCCGATCTTCTGCTCGTAAAGCGCCTTTGTCTGGCGAGCAATGTGCTGCCAGCTATACTGCCTCACAATCATTTGATGCGCATTGGCGACGTATTCAGCGCTGGCTTGTGGTTTGTTCAGGACTTCCAGTACGCCCCAGGCAGTGGAGTCTGAGTTATCGGGGTAAACGATAGTGCCGGTTTCTTTGTGAGTGACTACTTCGGCAAAGCCGCCGACTTTGCTGACTACCACCGGACAGTTATGCGCCATTGCCTCTAGCGCCACAATGCCAAAAGGTTCGTAGAGGCTGGGGAAGACGGCGCAATTGGCGGCGGCAAAGAGCATATCGCGTTCTTCGTCGCTGATGAATCCGGCAAAGTGAACGCGCTGCTCGATGCGCAGATGGTGGACAATGTTTTGCAGGTAATCCCGCAGCGGCCCTTTACCGGCAATTAGAAGTTTAGCGTGGGGATATTCGGCCAAAATTTTAGGCATTGCGCCAATCAAAACGTGAAAGCCCTTTTCATAGACCAACCGCCCCACCGAAAAGATGAGGGGTTGCTCCGGGCTAACATATTTTGCTTTGAATTCAGCCAGATGATAAGCAAAGTGACGGGGGCGTTTTGCCAGATTGATGCCATTGGGAATCATATCCAGCTCATCCGGCGAAAGCGAGAACTGCTCAATTAATTCCCCGACCATATAATGACTACAGGCAATCATACAGCAAGCCTGACGGGATAATTCTTTTTCAACGCTGTCAATCCGTCTGGACAGGTCATCAGGGAGCGGTTGATTGCGCCAGCGTCCCTGCTCGGTGGCGTGGATGGTGGCTATGAGGGGGCGATTATGCGCGGTTTTCAGGGCAATACCGGCAAAGGCAACCAGCCAGTCGTGGACGTGGATCAGGTCAAAGCCTCCAGCCTCAGACCACAAGGCATTGGCGGCAACGGTCATCAGGTCGCCGATTTGTGAAGCGCGAGTGTAAATATCGGCTTGAGCATCCACCGCAGCAGAGTCGACCCAGTGGATGCTCAGGTTGTTTTGCCACTTTTGCGTTGGCAGCGGAGGCGAGGGGTGCGGCGCCATAACATGGACTTCCACGCCTTCATTGGCTAAAGCAGGCGCTAATTCGGCTACGTGTCGCCCTAATCCGCCGGTAACGCAGGGTGGAAATTCCCAGGATAGCATTAGTATTTTCATAAGCAATTTCCGAATAAAAACTCAAAATTCAAAGTGCAAAGCGTAATGAATGAAGGCTGTCCCGACGAAGCCGATTTTGCGTCCTCTGCCCTCATTTTGAACTTTGCATTTTTAACTTTTCACTGACATTCGCGCGTTCAGGCCGTCCCGTGGCTTCAACGGCTTCTTCAATGGCCTTGAGCAAGCGGCGAGTTGACAGATAGGCTTGTTGGGCTTCGGGGTTGGGCGGACTGCCGGATAGCGCTTCAAAATCAGTGGCAAAAGTGTCGGGCAGGTCGGTGGCATGGGTGAATTGCGAGGGGTTGACAACAGCCAGTTGCGCCGCGCTGTAGATGGGGGCGGCGGCGTTAAAGAGCGTGGCGTCCCATTGACCAATAATCCCGCGCACGTCAGAGTCTAACACTAATTCTTGCGCTTGTAAAATAGTTTCATCTTCATCGGCAAAATCATTCAGCGCTACCAATTCTGTTTTGTAACCGGCCACGCCGCCGGACAAATTTACCTCTTGCAGCGCCAACTTTACCCCGTAAAGCCGCTGGTATCCTTGATGCCGCAGCAATCCGTCAAAAGGCGCAATCATTCCAATCTTAATGACCGGCTTGGTACTGCCGGGAAACGCGCAGGCGGTCAGGAGGAAGGAAAGCAGGATAATGACGAGCGACGAGCGACGAATGACGAATGACCGCTGACCGCTGTTTCGTAATTCGTAATTCGTCATTCGCCATTCGTCATTCGCCATTCGTCAATACGCTCCCAACTCTCTCAGGCGATCATCCGAGATGCCAAAGTGGTGCGCCAGTTCGTGCAGTACCGTTCGACGTACCTGGGCAATGACCGCTTCCGGTGTGCGGCATATCCGCTCGATAGGCATGCGGTAGATAGTGATCTTGTCCGGCAGAACCAGCCCATAATTGGTGCTGCGTTTGGTGAGCGGGATACCCTGATACAAGCCCAATAGACTGTAGCGACTGCTGACCCCCACCGAGCGCAATTCGGCCCGTGTAGGCCAATCGCTTACTATTACCTCTATATTGCTCATTTGCTCTTGAAAGAACTCAGGCAACGAATCCAATGCTTGTTTGACCAACTCATTGAACTCGTTGGGGCTAAATTTTTGGGCGGCAGTCAGGGGGCGCGTATCCATAGTGAATGAATTTTACACGGCTACGAGGTTTTTACCAATTTTTTACTCTCGTTCGGGCGCGTTTACAACAAAGCGCAATAAATTTCACTACTGTTTTGATTGTTGTGAAATGACGTTAATGATAGTATAATGTTTTTAGTTTTACGGGGCAACCGCTTTGCGGGTTTTCTTCATCAATTTCACCGGTTACAAAGGCTGTCAAGGCCGTAAATAAATTAAATTACCAAAGGAGGTTATTTAAATCTATGGATGCTAACTATGCAATTTGCATGCGTAAATTGTGCCTTATTAGCAAAGGAGGAGCATTATGGTAGGCATAATGGCGTTTCCACGTACCACAATTGGCAAGAAAGTGATCATGGCTTTATCGGGCGTAATTTGGGTAGGCTTTCTCTTTTTTCACGCTTATGGAAACCTTAAAATCTTTTACGGCGCAGCATACTTCAACGCTTATGCCGAAGGGTTGCGTGAGTTGGGTCATCCAATTTTAGGACACGAACACGCGCTTTGGATTTTGCGCGTAGTGGTGGTAGCGGCCTTTGGCTTCCATATCTGGGCCGGCATTACCCTGAAATTACGCAACTGGGATAGCCGATCTACCAAGTACGTCAAAAATAAATATCTACATTCCGACTCCGCCGCTCTGACAATGATCTGGGGCGGACTGGTCATCTTGTTCTTTGTTACCTTCCACCTGATGGATCTTACTCTGGGTACGCCCGGCGTTAACTCTGCCTTTGTTCATGGCGATGCCTACAGCAATGTGATGGCTTCTTTTTCATCCGGCACGCATGTAGCCATCTATATGGTAGCGTTGATTGCTCTGGCGTTTCACTTGTATCACGGCGTTTGGAGCATGTTTCAGACATTTGGGTTGAATAACAAAGACTGGACGGACTTGTACAAGGGGTTGGCCTGGGTTCTGGCGCTGATTATTCCAATTAGCCTGGCGCTCATACCCTTGTCCGTAATGTTTGGTATTGTGAGTTAGAAAGGGGATTTATAATGACAGACACAATTCAAATTGCCGGCAGGACCATTCAGGTTACCGAAGGTAAACTGGACGCCAAGGTCCCCGACGGCCCGATTGAAAAGAAGTGGGATAAGCATTTGATGGACATCAAATTGGTCAATCCCGCCAATAAACGCAAATTCACCGTTATTGTGGTGGGAACCGGTTTGGCCGGGGCCTCTGCCGCCGCTTCGATGGCTGAATTGGGCTACAACGTGCTTAACTTCTGCTACCAGGACAGCCCCCGCCGAGCGCACAGCGTGGCCGCTCAGGGTGGCATCAACGCCGCCAAAGACTACCACGAAGACGGCGACAG
>DUEH01000003.1 GCA_011192195.1 Chloroflexota bacterium | reverse complement strand
TCTTCCTCCTCCCCGCGTTGACCGAACAGCGCTTTGTGCGTCTGGATCAGTGGCAAGGTGGACGCTACGCCTTTGGCAAAGATTTTGTAGAATTCTTCCAGCTATTTTCGCCGCATTGGGGATTTGGCCCCAGTATTGTCGGCCCCAATGACGACGCCGGGTTTCAAGTGGGACTGCTTGCTCTCAGCCTGTTCCTTATCTCCTTTTTAATTGCGCCGCGCCTGCAAAACAAACAGTTGCGGCTGACGCTGCGCTTCTATCAATTTCTTACGCCAGTCATCCTCTTTATGACCCTGCCCCTTTCAAGCATCATCTGGGAAAAACTGGCCTTCCTGCAAGCCATTCAATTCCCCTGGCGATTGATGTTCCTTGCCGCGCCGGGTCTGGCGCTTGTCGCCGCAAGCGTAGCGGTCAGTGAACAGAAGACAACGCCCCTTTCGGCAAGCTCAGGGAACGTCATTCGTCATTCGTCATTCGTCATTCCCCTCGCCCTGCTCATCATTTTAGCCGGCTTCCCCTACCTGCAAGCCGAATTGCGCGCCCCCAAGCCCACCGAAGGCCCGGTTGATCTGGCCGGAATGTTTCGCTTTCAACAATCATCGGATGAACTGACCGGCTCAACGGCCTGGGTGAAGGAAATCCCTTCCTGGTCGCCGCTGGCCGATACGGTCATCAGCGGGGGGGAGATCAAAAGCCGCGTGGCGCAAAGCGAAGTGTGGGATAAGGCGCATCAAACGCCGCTAATGGGGGTGGATACTTTTGAACAAGACAGCGTTCACGAATTCGTCTGGGTCTACGCCGCCGATGACCGGCAGAGCGTCACCTTTTACATCCCCTACTACCCCGGCTGGACGGCAACGCTCTACGAAGACACCGCGCCGGATCGCGCAGACCTCTACCCTGACGGGCGCATTGGTCAAATCATCGCCGCGCCGCAAATCCAAACCACCAACCCGCAAGGCTGGATGGTCGTCCCCATCCCCGCCGGAGAGCATTTTCTGGAGCTGCGCTTTAGGGACACGCCGGTGCGGGTGGCGGGGAAGTGGATTTCGCTGCTGAGTTTGGGGTTGGTGGTGGGTGGACTGTTGTTTGCGCAGGTAAAACGCAAATGATGAAAAAACACCTCACCCAAATAGACCCGCAAATCTGGATACTACTGGCTTTTTCCATCTTTGCCTGGGGGCCGCTGCTGACTCCGGCTTACTTCTTCAACGCGCACGATGCCCGGCACAGCATTTTCTATCTGGTGGAATTTGACCAAACCCTGCGCGATGGCTTTCTGTGGCCGCGCTGGAGTCCCGATTTTGCCTTTGGCTACGGCTACCCGCTCTTCAACATCTACGCGCCGCTGGCAATTTATATGGCAGAAGTAGTGCATCTGCCGGGCGCGCCGATGATTGCCGCCGTGAAGACTATCTACATCCTGTCCACCATTGGCGCGGGGCTGGCGATGTACGGCTTTACGCGACGGCTTTTTGGCGCAAAGGCCGGACTGCTGGCGGGAATGGTCTATATGTTTGCCCCCTTTCATCTGCTGGAAATTTATGTCCGCAGCGCCTACGCCGAATACGTTTCGCTGATGTGGCTGCCGCTGGTGTTGTGGGCCTTCACGGAACTTATCGCTCGCCCCAACTTTAAGCGGCTGGCTCTGGCAGGAGCCGCTTATGGTCTGCTGGCCTTGACCCACCACGCCACCTTCTTCACTTTCACGCCTTTTCTGATGCTCTACATTGCCGTTGGTCATTTGTCACTGGTCATTTGTCATTTGCCATTCGTCGCTCGTCGCTCGTCATTCGTCGCTTGCGGCTCATTGCGCAACTGGTTCAAAGGAATGCTTTTTAGCGTTGGCGCGGGACTGCTGGGCCTTGCGCTGGCAAGCATCTACTTGCTTCCCGCCATTCTGGAACAACGTTTTATCAAAGTAGAACAGTGGACCAGCGGCAGCTATAATTTCGCGCAGCATTTTGTTTACTTTTCGCAATTCCTGTCGCCCTTTTGGGGTTACGAATACGCCGGGGCAGGCGTGAATGACGGAATGTCCTATCAATTGGGCATTGTTGTCTACGGACTGCTTGCTTTTGCCCTTGTGGGACTGCTGCGCTGCCATCGAGAGATGGCGCGCAAAGGGATGGCGATTATTTTCTTTGGCGCAACCCTTTTGGCTGTCTGGCTGATGTCTCCGCTGGCGGAAGGCGTGTGGATGGCGCTGCCCATTGCTTCGCTGGTGCAATTTCCCTGGCGACTGCTCATCATTGCGATGCTCAGCGCCAGCGTAGCAGCGGGCAGTTTGGCGGCCTCGCTGCGCCCGGATGACACGGTTTTGGGCATCACGGTATTGATAGTAGCGCTGGGAAGTTACGCCTACGCCCAGCCTCAGTACACCGACATCCCTGACTGGGCCGACACCCCGCTGGCGATTATCAACTGGGATTCGGCGTCAATTCAGGATCGGGTGGGAATGGTTGTCTACACCGATGAACAACCCGTCAGCAGCCCGATGGAGGCGCAATACCGCGCCGGAGAACAGCTTGGCACAGCGGCAATCATCGCCGGAGACGCAAGCGTGGAAATGCTGCATCACGGCGGCGCATCGGATAAAGTACGGGTCATCGGCGGCCCGGCAACGCTTCAATTCTACACCTACGATTACCCCGGCTGGCGCGTTACGCTTGACGGGCAACCTATCCCGCATCGCCGCGAGCCGCCCTACGGCCTGATTACCGTTGACGTACCGCCCGGCGACCACACACTGCAATTGCGAATGGGCAGCACCCCCGCGCGGGTTATCGGCGGGGGCTTGAGTTTGCTGGCTTTGGGAATAATTGGGACAGGCGTGTTTGGACGAAGGAGAAGCGGGCGTCGTTCAAAAGCAGATTAAAGTTATGTCAAAATCAACCACCTCCCAAAAAACCGAAACTCTCATCGCCGCCGGAACGTCGGCCATAGCGCTGGCGATTTACCTGCTCACGCTGGCGCCCACCGTTCTCTTTGCCGACGGCGGGGAATTTCAATTTGTTACCTGGCTGCCGGGGCTGGCGCATCCTACCGGCTACCCCCTGTACACGCTGGCGGGCTGGCTGTTCAGCCACACGCTACCCTTTGGCGAAGCAGCCTGGCGAATGAATCTCTTTTCTGCCGTTGCTGCGGCGCTGGCGGTGGGCGTGGTGTACCTGCCTGGCGCACAATTGACCGCTCGCCTGTCCCCCAGTGCGCCGCTGACTGCCCGGCGCCTCAGCGCGGTTGGCGCGGCGCTCATCTTTGCTTTCAGTCAAACCTTCTGGAGCCAGGCTGTCATTGCCGAAGTGTACGGTATGCACGCGCTTCTTGTGGCTCTGATATTGTGGGCGACGTTGCAAATAAAACCGGCAGAAAAGCCCTGCGCCCTCACCTTTCGGCGGGGATGGCTGCTGGCGCTCTTCTTCGGCCTTGGCCTGACCCATCACCGCACCATCATCCTGATGCTTCCGGCGCTGCTGCTGTACCTCTGGCTCTCCGGCTGCCGAAAGCTTTCGCTAAAAGATGGCGTAAAATTGCTGGTCATCGCCGCGCTGCCGAATTTATTGTACCTGACCCTGCCGCTGCTGGCGGCGAACTCGCCTTATGTCAAACTGGAATTGAGCCAGCAGCAAACGCTCATTCTCTACCACAACACATTCAAAGGCTTTTTGCAACACGTCAGCGGCGCTGTTTTCAGCGCAGAAGTGCAGCCGGAAGCGGTGGGCCTGGACAGGCTGTTGATGAGCCTTGATTTTATGCGTCGGCAAGTTGGCTGGCTGGGGGGGGTGTTGGGACTGGTAGGCGTATTCAGCCTGCGGAAACGCCCTGCGCTGCTGGCGCTGACGCTAGGGAGTTTTTCCGGCTTTCTAATTTTTAACCTGATCTACTTTATTGGCGATGTGTACGTGCTTTTCATCCCCTGCTGGCTCATCCTCAGCCTGTGGATTGGCCTGGGATGGCTCACGCTGGCCCGCATCACCAGCCAAAAACTGAGCTCCCGCAACCAAATTCGCGGGGAAGGCGCTTTGCTTTTGGGCGACGCCACCGCGCGGATGCAAATTCGTTTGCAAAAGCTGCTTTTTGTCGGTTTGAGCGGACTGTTATTGGGATTTGTGGTAGTATTATTGGTTACTCGCTACGCGAAGGTTGATCAGAGTCAAAACACCATCGCCCGCGACGCCTGGCAGGAGATTTTGCTTCAGGAACTACCCGATGACGCCGTGCTGCTGAGCAATGACCGCAATGAAATGATGCCACTGTGGTATTATCAATACGTGGAAAATCGTCGTCCCGATTGGCTGGGGCTTTTTCCCCTCATCACCCCCAATCCCGAATACGCCAACATAGGCCGCGCGCTGGATCAAGCTTTCGCCAGTCAGCGCCCCGTCTATCTCATCAAGCCAATGCCCGGTCTGGAAATTAAAGCCGATTTGCAGGCGCTCCCCCCCCTGCCGCGCGCGCAATTGTTTCAGGCAAGCGCTCCAAATCTATCGCCCGCGCAGACAACTTCTCTGAGCTATGGCGATACGCTGCAAATTATTGGCTATGACTTGCAACAGCAACCGGAACTGTTGACCGTCACCCTCTACTGGCAGGTCAGCGGCGACTCGCCGGCCAAAAATTACACCAGCTACGTCCATCTGCTCAACGCCGATGGCGCGGGCATCACCCAAAGCGACCACCTCCCCGGCGGCGTCTTCTATCCTCCCACGCTCTGGTCTCCCGGCGAAACTCTCCGCGATACGCACCAACTCGCCCTTCCCGCCGATTTACCACCGGGGGAATACACGCTCATCGCAGGGCTGTACTTTCAACCAGAAGATGGCAGCCTTGAGAAGTTAGGAGAAGGACAGACGCTAACTCAATTTACGATTTCAGAGTGATGGTTGGTTTCTTGGTATCTTGCCAATAAATCGTGGGTAAGTTGACCATAGAGTAAAAGGACTAGTTCTGACGATTTCTGTGGTTACTCAAATTATTGACGATACCCTCCCATAGAGGCTGAAATGAGGAGGTTATGTAACCAATTGTTGTGATAAATCCGGCCATTGAGCTTATGAGCCGGAGATTGATATTCATCAGCCACTTTAGCGCGTGGGCAGTAGGGCCAATAGTTGTGCAATAAAGCCCAGGCCCGAATGCTGTACTCGGCAGACATCAAATGGCCGTGATAATATTGACAGCTATCCAAATAGCGGTCCATCGCGTTTATATGACGGTCAACCATCCTTTCGGCTACGCTCAAGACAAGATTGCTGGTGCGGCAGGCCGAGGGGTACTCGTAGGCCAGCAGGAACTTGGGCGACTTACCGCATAATTTCAAAATAGCATCCAGAGCGGTTCCGTCCGGCAGGGTGTCTTTAGCCCAGATTTGGAAGGCGTTAATATTTTCCATAAATGTTTTAGCGTCAGCGGCGTGATAAGTATCCCATACTTTACTTTTGATAGCAATTCTCATTTTGAAACTGGAGCGATTTGGGCACTGGTTCAGTTGAATGGGAATGAGATTTTTCAACACCAGACAAAGGACGAAAGACGAAGGACGAAGGGAATTAGCGGACAAAATCCGTCCTTCGTCCTTCATCTTTCGTCGAAAAGTGGCGAATGACAGGCCGTCAAACCAAATCCCATACAACTGAACCAGTGCCGCAAACCTGATAGCCACAAAATCCTGTATGAATGGCTTGATTCTCTGACCGCCAGCAACGATATTGACCAAGTAACCCTGCGACGCTTCAATGGACGCTTTACCGAAATCATCACCTGTCGTTTTGTTGAGGATGTCCCCTTGCGAGGGGGCGAGAATGCCCTGTTGGTCAATTGGTGTGAGGTCGCCATCACTCACAGCAAAACAGGCAAACAACTCTACTACAACACCTTTGTCACCAATCATCAACTCACTGAGCAAACGGTTGTCCCCATCGCCGAGGCTGGACGCGCCCGTTGGAAAGTCGAAAACGAAAACAACAACATCCTCAAAACCAAAGGCTATCATCTGGAACACAACTTCGGCCACGGCCAACAATATCCGGCCAGCTTTTTACTCACTCTCAACCTGCCTGCTTTCCTTTTTCATACCGTCCTGGAACTCGTTGACGCTAAATATCGCCTCTTGCGCCAAGCATTAGGCGCTCGTCGTACCTTTTTCAATGATGTCAAGACCTTAACCCGGTATCTCTACTTCGACAGTTGGCAACATCTCCTCGATTTTATGGTTCAACAACTCGAACTCAACTTAAAATTTGACACAATTTAGTCAAAATGAGAATTGCTGCCTATGAATAGGGGTACTTGACAGGACAAAAGTATAGTGGTATACTCTACTTCAACCATCCGCAAACGTTTGCGTAAATATCCACAGGGTGCTTTTACTATTAATTTAGTCAGGCGCTCATCCATGGGTTTTGTGTTTTCTGACGCAAACGTTTGCGGAATCTGTTTACGCAGGAGTAGCTATGCCATACGAAGAGAAATTGTTAAACGAGTTGCAGCGGCAAGCAAATCGGATTCGTCAAGAGGTCATTCGTATGACCCATGCCGCAGGCAGCGGCCATCCGGCAGGGTCCCTTTCCGAAGCCGATATACTTTCCGCTCTCTACTTCCACTTTATGCAAATCGACCCCAAAAATCCAGCTTGGCCCGACCGTGACCGCTTTATTCTTTCCAAGGGGCACGCCTGCCCTGGTTTGTATGCGGCATTGGCCTTGCGCGGCTATTTCCCAATGGAGAAATTGGCAACCTTGCGCCGGATAGACAGTATTTTGCAAGGTCATCCCGATATGACAAAGACGCCGGGCGTAGAGATGAGCGCCGGACCCTTGGGGAACGGCATGTCTGCGGGCGCCGGCATGGCTTTGGGCGCTCGAATCACCGGGCGTGATTTTCGGGTCTTTGTTCTCATTGGAGATGGCGATGCGCAGGAAGGCTGCACCTGGGAAGCTTCTATGTTTGCCGGTTTTCAGCAATTAGCAAATCTGGTTTGCATCTACGATTATAACCGTTCACAAGTGGATGGTCCAACTTGCGAGATATTGGACCTTGAACCGGTCGCCGACAAGTGGCGCGCTTTCAATTGGGAAGTGCGGGAGATTGACGGTCACGACATCGAGCAAATTCTCGATGCGTTAGCCTGGGCCGCCCAACAGCGCGAGCGTCCGGCGTTGATCATTGCGCACACCATAAAGGGCAAGGGCGTCTCCTTTATGACGGAAAACCCGGCAGCCTGGCATGGCAAAGCGCCCAACAAAGAACTGGCTGAGCGAGCATTGAAAGAACTATCGCAGGAGGCATTAGCATGACCGTCTATCCCGGGAAAGCATTGCGTGAAGCGTTTGGAGAAACCCTGGTTGAGTTGGGCGAGCAGATACCGGAAATAGTGGTGTTGGACGCGGATATTTCCGCATCGTTAAAAACTAATACCTTTGCCAAACGTTACCCCGAACGTCACATCAACTGCGGCGTTGCCGAGCAGAACATGATGATGAATGCAGCCGGGCTGGCGACAACCGGCCTGATTCCCCTGGCTTGCACTTATGCAACCTTTTCTTCTATGCGGACTTGCGAGCAGATACGCAGTTTTATTTGCTACGCCAACCTCAACGTAAAAATAATCTCTACGCACGGCGGCATCGAAGTAGGCTGGGATGGGCCAACCCACCAGGCCACAGAAGATGTCGCCATGATGCGAGCCATACCGAACATGACCGTTGTTGCGCCTGCTGACGCGGTGGCAACCTCGGCGCTGCTTCGCCGGGTGGTTGCCTACGCCGGCCCAACCTACTTTCGGATGGGGCGTAACCCGGTTCCCGTCATCTACAAGCCAAACCAGGAATTTACTATCGGCAAAGCAATAAAGTTGCGCGAAGGAGCCGATGTCACCCTGGTAGCGATGGGCGCTATGGTATCTGTGGGCCTGGATGCCGTAGAAAAATTGGCGGCAGAGAACATTCAGGCTGGTTTGCTGGATATGCACACCGTCAAACCCCTCGACGGAGAGGCGTTGCTGGCTGCCGCCCGCAACACTCACGCCATCGTAACCCTCGAGGACCACAACATTATAGGCGGGCTTGGCGGCGCAGTGGCTGAATTTCTGGCAGAACACAAACCGGTTCCGGTTGTCCGTGTTGGCGTACCCGACACGTTTGCCGAATCAGGCGCCCCGCATGAACTGTTTGAAAAATACGGTATGAGCGCGAACCATGTGGTCGATGCCGCGCATAGGGTTTTGAAATAATAAAGAGTCAAACAGTCCCTGGCAGGACGACAACGACAATGAAAATTCGGACCTCTCCCTAACCCTCTCCCAAAAGGAGAGGGAACTCGAGCCTCCCTCCCTTTGGGAGGGATTGAGGGAGGGCTTATTTCCAAGAGAGGAATTTATGTCGATAAGTAATGAACAAAAGATAGAGATGTACCGCCGTATGTGGCTAATCCGCGCCTTTGAAGAAAAAGCGCGGGAACTGTTTATGAAGAATATGATGCGCGGCACAACTCATATGTACATCGGCGAGGAAGCAATCGCCGTTGGCGTCTGCAGCGCCTTGAATAAGGATGACTATATTACAAGCACCCACCGGGGGCACGGTCACTGTCTGGCCAAGGGGGGCGACCCCAAAGCGATGATGGCCGAGTTGCTGGGGCGCGCCACAGGGTACTGCAAAGGAAAGGGAGGCTCTATGCACATTGCCGACCTTGACCTGGGTATCCTGGGAGCCAACGGTATTGTGGGCGGCGGCATCGGACTGGCTGCCGGGGCGGCGTATGCCGGCAAGTATCGGGGCGACAGGAGCGTTGCCGTCAGCTTTTTTGGCGATGGGGCTATCAACCAAGGCGTCTTTTACGAGACGGCTAATATGGCCGCGCTGTGGAAATTACCCCTGATTTACGTCTGCGAACAAAATCAATTTTCCGAGTTCAGCTATGCCGAACAATTTTTGGCGGACACTGATTTAACAAAGCGCGCCTTGCCATTTGGTTTTCCGGGCATTAATGTCAACGGAAACGATGTATTGGCTGTTTATGAAGCAACCGGGGAGGCTGTCGCCCGCGCCCGCAGAGGCGACGGCCCCACCCTGATAGTTGCCAAAACCTATCGTATTGAGGGGCACACTATTGGCGACCCGTTGACCTACCGCAAAAAGGGCGAAGTGGACATCTGGAAGGATGACAAGCACGACCCGCTTCCCCGTATGGGAAAATGTTTACTGAAAGAGAGCATCCTTTTACCAGAGGAACTCACCGCCATCGAGAACGAAGCCCGGCAAATATGTGAAGAAGCCGTCGAATTTGCCCTCAGCAGCCCGGAACCGGAACTCAAGACGCTTTGGGACGATGTTTACGCATAGGAGAAAACCATTATGGCAGAACGTATACTGCAATATAGAAAAGCGCTGAATGAAGCGCTCCACGAAGAAATGGAGAGAGACCCAAACGTTTTTATCATGGGAGAAGATGTGGGGCTTTACGGCGGCCCGCTCAAAATTTCCGAAGGTCTTTACGAGCGTTTTGGTAAAATGAGGGCGTTGGACACCCCGATTGTGGAAGAAGGCTTTGTCTCGATGGGGGTTGGCGCGGCGTTAGTCGGTTTGCGCCCGATTGCGGAAATAATGTACATTGACTTCAGTAGCCTGGCTATTGACCCCATTGTAAATCAGGCAGCCAAGGCTTGTTATATGTTTGGCGGCAAGGCGAGCGTCCCCCTTGTAATACGCACTCAGGGCGGCGCGGGGCGCGGCAATGCAGCCCAGCACTCGCAAAGCCTGGAAGCGTGGTACGCTCACATACCCGGCCTTGTTGTGGTGCAGCCTTCAACGCCCAAAGATGCAAAAGGGCTGCTTAAATCCGCCATCCGCAACAATAATCCGGTTGTGTTTATTGAACACAAACTGCTCTACAACACTAAAGGGCCGGTTCCGGAAGGCGAATATCTTATCCCTATTGGCAAGGCGGAAGTGAAGCGCGCCGGAAGCGATGTAACCATTGTGGCTACTTCGCGCATGGTTCTTTTGGCTCTTGACGCCGCGGAGAAGTTGTCAAAAGAGGGCATTGAAGTAGAGGTTGTCGACCCGCGCACGCTGAATCCTCTGGATATGGAAACCATTGCCGAATCGGCTAAAAAAACCAACCGACTCGTGGTTGTCAACGAAGGAGTTCGCACCGGCGGATTTGCGGCTGAGATTGTGACCCGCGCCTGTGAAGAGGTTTTTGATTATTTGGACGGCCCCATTGTACGAGTCACATCTGAAGATGTGCCGATGCCGTACAATGAAACTTTGGAATTAGCCGCAATACCCAGCGAAGAAAAAATCATCGCCGCCGCGCGCAGCTTTTTTGCCTGATAGTAGCTACCTGAGAGATAACACGCTATGTCTGTCACGATAAAAGAAATTGCCCGCTCTTTGGGGCTGGCTCCATCTTCCGTTTCCCGCGCCCTTTCCGGCAGTTCTGAGGTTTCTGAATCTACCCGGCAAAGGGTGCTTGAAGTGGCGCGTGAGTTAAATTATTCTCCCAATCTGATGGCCCAGAGTTTGGTAGGCTCAGCCCAAAACCTGATCGGCTGCCTGATTCTGGAGTTCGCCAATCCCTTTTTCGTGCCAATGATACGCGCCATCGAGGACCTGGCCGAACAGCGTGACCACATCATCTTTCTCAGCGAATCCCGGCGGCAGCTTGGGGTGGAAAAACGCGTTATCGAGCGCTTCCGGCGGATTCAGGTAGCCGGTATAATTGTGATGCCGGTGTTGGGTAATTTAAGTCACCTGCGGATGCTGGAAGATGAAGGCACGCCAATCGTGGTAGTGGGGCGCGATGTGCCCGGTCTCAGTTTCGTCAATGTGAACAACAAGAAAAGCGGATACCTTGTCGGGCAATATCTGCTCCGGCAGGGACATCGCCGCATTGGCTTTATCTACAGCAGCGAGTTGCAAAATATGCCGGAACGGTCTCGTTTGGCCGGGTTACATAAGGCGCTCGACGAAGCGGGAGTCGAACTGAAGCATCTTTATACAGTTAGCAACAACCGGCTTGAAGGCGGCGAACAAGCAGGGGAACAATGGTTGAGCCAATCGTCTCGCCCAACAGCCGTTTTTGGGGCCAATGACCTGCTGGCGATGGGATTTATCCATCGAATAAGCAAGGCGGGCGTATCTGTGCCGGACGAGGTAGCCGTAGTGGGACACGATGACATCCCCTTTGCCAACCTGTTCTCAGTACCGCTGACGACTATCGCTTTGCCCAAACGCGAAATTGGACGAGTGGCAATGCAAATATTACTGGATTGCCTCGACAAAGACGCCGGCTCCCGCACCCCCCAACAGGTTGTTCTGGAACCGGAACTTATTGTGCGCCGTTCGTGTGGGGGTTGAAATTTTTTACCAAGCCATCAGGTGCGACGCACTTAGCGCATTGTCTTCTCTTGCAATTTGTTGCGTAAAACAAATCGATTTTGCCCTGCAAGGCGGTACAGAAGTGCGTTGCACCTATTTCAGGAGTTTATAATGGCTACAGAAGTAATTATGCCCAAACTGGGGCTGACAATGACAGAGGGAACAATTGTTAGCTGGCTCAAGCAAGAAGGGGAGACGGTAGAAAAGGGAGACGCTCTATTAGAGATAGAAACGGACAAAGTTGTGCTGGGGGTTGAGGCTCCAGCCGGTGGAACGTTGCTAAAAATTCTGGCTGATACCGGTGAGACGACGCCGTTGGCGCAAATCATCGGCTACATCGGCGAACCGGGCGAGAAACTACCACAACCGGAAACCGCCCCGACAGACGCAGCGCCTCTGCCCTCGCCCCAACCGGCAGTGGCAAAAAAGAAAACCCCCGCGTCGCAAATCAAAACATCGCCGCTGGCGAAACGATTGGCCGGAGAGTACAACATTGACCTGAGTACCGTTGCCGGTACCGGGCCGCAAGGGCGCATTGTGAAAGAGGATATCCAGCGCGTCATCGAAGCCCAAAAGGTAAATGTCCAATCTGCGCCAGCGCCGCCGGTCAAGGCGTCGCCGCTGGCAAAACGATTGGGCAGGGAACATAACATCGAGCTAAGTACGGTCGAAGGTACCGGCCCGCAAGGTCGCATTGTCGAGGTGGACATCCGGCGCATCATCGAATCCAAAAAAACAGATACGCCGGCTGAGTCAATGGTAGAGGTTGTCCCTTCACAATTGCAATCTATCACCCGTATTCAGCGGCTGACCGCCCGGCGTATGAGTGAAAGTTTTCAGACCGCGCCGCATTTTTATCTAAACATAGAGTTGCCCGTTACGCGGCTGGTTGAATTGCGCGCCAATCTATTGCCGTACATAGAAGCGCGTTTTGGCGCGCGGTTGACATACACCGATTTCCTGCTCAAGGCGCTGGCAATGACGCTGCCCAATCATCCTTTGCTCAACGCAAGTTGGGCGGATGGACAAGTGCGGACTTTTTCCGAGATCAATCTGGGAGTGGCAACCGCGACAGAGCAGGGGCTGGTTGTCAGCGTTATTCACCAGGCTGAGAGCCTGTCATTGGAAGAGATCATCCGGGCGCGGACTGCGCTTAGCCAAAAGGCCAAAGACGGGAAGTTTAGCCCGGATGACGTGACCGGCGGCACTTTCACATTTACGAACCTGGGTATGTTCGGCATAGACGACTTCACGCCTATCCTCAACCCGCCTCAAAGCGCCATCCTGGCGGCGGGAGCCATTGTGGAGCGACCCGTTGGCGAGAATGGACAGGTTGTCCTGCGGCCAACTTTACGCCTGACTCTGGCTATTGACCACCGGGTTGCGGACGGGGTTGACGGCGCTATGTTTTTGAAAGATTTACGCGCCCTGTTAGACTCGCCGGAGACTTTGTTTAGATAAACGAGCGAATGGGCGAATGGGCGAATGGCGAATGGCGAATGGCGAATGGGTCGCAAAGCGTAGGCAACGATTTTTATTCGCCCATTCGCCCATTCGCCCATTCGCCCATTCGCCCATTCGTATATTTTCAGGAGAAAAAATATGCAACTGATCAAACGTGATGATTTAACAAGCGAAATATTGCCCGGCAGAGAAGTTCAAAAGGCTGTTGGGAAAGATGCCCTCTCAACAAGCGCCAGGATGACGATGGGATTTGCCAC
This sequence comes from Chloroflexota bacterium, assembly GCA_011192195.1. GTDB lineage: Bacteria > Chloroflexota > Anaerolineae > 4572-78 > 4572-78 > DUEH01. Next base: position 62,700 of record DUEH01000003.1, on the reverse strand, counting down.
ATATTCTGAAAGAAGCGGGGCAATGGAGCCCCATCACCATGCCGAAGAAATTGTTTGTATTCTCAGCGCGAAAGACGGCTGGGTGCGTTATGGCGCCAAACGTGATGAATTGGGGGAACCTATCCCCCTGCAAGCCGGGATGACATTACACATTCCGCCGTTGGAGTGGCACGTATTTGAATACGACAAGGGCGGGCATGTAGACATCATCTTCTTCTACGGGCAGGTGGACAACATTCGCCCGGAAGAAATGGTGAATGAATAAAAAAGAAGGCGAGGTGTAAACTATGCGTTTGGACAACAAGACAGCAATTGTCACCGGCGCAGCGCGTGGAATTGGCCGGGCGGTTGCTCTACGATTGGGGCAAGACGGAGCCAGGGTAGCGATTGTAGACCTGCGCGAAGATGAAAGCCGCGAAACGGTTCGGCTCATCGAGGATGGCGGCGGTCAGGCAATGTTTGTCCGCACCGATGTGTCCGATAGCGAGCAGGTGCAGGCAATGGTAAACAGGGTGGTGGAACAGTGGAACAGTATCGACATCCTGGTCAACATTGCCGGAATATGTCCTTTTGAGGATTTTTTGGAGATGCCGGAGGATTTGTGGAACCGGGTACTCGAGGTGAATCTGAACGGCTATTTTTTATGTTCGCAAGCAGTTGCCAAAATAATGGTCGAACAAGGCGTAAAAGGACGCATTATCGCCGTCAGTTCTATCTCGTCGGAGTTTGGCGGTAGTACACAGGCTCATTACTGCGCTTCAAAGGCCGGTATCAATTTGCTGGTCAAATCTATGGCTATTTCGCTGGGGCCGTATGGCATCACTTGCAACGCCGTTTTGCCCGGCACCGTTGAGACCGACATCAACCGCGAAGCGCTGTCCGACCCGGAAACGCGCGAATATTGGTCGAAACGCGCCCCATTGGGACGTCTGGGCCGGCCGGATGACATTGCCGGGCCGGTTCTATTTTTTGCCGGCGACGACTCTGCCTGGTGTACCGGCTCGATGCTGGTTGTTGACGGCGGCACATCTGTCAATCTTCAATGATTGATTCTGCTACTCACCCCCCTCTGGCTCCCCCCTACTGAGGGGGGAGCCAGAGGGGGGGGTAAAAATAGAGGATAGAAAAATGACAACTTACAGCATTAAAGCAATTAAATATTGCGAGCAAACCGTACCCGGCCCGCAAATGTTTTTTATGTCTCGCTGGGAAGAATGGGTAGATGTAGACTTCCTGTTCTTCATTCTGCGCCGGGACGATGGCAAAGTCGCGCTGATCGATACCGGCATACGGGATGTAGCTGAAATTCAACCGCTTGTTGAGGGCGGCGTGGGACACAGGGGACGTTTTCGAATGGATATGAAAACGCAGAGCGTTCCCCTGTTGCTGCAAAAAGAGGGCATTGACCCAGCGGAGGTGGAATATATCTTCATCTCCCACCTTCATTACGACCATTGTTCAAACGCCAAATTATTCCCCAACGCAAAATTCGTCGTCTCGCGTACCGGCTGGCATCTTACGCTCGATCCGCCGTCTCCGGCCTTAACGCCCGACATCCTCTTTCCGCGCGACATTCTGGCTTACTTTGCCGGTGAAGCCCGCGACCGCCTGATTCTGGTAGATGATGAAGCGCCGGAGATTATCCCCGGTATTGGCGCCTTTTACGTTGGCGGGCACACAATGTGTTGTCAAGCGTTCACTGTGCAGACCAAAAAAGGGCTGGCAGTCTTTCCCAGCGACACCATTTTCTACTATGAAAATCTGAAAAAAAATCACCCCATTGGTCTGGCGGTAGACATCAAACAATGTTATCAAGCAATGGACCGCGTTCGTAAAATCGCTGACATCGTGGTTCCTCCCCACGACCCGGTTTTACTTCAGCGATTTCCAAATGGAATTGTAGTTGGGGATTGAAGGAGAAAACCATGCCTGAACAATACCTCGCCGGTTGCACAGCCCTGGTAACGGGCGCCGGCCAGGGACTTGGACGCGCCATCAGCCGGCAACTGGCCGGGTTGGGCGCTAAAATAATACTGGGAGATGTGGATGCCGACGCCCTGGATGAGACGGCTCGCTTGATTGCTGATCAGGGCGGCAATACGGTCACTTCCGTTTTCGATGTGTCCAATGCCGATGCCGTCCATTCTGCGTTTGAAGATATAGGTCAGATCGAAATATTGGTCAATAACGCCGGCGTATGTCCGCTGACCCCGCCGGACGAGATCAGCGAGGCAGAATGGGATCGGGTTTTGGCGATAAACCTCAAGGGCGCATTTTTATGCACTCAGGCAGCGTTGCCGGGCTTGCAAGCATCCGGTTGGGGACGGGTAATCAATATTGCCTCGGCAGCCGGACAGATGGGCGGAGTTGCCGTAGGGATGCACTATGCGGCCAGCAAGGCCGGTCTCCTGGGGTTGACCAAATCTTTCGCCCGGCATCTGGCCCCGTATGGCGTTACCGTCAACGCCGTCGCGCCGGGCACCATCGAAACCGATCTTACGGCCAACTGGTCGGAGCAGGTCAGGCAGGACCTGCAAGCCAAAATCCCTCTGGCACGATTTATGCAGCCGGATGAGGTTGCCGCAGCCGTCGTTTTTCTATGTTCGCCGGCAGCAGCGGCCATCACCGGGTCCACAATTGACGTGAACGCCGGGTTATTGATGAGATGAGAGCGCTTCAGAATCAAAATTTGACGGCTTGTTTCTTTTGCATTACAATACTTTCGATTTCTTACGAAACTTGCAGTTTACAACAATTTCCAAAAGTGACAGGGAGGTTTCTTTTGGGTAAAGTGCATCAACTGGCGCAGCGCAGACAACAAATTCTGAGCGCATTGGGCGAGGCCGGACAACTTTCGGTTAGCAAACTTAGCGCCGCCTTTGATGTGTCAGAAGTAACTATCCGCCAGGATTTACAAGCCTTAAGCGATCAAGGCTTATTGCTGCGCACTCGCGGAGGCGCAACCTCCACAAGCGCTTTACCGGAACTCTCCTTTGATTTACGCCAGCAGCAATACGCGGCGCAAAAAGCTCGTATAGGCCAGTCCGCGGCCAAACTGGTTCACTACGGCGATACCATCTTTCTTGATGCCAGCACCACCGTCCAGACCATTATTCCTCATATTAAAAAACTTTCAGAATTAACGGTTGTTACCAACAGCCTCAGAGTGGCCTTCAATCTACTTGACGCGCCGCAGATTTACGTGATTCTGCCCGGCGGCAGTTTGCGGCGAACCTCCATTTCGCTGGTAGGGCAACTTCAAAGCGCGTCAATTGAAGATATAAATATTCAAATTGGTTTTTTTGGCGCACGCGGCGTTACCGCCAACGAAGGCTTAACCGATGTGAATCGTGAAGAAGTAGTCATGAAACGGGCTATGATAAAATATTGCAAGCGCGTAATCGGTCTGGCAGATACCCGTAAATGGGGCAAAGCAGCCGCCTACACCTTTGCCCAGCTTGATAAAATCGAAAGCATTTTTACCGATACAAGCGCCCCCGAGGATTTGGTTGAAGAAGTACGTCAACGCAATGTAGATGTAGTTCTGGTATAAACAAAAATATTCAGGAGAATTCTGCATGGATAAAAAACCTGTTTTGGAAATGAAAAACATTTCCAAACGCTTCGATATGACTCAGGCTCTTGATAATGTCTCTTTAACCCTCTACCCCGGCGAGATACATGCCTTGGTAGGTGAAAACGGAGCCGGCAAGTCGACCTTGATAAAGACAATGACCGGCATCTACCGGCCCGATACCGGCAATATTTTACTGGATGGGCAACCCGTCCACATCCACAACTCGCAGCAAGCGCAGTCGCACGGTGTGGCTGCCATTTATCAGGAACCGCTCGTTTTCCCGGATTTAAATGTGGCCGAAAATATCTTTATCAGCCACCGGGACCGGGGCGCGGTAGTAAGTTGGAAAAAGATGTACAAAGACGCCGAGTCGATTCTGGAAAAGCTGGATGTTAAGCTCGATGTAAAAATGCCCGCCCGCGGTCTTACCCTGGCCGCCCAACAAGCCGTTGAAATTGCCAAAGCTATCTCGCTGGATGTGCGGGTGTTGATTATGGACGAGCCAACCGCCTCGCTTTCCGCGCACGAGGTGGCGCAGTTGTTCAAAGTGGCTAATACCCTGCGAGAACAAGGCGTCGCCGTACTGTTTATTAGCCACCGCCTGGAAGAGGTCTTCAAAATTTCCGACCGTATCTCCGTGTTCCGCGACGGCCGGCACATTTCTACCAACATTACCGGCGATGTTACCCACGACAGCCTTATTCGCGATATGGTGGGCCGTGAAGTTGGCGATTATTTTGCCAAAAGCCAGGCGGAAAAAGGCGAGGTGCTGGTATCGGCGCGGGGGTTGGGTAAAGAAGGCGTTTTCTCGGATATTAATTTTGACGTGCGGCGCGGCGAGGTACTGGGCTTTGCCGGGCTGGTTGGCTCGCGGCGCACCGATGTGGGGCTGGCCCTGTTTGGCATCGAGCCGGCAGACGCCGGCGAAATCATCTTTGAAGGCGAGCCGCTAACGATGAAATCGCCGGAACAGGCGCTTAAATGCGGAATTTCTTACCTAACAGAAGACCGGCGGCAGTTTGGGCTGACTATGCCTATGTCAATCACCTCTAACATTTCGCTGCCAACGCTCAAAAGATATTTAAGCGGTCTGGGGTTGGTAAAACACAGCAGAGAAAAAGCCACCGCCGAGGATTACCGTAAACGGCTCACCATCCGCACCCCATCTGTAAATCACGAGGTGGGTAAACTGTCCGGCGGTAATCAGCAAAAGGTTATGCTCGGCAAATGGCTCAACGCCGAACCCAAACTGTTTATTTTTGATGAACCAACCCGCGGCATCGATGTGGGGGCCAAAGCCGAAGTTCACCACATTATCAATGAGTTGGCCGAGCAGGGGCTGGCCATAATCCTCATCTCATCAGACTTGCCGGAGGCGCTGGCTATGAGCGACCGTATTTTGGTTATGCGCGAGGGCAAACAAATGGGCATATTTAACCGCGAAGAGGCCACCCAGGAAATTGTTATGACTGCCGCAATGGGGCAAAGCCACCTAACCGAGGAGATTAGCCAATGAACGCGTTGATGCGCCGCTTTAGACCGGAGCAAATTAGAGAACTTGTCCTTGTTGTACTCATCATTATGGTCATTATCTTTTTTGCCACTCAAATAGAAAACTATCTCAGCCCCCGTTTTTTTAATCGGATTTCAACCAGTGTGGCTATTATCGCAGTAGTTGCCGTTGGACAAACTTTGGTGGTGTTAACGCGAAACATCGATCTGTCTGTTGGCTCTATTGTAGGCTTTACCGCCTATTTTGTGGGCCAGCAACTGGCCGATAACAATGAGATAGCTCCTCTTGCGGTCGTTCTAATGGCTATCGGCGTTGGGGCGGCAATGGGCGCGTTTAACGGCGTATTGGTGGCTTATGGGCGGGTGCCGGCCATTATTGTTACGCTAGGTACGCTGGCTCTGTTCCGCACCATGTTGGTAGAGTACTCCGACGCCCAAACTGTAATTACGTCCAGCCTGCCGGCCTGGATTATAGACTTACCTCGGGCCAATATCTTTAGCATAGACAAACTCGATTTCAGGTTGCTGGTAGGAATTATGGTAGCGGTGGTTATTATTTTTCAACTAATGCTTAGCTATCTGCCCTATGGCCGCCGCCTGTATGCCATTGGTTCAAACCCCGATGCCGCTAAAGTGGCCGGTTTTCCCTCGCAGCGGATTGTCTTTTTTGCCTTTGTGTTGTGTGGCGCTTTGAGCGGATTGGCCGGTTTTATGTTTCTGGCTCGATTTGGCAATATTACCGTGGTGGCCGGCCTGGGGATAGAGCTAAAATCGGTGGCGGCGGCGGTTGTGGGCGGAGCCAATATCAACGGCGGTGCCGGTACAATTATTGGTACGCTTCTGGGAGCCATATTGATTGACGTTATTGATAACAGCCTGATTAGGTGGGCGGAAATCAGCCAATTCTGGCGAGAGGCCCTGCTGGGCTTAATGATTTTGCTGGCCGTAGCCGCTGACTTTGTAATTATGAACCGCCTGCGAGACTTGTGGGCGCGGAGTGAGCTACAAATGACCCAACAAGATGTCGAAGAAACTCAAACTCAGGAGGAACCTGGACATGTCGCATGATAAAAACTTCCTGTCAGTAGTATGGGATAAGCTAAAAAGTTGGGAAGGGTTCCTTCTGCTCGTGTTGATACTGATTATCATCGGCAACACATCCCTTGCGCCCAACTACCTTAGCATTGGTAATCAAATGAACCTGTTCATTCTATCCATCGAGAAAATAATTGTAGCCCTGATTATGGCTTTTATCATTATCAACGCAGAAATAGATTTGTCTGTGTCCTCGATGATGGGATTATCGGCTTGTACGCTGGCCTGGCTTTACAGCCAGGGCGCGCCCATCCCGGTCGCTTTGTTGGCCGGGCTTCTAATTGGCGTGCTTGGCGGCGCGTTTAACGCCTTTTGGATTGCCAAAGTTGGCCTGCCCTCGCTGGTGGTAACGCTGGCTATGTTAATTGGCTTCAGAGGTTTTGCCCGCGTGTTGCTGGAAGACAAGTCTATTGGCGATTTCCCCGTCTGGTTCGACACCTTGGGCCAGCAGCCGCTTGTCGGTCCGTTTCCCCTGGCTTTGCTTCTTTTCTTTTTGTTTGTAATTGCGGCCATTTTGCTGTTGGAATACTCCGGTTTTGGCCGGTACGTGTATGTCATTGGCAACAGCCGGGAAGTGGCCGAATACTCCGGCGTAAAAGTAAATCGGGTAAAAACAATTTTGTTCATAGCCTCCGGTACTGTGGCTGCGTTGGCCGGTTTACTGTTTGCCGCCCGGCTGGGCGCTGTTCGCGGCGATTTGGCCCTGGGCTTTGAACTGGACATCATCACCATGGTATTGCTGGGCGGCGTCAGTATCTTTGGCGGTTCCGGCTCTATCTACGGGGTGTTGTTATCAATTATGATTGTGTTGAACTTGCGTAACGGTATGTCGCTGGCAAATATTACCGGCCACGTGCAAACCGGGGTTATCGGCATGTTGCTTATCCTGTCGGTGCTGGTGCCAAATATGACCCAAACTGTACGCGCCTATCTCGATCGCCGCCGGTTAGCCGAAGCAAGCAGCAAGAACAATGAACAATTATCAGTTAACAATTGACAATTAACAATTAACAATTGATAATTGATAATTAAAAAAGGAGCAGCCTATTGAGAATCAATGCAGATGAAGTGCCCTCGTTCCCAAACCTTGTCCTGAGCGGCGCTCAAAGAGCGCAAGCCGAAGGATCAGTTTGGGAATAAATAGATGGAAATCTAACATCCAAAATCTAAAATTGTTTTAATAGGAGGAGTAACGTGAAACACAGAAAATTCTTGTTTGTTTTGATCGTCATTCTGGCCCTGCTGCTGGCAAGTTGCGGCAGCGAACAGGCAACACCGGACCCCTCGGAACCTGCCGAAGAACCGGTTGCGCAGGAAGAAGCTGCTGAAGAACCGGCTGCGCAGGAAGAAGCTGCTGAAGAACCGGCTGCTGAAGAGGAAGAAGCCGCAGCCGAAGAAGCGCCCTCTGGCGACGATTTGCAAATGGTACTGCTGCCCAAATTCCTGGGCATTCTGGTTTTTGACCAGGCTTACGAAGGCGCGTTGGAAGCTGCCGGCGAAATCGGCAACCCCGACAACCTGGAATTTCTTGGGCCGACCCCCGAAAACAGCGTAGCCGGTCAGATTGAAATTGTGACCACCGCCGCCACCCAGGGCGTTGACGCTATTATGATTTCCAACAACGCCGGCGACCAGATTGTCCCCGCCGCCCAAGCGGCAATGGATGCCGGCATGACCGTTGTCACCTGGGATTCCCCCATTCCCTCCGCCGAAGGCGAGCAGGTTTTTGTGGCTCAGGTAGATTTTGATGAAACCGGCGTGGTTATGGCCGATATGGCTCTGAGCATCCTGGGAGATGACGGCGGTCAATTTGCCGTTCTCTCTGCTTCGCCGGATGCAGCTAACCAGAACGCCTGGATTGCCGCTATGGAAGAAGCGCTCAAAGATTCCAAGTATAACGCGCTGGAATTGGTCGACATTGTCTACGGTAATGACCAGTCCGAAGACAGCTACAACCAGGCCCTGGCGCTGGTCGACAAATACCCCGACCTGGGTCTGATTATGGCTCCGACAACTGTCGGCATTGCCGCCGCCTCCAAAGCAATGCAGGATGAAGGCTTGTGCGACGATGTAAAAGTCAGCGGTCTTGGCCTGCCCGCCGAAATGATGTCTTACACCCTCAACGGCTGCGCCCCAGAGTTCGCTCTGTGGAGCTTTGTTGACCTGGGCTACCTCAGCTACTACGTTGCCAACCAACTGGCTACCGGCGCAATTGAGGCCGAAGAAGGCGTCACTTTTGAAGCAGGTCGAATGGGAAGCTACACCATCGAGAAAGACCCCACCCGCGACGCAGGTCTGCGCGTGCTGATGGGGCCCTTCACCATTTACACAGCAGATAATGTTGAAGCCGCCGCCGGCGGCGCGGAAGTAGCCGCGGCAGAACCGGCAGATTCCGGCGCGGCAAGTGGCGAAACCGTAACGCCGGAAACCGGCATGGAAGCCAACCTGGTCCTGCTCCCCAAATTCCTTGGTATTCTGGTCTTTGACCAAGCCAACGAAGGCGCGCAAGAAGCCCACGCCGAACTGGGCAACCCCGGCGAACTGCAATTCCTTGGCCCGACCCCCGAAAACAGCGTAGCCGGACAGATTGAAATTGTTACCACCGCCGCCACTCAGGAAATGGACGGGATTATGATTTCCAACAACGCCGGCGACCAAATTGCTCCGGCAGCGCAAGCGGCAATGGATGCCGGCGCGGCTGTTGTTACCTGGGACTCCCCCATTCCCTCTGCCGAGGGCGAGCAGGTATTCATCGCGCAAGTAGACTTTGACGAAACTGGCGTGGTAATGGCCGATATGGCCCTGAGCATTCTGGGTGATGGCGGCGGCCAATTTGCCGTGCTGTCCGCTTCACCGGATGCGGCTAACCAGAACGCCTGGATTGCCGCTATGGAAGAGGCGCTTAAAGATTCCAAGTATGATGCGCTGGAATTGGTCGATATTGTCTACGGCAACGACCAGTCCGAAGACAGCTACAACCAGGCCCTGGCGCTGGTTGACAAATATCCCGACCTGGGCCTGATTATGGCCCCGACCACCGTTGGTATCGCCGCCGCCGCCAAAGCTATGCAAGACGAAGGCTTGTGCGACGAAGTAAAAACCAGCGGTTTGGGTCTGCCCGCCGAGATGGTATCTTACACCCTCAACGGCTGCGCCCCCGAGTTCGCCCTGTGGAGCTTTGTTGACCTGGGCTACCTGACCTACTACACCACCTACCTGATTGCTACCGGACAGATGGAAGCCGCAGAAGGCGTCAGCTTTGAAGCGGGTCGAATGGGCGCTTACACCATCGAGAAAGACCCCACCCGCGATGCCGGTCTGCGCGTGCTGATGGGACCCTTCACTGTTTACACAGCAGACAATGTTGAAGCCGCCGCCGGTGGCGCAGAAGTCGAGTCCGCAACGGCAGATACCGGTGATGTGGTTGTTCCTGAACCGGGCGTCGAACTGAATATGGTGCTGCTACCCAAGTTCCTGGGTATTCTGGTCTTTGACCAGGCCAATAACGGCGCGCAAGAAGCTCACGCTGAACTGGACAATCCCGGCAACCTGGAATTTCTTGGCCCGACCCCCGAAAACAGTGTGGCAGGTCAGATCGAGATTGTCACTACCGCCGCCACTCAAGGGCAGGACGGGATCATGATCTCCAACAACGCCGGCGACCAGATTGCTCCGGCTGCGCAAGCCGCGCTCGACTCCGGCGCTGCCGTTGTTACCTGGGACTCTCCCATTCCCTCCGCCGAGGGTGAGCAGGTTTTCATTGCTCAGGTAGATTTTGATGAAACCGGCGTAGTTATGGCCGATATGGCCCTGAGCATTTTGGGCGATGACGGCGGCCAGTTTGCGGTGTTGTCCGCCTCCCCCGACGCCTCCAACCAGAACGCCTGGATTGCCGCTATGGAAGAAGCGCTCAAAGATTCCAAATATGACGCGCTGGAACTGGTCGACATTGTTTACGGTAACGACCAGTCCGAAGACAGCTACAACCAGGCCCTGGCGCTGGTTGACAAATACCCCGACCTGGGCTTGATTATGGCCCCGACAACTGTCGGCATTGCCTCCGCCGCCAAAGCTATGCAGGACGAAGGCTTGTGCGACGAGGTGAAGGTTAGCGGTCTTGGTTTACCCGCCGAGATGGTATCCTACACCCTCAACGGCTGCGCCCCCGAGTTCGCCTTGTGGAGCTTTGTTGACCTGGGCTACCTGACCTACTACACCACCTACCTGATCGCTTCGGGTCAGATGGAAGCCGCAGAAGGCGTCAGCTTTGAGGCCGGTCGGATGGGAACCTACACCATCGAGAAAGACCCCACCCGCGATGCAGGACTGCGCGTGCTGATGGGTCCCTTCACCGTTTACAATGCAGATAACGTTGAAGCGGCTGCCGAGTAGTTTGTAAAAAACTGGTTCCCAAACCTTGTCCTGAGCGAAACCGAAGGATCAGTTTGGGAACCAGTAAAACGAACCAAAGGACGCGAAAATTCAAATGGCAGTTGAAGGCTCAACACCAACAATACCCGTCGCGGAATATCGTAAACGGTGGCAAAAAGTACAGAAAATGATGGCCCGCCATGACCTTGATTTCCTGGTAGCCTGTGCCGATGATCGGGCAGTATTTGGCCCGGCGCACGCCCGGTGGCTGGCCGATTTCCCGGTTCATTTCGAGCCGGTTTGTGTCCTGATGCCCGGAGAATATGATCATATCGGTTGACATTCCTCTATTCAGCACCCCGTGGGGCGGCCTGCGAATTGAAGACGGCTACCTGATTACCGGAACAGGCGCGGAAAAGCTGCACCAAACGCCCTGCAAAATTCAGCAAGGATAAAGAACATGAAACGCATCGGTTTTCTTCTTAAAGTCAAAAAAGACAAAATAGAAGAATACAAAAAACATCATGAAACCGTATGGCCGGAAATGCTGGACGCTTTACGGCGAACCGGCTGGCGCAACTACTCCCTTTTTATGCGCGCAGACGGCCTGCTCTTTGGCTACTTTGAAGCCGAAGAAAGTTTTCAGGCATCGCTGGAAGGGATGACTAAAGAAGACATCAACGCCAAATGGCAAGACTTTATGGCCCCCTACTTTGAAGACCTGGGCGGCGCTCACGCCGATGAAAATATGATTGAACTGGAAGAGGTCTTTCATTTGGATTAGGAGGTTTTGAAATGAACTCAAAAGAACGTGTACTCACCGCCCTGCGCCGCAGCGGAACCCCTGATCGGGTGCCGCTTCAGTTTGATTTATGCCGTAAACTAACCGACGATTTTGGCAAAAAATATAACATTCCCATCCACTACACCACCTCATATTTTGAGGATGTCACCTATCGCATTTCAGCCAATGAATTGCGCGTGGCAATGGGCAGCGATTGCGTGGTAGTTGGCGGCAGCCTGCCGCGCGGCTACAGCCATCCGGTTCCCCAGGAAGGCCGAATCATCAACGAATTTGGGATGTTGATGGAGCAAGGTCCCTTGTATATGCAAACCATAGAGGCCCCCTTGCGCAACGCAACCACCGTGCAAGATGTAAGCAATCACCCTTTCCCCGATCCCTACGCGAAAGGTCGTTTTGACGACGCCAAAAAGTACGCCGAGATGTACAAAAAGAATTACTTCATCATCGGCGATTTAGAGTTGACAATTTTTGAAATGTCGTGGCATCTGGTGGGGCTGGAAAAATTTATGATAGATATGGCCGTAGGCGAAGCTTACATCGAGGCGCTTCTGGACAAGGTCAAGGAATTCAGCATTGGAATTGGCAAACAACTGGTTGAACTGGGCGTTGACGGCGTATGGGCCGGCGATGATTTTGGCGCTCAAAACGGCATGTTGATTTCTCCCAAAATGTGGCGTAACCTGTTCAAGCCGCGCCATGCCGAAGTATTCCAGGAACTAAAATCGGTCAACCCCAATGTGATGATCATGTACCACACCGACGGCGCGGTGGCCCCTATTCTGGAAGACCTGGTTGAGATTGGCGTTGATGTCTTCAACCCGGTTCAGCCCAACGTACCCGGCCACGAACCGGACGCCCTGAAATCTCGTCTGGGCGACAAACTCTCTTTCTGGGGCGCTATTGACCAGCAATACTTGTTGCCGCAAGGAACGCCGGAAGAAATAGAGACCAACGTGGCCGAAAAGATCCGCGTTCTGGGCGCGGGCGGCGGCTACATGTGTTCGCCGGCCCATATTGTGCAGTCTGACGTCTCTATGGAGAACGTTGAAGCCTTCATCGCCGCCGTGAAAAAACACGGAGTGTATAAATAGCAGGGGTCTGCCGCTTGTTCCCACGCAGAGCGTGGGAACGAGAGACAGACCCGCCCTCAGAAGGAGACGCAAAATGTCAAACAAAGCTTATGACCTACTGGTAGAAGACCTGAGCAATCTTGGCATCGATATTGAGCAAGTCAAAACCGCCTTGAAAAACCAACACATAGAAACCCCCAGTTGGGGTTACGCCAACAGCGGCACCCGCTTCAAGGCCTTTGCCTGGCCCGGCGCTGCTACTACCACCCAACAAAAGCTCGATGATGCGGCAATGGTTCACAAAATGACCGGCATCACCCCTACCGTCGCTGTCCACATTCCCTGGGATCGCCCGGCGGACGACGACTACGACGCTATGTGCCAGTACGCCGAAGCGCAGGGCATTCGTATTGGCGCGGTCAATCCCAATGTTTTTCAGGACGACGAGTACAAATTAGGCTCGCTGGGCAACCCTGACCCCGCTATTCAGGAACGGGCGCTGGATCACATTCTGGAATGTTGCAATTTGATGACCAAATTCAAAAGCGACACCCTGAGCCTGTGGTTTGCCGACGGCACCAACTACGCCGGGCAAGACAGCCTGCGCGGGCGCAAACGTCGCTTTGAGGCCGGATTGCGCACCATCTACCAACACCTGCCCGCAAACAGCCGTATGCTCATTGAGTATAAATTCTTTGAGCCGGCCTTCTACAGCACCGACATCCCCGATTGGGGAACCGCCTACGCCTGGGCGCTAAAACTTGGCCCGCAAGCGCAGGTTCTGGTAGACCTGGGACACCACGCCCAGGGCGTCAACATAGAACAAATTGTGGCTTTTCTGCTGGACGAGGGGCGACTGGGCGGCTTCCACTTCAACAACCGCAAATACGCCGATGACGATCTGATCGTGGGCAGCGTCAACCCCTACGAACTGTTCCTCATTTACAACGAACTGGTGGGAGCCGAACTGAGCGACGACGAAATTACCAGCGCCACCGCTCAAAACGTTGCTTATATGCTTGACCAGTGTCACAACATCGAGGGCAAGATGGCGCCCATCATCTACTCCGTGCTAAACTGTCAGGAATCCTACGCCAAAGCCCTGCTGGTTCCCAGAAAACAACTGGCCGAAGCGCAGCGCAACGGCGACATACTGGGCGCGCATGACATTCTCAACAACGCCTACCGCAGCGATGTGCGCCCCTTGCTGGCGCAAATTCGCCGGGAAATGGGGGTCCCCAGCCACCCCATCGCCGGCTATCGAGCCAGCGGCTATGAAGAAAAAATTCAATCTGAACGCGGTTTGGCTGACCCCAGCGGCGGATTTCAGTAAAGATACCTGAAACTCAAAACGCAATTTATTACCGGAGAAAACACCTATGCTAGACGACGTACTGGACAAAATTTATGAAAGCATCCTTGATGGCGACGCGCCGGGAGCCAGCGAAGGCGTTCAGGAAGCGCTGGATTTGGGCGGCGATCCCTCGGTCATTCTCAATCAGGGGATGATCGAAGCAATGGGCGAAGTGGGCGCTCTGTACGAAGCGCAGGAAATCTTTGTGCCGGAAATGCTCATTGCCGCCAGAGCCATGAAAGCCGGACTGACCATTCTGCGCCCAAAATTAGTGGAAGGCGGCGTGGAACCCATCGGCAAAGTCATCTTGGGAACCGTTCAAGGCGACCTGCACGACATCGGCAAAAACCTGGTGGGGATGATGATGGAAGGCAAAGGCTTTGAAGTGATTGACCTGGGCACTGACGTTCCTCACGCCAAATTTGTGGAAGCCATCCGCGAACACCAACCGGAAATTCTGGGGATGAGCGCCCTGCTCACTACCACGATGACCTCGATGAAAACGGTCATCGAGGCGCTGAAAGAGGCGGGATTGCGCGAGCAGGTAAAAGTGATGATCGGCGGCGCGCCCGTCACCGGCGCCTTTGCCGAAAGCGTCGGCGCAGACCGATTCTCGCCGGACGCCTCCGCCGCCGCCAACGACGCTCTGGCATTGATGCAAATGTAAATGAAACGCATCCAAATGAAATGGTATGCGTTTCCACGCAGGAGCGTGGGAACGAGCAATTCGGCGGTCGGCGGTCTCAAATAGCCCGCATTAGGGCAGTTTGCACCGTCGGCGGTCTGTTTTCAAGGGAGTTTTCATTAAACCGGTTTCACCACAGGGGATGAAAATTCAGTAAAGCTGACCGCTGAAAGCTGATAGCTGACAACTGACAGCTTATTTTCAAAGGAGACAAACACTATGCATGGATGGTCAGGAAAAATACTTGACATTAACCTAGAGACCGGCGCCATCGAGACTCGTCCTCTCGACCAAAAAATGGCGCGGCTCTTTTTGGGTGGACGCGGTTTGGGCGCGCGGTTGCTGTGGGATTTAGTTGGACCCGGCGTTGACCCGCTTTCGATGGAAAATGCGTTAATATTTACCGCCGGTCCTTTTACCGCCAGCGGCATACAAACCAGCAACCGCTTTTCGGTAACAACCAAAAGCCCGCTCACCGGCACAATCCTGGACGCCAACAGCGGCGGCTGGTGGGGGATGCAGTTCAAACGCACCGGCTACGACGTGATGATTGTGCGCGGCAAAGCCAAAAATCCCGTAATGATTGAAATTACCCCCAAGGGCGTAGAACTGAAAAATGCGCAAAACTTGTGGGGTAAAAGCGTCAGCCAAACCACTCAGGCGCTGGGGCAAAACAACAACAAACGCAACGTGCTGTGCATTGGACCCGCCGGTGAAAACCTTTCGCTGATGGCGGCAATTATGAACGATGGCGAACGCGCGTTGGCTCGCGGCGGACCCGGCGCTGTGATGGGCAGTAAAAACCTGAAAGCCATTGTGGTAGAAGGCAAAGAACGCAACAAACCCGCCGATAAAGACCAATTCAAATTTATGCTATATGAAACGGGCAAACTGCTCAAAGCCAGCCCGCTCACCTCGCAAGCGCTGCCGGAGTTTGGCACGTCGGTGGTGATGAATCTGGTCAACGCCATTGGCGCGCTGCCCACCCGCAACTTCCAGCAATCGCAATTTGAAGGCGCAGAAGCGATCAGCGGCGAAGCCATCACCGAGCAAATCCTGGTCAAAAATCAAGCCTGCTGGGCTTGTCCCATCGCCTGCACGCGCATTACCAAAACAGAAAAAGGGGAAGGCGAAGGTCCCGAATACGAAAGCGTCTGGAGTTTTGGCGCGCAGTGCGGCATAGACAATCTGGAAACCATTGCCGACGCCAATCGTTTGTGCAACGATTTGGGGCTGGATACCATCTCTGTAGGGAATGCCATTGGTTGCGCAATGGAAATGACCGAACGCGGCGTCATTGAAGGCGGCCTGCGCTTTGGTCGCGCAGACTTGCTGCTGGATACCATTCAAAACATCGCCTACCGGCAAGGGTTGGGCGCAGCGGGTCTCTCCGACGGCAGCTACCGCTTTGCCGAAGCGCGCGGCGTGC
The DNA here is from genome assembly GCA_011192195.1 of Chloroflexota bacterium. GTDB lineage: Bacteria > Chloroflexota > Anaerolineae > 4572-78 > 4572-78 > DUEH01. The sequence continues at coordinate 46,802 of DUEH01000003.1, read as the reverse complement.
CGGAACTTTCGATGAGCGTGAAAAAGCTGGAAATTCCCGCCTACGACCCGCGCGGTATGCAAGGACAAGGCTTGCTTTTTGCCACATCTAACCGAGGCGCGTGCCACATGCGCGGCAATATGCTGGGGCCAGAAGTATTAGCCCTGCCGCGATTGATTGACCGTCTGGCTTATCAGGGCAAGGCAGGCATCGTATCGGTGCATCAAGACGCCGCCGCTATGATTGATAGCCTGGTCATCTGCAAATTCACCAATATGGCCGTTGCCGAAGATTTCTTCGCCCGCATCCTTTCCGCCATCACCGGCGAAGCCTTCACCGCCGACGACCTGATGAAGGCAGGCGAACGCACCTGGAACCTGGAGCGCCTCTACAACCTGCGCGAAGGCTTCACCGCCGCCGATGACACCTTGCCAAAGCGATTGCTCGACGTAGAAGTTGCCGAAGGCCCCAGCGCCGGATACACCGTCAATCTCGCCCCGATGCTGGAAGAATATTATTCCTTCCGCGGCTGGGACAAAAACGGCGTTCCCACCCCGGAGAAGTTGCAAGAACTTGAACTGGACGATTTGGTATAAAGCGGTAGACGGTAGAACAGTAGACAAGTAGACGGGGAAAAGTTTTCCCTGTCTACTGTCTACCGTCTACTGCCTTCCCTCAGGAGATTAACATTATGTCAAAAATAGACCCCCGCCTCTACGAGCAATTCCGCGATATTGGGCGGGATATTTTCATTACCGGCTTGACCAGCTCACACGGCGGCAATATGAGCGCGCGTATTGGCGATAAAATTATCATCAAGCGACGCGGCGCGCAGTTGGGACGTTTGAAACCCTCTGATCTGGTTATTACCAGCCTGCACGGCAAAGACAGCGGCATAGCGCTTGCCAGCACTGAACTGATTGTGCATCGGGAGATCTACCGCCAAACCGCCGCACTGGCAATTATTCATAACCATCCGCGCACCGCCATCACCCTGAGCCTTTCACGGGACGAGATTATTCCTATTGATAACGAAGGCTCTTATCTGCTGCGCAAAATCCCCGTTGTCTCGGTAGAGTACGCTTCCGGTTCGCAAGAAATGGCTGACACTGTTGCGGAAGCGCTGCGCGGCTATAAAATTGTTATGCAACGCGGACATGGCAGCTTTGCCATCGGTCAAACGCTGGAAGATGCCTACCAATGGGCATCTGCATTAGAAGAAGTGAGCGACATTATTTTTGAAGCGGAAATTCTGGGCGAAAAGCTCATCGAGTATCGCCGGCACAGCGATTCTTATAGCAAGTGGTAGAAGCGTTCAGCTATCAGCCATCAGCTAAAAACTGATAGCCAAGGAACAAAAATTAAATGAGCGTCTCATTTCGCCGGAGATTGCAGGCTGATAATCTCCTAATCTCCCAATCTCCAATTTCCCAAATGTGACAGTTGTTTAATCCCCATTCCGGAAGGAGTTATCATGAGCCTGTGGCGCACCACAGCGGATGAAAATTGGTTCTATTCGCTGTTCGCCATTCGCACATTCGCCTGTTTTCAGAGGAGACTGCTATGGCTAAAACAAAAAACTTCCTGGCTCTGGACTTAGGCGCGGAAAGCGGTCGGGCGCTGGTGGGGCGTTTTGACGGCGAGAAATTATCGCTGGAAGAGATCAGCCGCTTCCCCAACGGCCCGGTACGGGTGAGCGGCAGCCTGCACTGGGACACGCTGCGTCTGTTTCAGGAAATGAAAAACGGTCTGGCAAAAGCAGTCAAAGGTCGCGGCATTCAGCTTGCGGCCCTGGGTATTGATACCTGGGGCGTAGATTTCGGCTTGCTGGACAGCGCGGGAAACCTCATCGGCAACCCTTACCATTACCGAGACAGCCGCACTAACGGGATGCTTGAAAAAGTCTTTGAACTTGTCTCCCGTGAAGAGATATTCGCCCAAACGGGCATCCAGTTTATGCAGCTCAATACCCTTTTTCAGCTATTTGCAATGGCGCAGCAAAACGACCCCGCGCTGCAAATTGCCAATACGCTCCTTTTTATGCCCGACCTCTTCAACTACTGGTTCACCGGCCAAAAAGCCAACGAATACACCATCGCCAGCACCAGCCAGATGTTTGATATGCAAAACAATATCTGGGCTGCGCCGCTGCTGAAAAAGTTGGGCCTGCCCACCGATATCTTCCCATCACTTATCCGCCCGGGCGCAAAACTGGGGACGGTGCTGCCCGCCATTGTTGAAGAGTTGGGGTTGAATGAGCGCGTCCCGGTCATTGCCCCCGGCGCGCACGATACCGCCAGCGCGGTTGCCGCCGTGCCGGCATCGGCAGAGGATGCGGGGCGCTTTGCCTACCTCAGCTCGGGTACGTGGTCGCTGATGGGGGTAGAAACACCCGCGCCCATTATCAATGAGCAATCGTTGGCTTATAATTTTACCAATGAAGGCGGCGTACAAAACACCATTCGCTTATTGAAAAATATTATGGGATTGTGGCTGGTTCAGGAATGTAAACGCATCTGGAAAAAAGAAGGTCACGCCTATTCCTACGACAAACTGACCCAACTGGCCGCCGATGCGCCCCCCCTGGCTTGTTTGGTCAACCCGGAAGATAACGACTTTCTTGCACCGGGTAATATGCCCGCCAGAATCAGCGCCTACTGCACCCGTACAGAACAGACCATCCCCCCAAGCACAGGAAGCATCGTCCGCGCGGCGCTGGAAAGTCTGGCCTTGAAATATCGCTGGAGCGTGGAAAAGCTGGAGGGGATGACCGGTTCGGCCATTGAAGTCATCCACATTGTGGGCGGCGGCGCGCGGAACAAGCTGCTCAATCAATTTGCTGCCAATGCCACCGGCAAGCGCGTTGTAACCGGCCCCATCGAAGCGACGGCGCTGGGGAATATTTTGCTGCAAATGCTGGCCGTGGGTGAAATTTCTTCGCTGGCAGAGGGGCGCGCCATTATCAAGCGCTCTTTCCCGGTACAAGAATACCTGCCGCAAGATACCGCCGCCTGGGATGAAGCGTACCAAGGCTTTCTGGCCTTAACGGAGAATTCTTAGCCGGAAGAAAAAATCATCCTGATTGGCGACAGATACCTGTACTACCTCTTGAGCCGGCAAGACCCCGATTTTCAAGAGTTATTCAAGGTGACGGCTGATTTTGCTGAAGATATGCCGCGCAACGGCGACAGCGCCCTGCTCTACGCCCGGTTGATTGGCGCGCTGGCCCACAAAGAAGACCTGCGCCACTTTGACCGTTCTGCCGTGGCCCGCGTCATTGAACACAGCGCTCGCATGGTCAGCGACGCAGAGTAACCGTTCACCCCTACCCCCCTCAATGCCCGGTAAAGCGGGGCAGGCTCTCCCCCCGTTGACGGGGGGAAGTTTAAAAGCCTCCCCTTGATTTCGGGGGAGGTTGGAGGGGGGTGAACGGTTACGACAGGATGTCAAAATACAGCAACGACGCCGGGTTTACGGTGATAGAAACTTTGGAAGAAATCGCCCTTGAACACCAGGCCGCGCCCGCCCAAATCTCCCTGGCCTGGATGCTGGCGAACCCGGTCATCACATCGGCTATCATTGGCGCAAGAACGGTTGAACAATTACAGGAAACAATCAAAAGCGTTGAAATTTCTTTGAGCGATGAGGAAATCACCCGTCTCAATAGTGTAGCGCAGGCTTTCTAGCCTGATTTTATCTCTTGAAAACTCTCCCCAACAACCGGCTCACCGCCCCCACTTTCCGCCGTTTGATCACGTTCCCCTCCTGATCCAGCATCACCAGCAAACGCCCCAAGACAGGCGACAAAGCCTTGCTTCCTCTGCGCTGTCCCAGATAAATAACCCATCGAGCAGCCTCAACTCGCCGCCAGATGTAACGCTGCGCGTCTCGGCAAACCTGCTCCGGCGCGTCGGGCGCTTCTACCTTCGTTCCGGCGACGGCCAAAACGCTGTGCAGCGCGTCTTCCCGGCAGAGCAGCGCATTTTCCGCGCACAGTTCGGCAAAACGCCCCTGCGCCCGAAAACGATCTTTGAATGAGGAAAAAGCCAGATCTGTGATAGATTCAATTTCCGGCTGACAGGAAAAAGTTTCCACCCAGCCGGTGTGCAAGTCGCGGCGCAGGGTCAGGCGGCTGGTCTGTTGGCCGCAGCTCAAGCTCAAACGATGCTCGATAAAGGGAACCAGCATCACGGCGTAGCCCACCGGCGCAAGCTGTATTCGCAACCGATGCCGCTCCAACTCATCGGCCTGTTTGCGTTGTAAGTCGGCTTCCAAATCAGCCCGCGCCGCCTCGTTTCGGGCCGGGTTGTCGCTGGTTATTTCTGCCATCAATCGCCCATAAAATCGCTTCAAACGCGCCAGAATTTGCCGCAAGCGCGTCTTGATGATCTCTTCCAGAGCATCGGCGCGTTCAGCAACCTGCGCCTGGGCAATTTTCTGAGCGCGTTCAAACTGCTGACGTAAAAGCGCCGCGTCAATCTTTCGCGCTTCGCTTTCATCCGGCGCGCCAAATACCTTGCCCCGGCCCAGCAACTCGCTGCGGTGGGGATGTTGCGCGCCCGCGCCATCCAGCGTGATGGTGATGAAAACCTCTTCCTTTTCCGCCCAGATGTACGTTGCCCGGAAGTGAAACACGTAGAAAGGTTCTACGCTTTGTTGGTAATCGTCTTCTACCAGCGTCGCTTTAGCGTTGGCAAAGGGGAGCCGCAAATCAAGTTCGGTGGGCTGGCGAATGGGTAGCTGCAAATGCGTTGTCGCGCCGCGCCCCTCAAGCAACGCAAGCATCCGGTCAAAGGTACGACTGCCATAAACCAACAGGTCTTCATTGGGCGATAGCTCGCGCGGCTGGGCCGGGTCTTCATTGGCAAAGGTCAGATAAAGACGCGGTTTGCCAAAAACCTGTTCCAGGTCCGGCGGTAAAACGACCAGAATATCTGTTTCAGAGGGCAGCGCTTTCGCCCCAAAGTGGCTAAAAAAAGATGTGGCAAAGGTTTTCATAATCATTTACGATTTACGATTTTGGATTTACGATTTTGGATTTACGATTAAGGCTACGCATAAGAACCAATCGTAAATCCAAAATCAATTCAGGATTCTGCACCGCCCAAAATATCTGATAATTCATCTGACGTGGAGCGTATTTGAGTGTAAGTAGCTCTGGCTCCGGTAATGATTTTTTCCAGTTCGACAATTTTTTGCAGCAACTCGGCTTCGGATTGGCTGCCCACCCAGGCTTCTTGAAGATAGCTCTCAAAACTGCGTTGACCCGCCAGTTCGCCTAAAATCAGATCGAGTTCGCCAATGACCAGCTCAAACATCCGAATTTTATTCGCCAGCAGCTCCAGAATGTAGGCTTCGATGGTGTTGGCGACAGACAGGTTGAAAATTCTGACTTTTCGTTTTTGCCCCAAGCGATGGATGCGCCCGATGCGCTGTTCGATGATCATTGGATTCCAGGGCAGATCAAAGTTAATCATCTGGCGGCAAAATTGCAGATTATGCCCTTCGCCGCCGGAGCGCAGACTGATCATCACCTGCGCTGAGTTACGAAATTCCCGCACCGCCTCAATCCGTTCATAAGCGGACAAGCCGCCGTGAAACAGCGTTGTCTCAAAGCCGGAGGCGGTTAGCGTTGCATTCAGGGCGCGCATAGAGGCCAGATAATCGGTGAAGATAAGGGTTTTATGCGGGTATTGCTCTAAAATGGTCTGCACCGCTTTTACTTTGCGGCCTTGTTCAATGCTGCGCGCCAAAGCCAGATAATCGTTCAGCCGATCATCGTTCTGTCCGGCAGTCAACTTTTCCAGCCCTTGAACCGCGGCTTGCGGGCTTGAAGCAAGCTGCTTTTGCAAGGTCATCAATCTTAGCTGCAACACGCCGCCCGCAGGCCGCTTACCCGACGGAAGCTGCTGGACATTGCGTAATTCTTCGCGAATGTAAGCGGTCACATCGTTGTACAACTTGCGCTCAGGCGGCGAAAGTGTGAGATGATAGATAGCGGCTTCGCGGGGCGGAAAACGGACGCCCACGCTGCTGCGCCGGTTGCGGATCATCACTTCGCGCAGCAAGGCGCGTACAAGGGCCGGATTTTGGGGCCTAAGGCGACGCCTGGGGTCAGGGCGGCTGGGTTCGGGACGCTTTGCTTTTGGGCGCAATCTCAGGCGACACACAAAGTCTATCCGGCGACGATACCAGCTTCGCCACTCAACCCCTTCAAATTCCACCACATCGTAGCCCTCCGGCATCAGACTGCGGATTTCTTCGATGGCTGCTTTAGGTTGCGCATCGGCTTTGGGCAAAAAAACAGCCAAAAATTCATCCAGGCTTTCCGTACGCGCCACAATCCGAAATGCCTCGTCGCCCTTTTGTCGATATTCCTGCCGCGCCTGCCGGTTTTTGCGTAAATAAGCGTGAACAGACGGTCGGCTGTAGATAGTGCGCCGGTAAGCGCGACGCTTGACCAAAGCGGTGGGCGTGGCAATAAAATCACGCGCAAAGGCGCGGCGCGTTCCCAAGTGGCCGGGGCGCAGGATGGTGATCAGGTTATACAGTTCCAGCAGGTTATTGTGAACGGGGGTGGCGCTTAACATCAGAACGTATCGCTTACGAATTTGGTCCACAAAGCGATAAGATTTACTGCGATGATTTTTGAGTTTATGCGCTTCGTCTACAATTAGCAGATCATATTCAAAGGCCAGCAAGCGCTCTGCCCAGGCAGAGGATCGGGCGCGGCTGTAGGAAATTATCCAGCGACAAGCTTTTGGCGGCAGGGAGTTTGGGGCGGAAAGTTGGGATAGTTTTTCCAGAACAAGGAAATCTTCATAAAATTTGGCCGCCATTTCTTCTTGCCACTGCCAGGTAAGCGATGCCGGAACGATGATGAGGACGGTCTGCGCCAAACCGCGCTCGATCAATTCTTTCATCACAATGCCCGCTTCGATGGTTTTTCCCAGCCCCACTTCGTCGGCCAGCAGAGCGCGCCCGCCCATATCGCGCAGCGCGCGCTGCGCCGCCTCCAGTTGGTACTGGTAGTGATCAATGTTGATGTCGTCCAGGCAAATAAGACGCTCAAAACCGCCGGTGACGTACAGGCGTTCCGCTTGCAGGCGCAGATCATACATCGCCGGGGTATCAAGGCCGCGTCCGCTAAACCAGTCTTCAGGAGGCGGCGCTATGTCAAGCTGGCGTTCCAGCAACGCAATCTCTGGCAGCGCTTCTTCCGTCAAACCCGCCGCAAGGATGAGCGGTCGCCCGCAGTGGGGACAGGTATCCGCGTTTACCGGCGCCGCCTTGTTGCAGTGCGGGCAAAAAAATTCGCTTTGCGTCTCTTTTGGCTGCGGCGGAACAGAGAGAGGCAGCCATTCGAGTTGGTCATTTGTCATTTGTCATTCGTCATTCGTCATTCGTCATTCGTCATTCATCATTCGCTCAACGAGTTCTTCTACCGCGCCGGGGCGCTGGATAATGCCGCAATCTTGCAGGCGATTGAGTAAATCCAGCCAGTGGTCTCGGCGGGGGTCTTTGTTTAACGCAGGCTGCAAAATTTCACGCGCGGTCTGAATGTCGGCAGGTTCATCGCTCAGGGCGACGGCCTGCCAAAAGGGGAGCTCTTCCAGTTCCGGCGCCAGGGCGCGGGCTTCGGCCCACACTTCCAAGGCCCGATCAAGTTGCCCTTGCTTGAGCAAATCAAGTCCCTTATTGTCCATATTTTCCGCCCGCCGAAGCCTGAGCAGGCGCGCCAACTCGGTCAGGGGGGCGGCGTGCTCATCCACGCGCAGGTCAAAGAGGCTGCTCCAGGATGGATCGTTCAGGTTGCCGGAAACCACTTTCAGCGCCGCCGACTGCATCCCCCTAATGTCGCCGCCTTCGCGCTGGGCGGCTTGCAGGGCGGCCATCATTCGCGCGGCCAAATCGCCGCTTGCGTTTTCAAAGGCGCGGGCCATTGCGTCAACAACAGTGGCGCTGCTCATCATATTGGCCTGCGCGCTGTAGCCATCGCCAATGTGGTGACCGGCCTGGGCAATGGTATTTTTGCCCGTCCACGCGCCAACCGCGCCTTTGGCATCCACTACCGCAAACTGGCGATTATGCGCCCCTGCATCAGAGGCGACCAACGCCTGAACCACTTTTGGCGCGGCAACGCCTTCGCGCAACATTGCCAGTCCCAGCGGGCCAAAGCTGATATTTGTCCAGGCTTGCGTGGCAATAGCGCCCACGCCCGGCAGCAGCCAGGGTACCACGCGCCCCACGCCCATTTGATGCGTTTGAACCGCCACGCCAAGTTGGCCTGTTTGCGAATCGCGGGCAACAATGCTGTAGGTGCTGAACAGGTGGGTGAAATGGGGGATCATTGGAAGAATCCTTTCGTAATGACCGCTAACTGCTGACCGTTGACCGCCGAAAGGTCGATTTTACGGCGGTCTGTCGTCTGCCGTCGGCGGTCAAGTCGCCAGAATATAATCTCGCCGCCGAAGCTGGCGCCAGTTTCAAGGATGTTCGGCAAGCCTTATGAATACAACTTCCACAAACGCTGCAAGGTCTCTTCCAGGCGTTCTCCCAGAGCGGAGCCGCGCGCGGTGGTGACATCATCTTCATTTTCAAATACCACGTAAGGCACGCGATGCCCTTGAATAGTGATGTACTCCGGGTTGGCGGCGCTGACTTGCTCCCAATCGCTATCGCGGTACATACGCTCCAGCTTTTTATCCGGCAGGCCGTGTTCCAAAATACTGTCCGGTTTATCCGGGTTGAAACGGCGGCGATTTTTGCGCAATGATTCTTCATAAGAGACGTTGAGGTACAAAATAGCCGCGCGACTCAACACATCCTGGCTAAGATGCTCAAAAGCGCCGGTAAAGCCGCCGTGTTCGCTGCCGCGCGCAAATTCGATGATGGTGGTGTATTGCCGGTGGCAGGTGGGATTGTCGCGCAGGCCTTTGCTGTATTCCTGGCAAATGCGCCTGATGAGCAAGTTCCACAGATAAGGCCATTTGAAATAGCCTTCTGCGTCGGTGTGCAGGCGAGGATACCCCATTTGGGTGAGGATGTAGTCTTCTTCAAACCAGGTCCACAGCATTGGAAAGTCATCAATTTCTTCAAAGTCCCCAATGTGGAACCGGCGACGGCGTTCTTCCAGATCGCTGCGTTTAAGGTAGTCAATAATTTCGCTTTTACCCGCCGCCGGACGCGCGATGAGCAAAAGAACATCAAAGGTATTGTTGGTCATTGGATTCTCCCTTAAAAATAGCTATCAGCAATCAGCGGTCAGCTTTATCGCTAATAGCTGACCGCTGATAGCTAAATTTTCATCTGTTTAATGAATACTCCCGTGAAAAGGGGGGAGTGAAATTGTTGGGCTGTACTGTCATTGTCTCCCCATTATCCAGAATATCAAGCAATCGTCAATAACCCAGGCTGCTTTTTTCAAATAGCGTCATTGTGTTAAAATCCCCCTATGTTGACTTTCGCCCCGCATCTGCTGGCCAGAAATCCACACTTTCAAACCGTTATTTCTACCCGCATGCCGCCGGTTAAGGCTGAAATGCTGGCATCGGCGCAAGAAGCGCTGCTTTCCTTAGCGGTTGATGGCAGCGTGAAGTTGCAAGGATTTTACTCCTCACAAGTCAATAGCAAGGGCGTGGTTCTGTTGCTGCACGGCTGGTTGGGATCGGCTGAATCCACGTATATGCTCGCCGTCGGTGAGGCTCTGTTTCAAGAAGGATACTCGGTTTTTCGGCTGAATATGCGCGATCACGGGGGGACGGCAAGACTCAATCAGGGCGTTTTTCACGGCTGCCGACTGGGAGAAGTTTTTCAGTCGGCGCGTCAGGTTGCAAACCTTGAAGCGGGCAAGTCTTTCTTTATCGTCGGCTTTTCGATGGGCGGGAATTTCGCCCTGCGGCTGGCCTGGCAACACAGCCAAAGCCCCATTGTCACCTTGCAACACGTTGTATCAGTCAATCCTTCTGTCAACACGCGCCAAACCATTATCGAAATTGACCGCAGCCCCCTTTATCGCTACTACTTTCTCCGCAAATGGCATAAACACCTGCTGGAAAAAGAAGCCGCTTTCCCCAACGTGTACGATTTTTCCGCGCTGAAAAATATCAACACCTCTTATGAACTGGGCGAAGCCACCATCGCCGCGTACACCGGCTTTCCAGACAGCGATAGCTATTATCTCCTCAATAAATCGGGGGGAAGTTGTATCCAGGAAGGATGGAGCAATTAGGGGAAGAAAATCGTTAAGATGGTGCAATACCAGTAGAATGTAAGCTATCAAGCCGTCGAACAGAAGGTAGTCGCAATGAATTTGGCTAAATTTGACCCGAAGCAAATAGAGGACGAAGGAAGCCGTCAGGCCATAATCTATTTGCTGAATTTGGTGGAACGGCAACAAGCCGAGCTTGAACGTCTCCGGGGAGAAAATGAGCGGCTGAGAGAGGAAAACAACCGGCTCAAGGGGCAATCAAAAAAGCCCAGTTATAAATCTGAAGCGGCATCGAATGACGAAAATGAGAGAGAAGGAAAAGAAGGAGAGGACTACTCCTCGGAAAAGGAGCGCAAAGGACCCAACCAAGGACGTAAAAAACGGCGAAAGAACGAGAATATAAAGATAGACCGAGAAGAAATTTTGGAAGTTGAGCGGGAGCAACTGCCAGCGGATGCCGAATTCAAGGGGCACAAGGATGTGATAGTGCAGGACATAAAAGTGGAGACGGATAACGTGTGTTTCCGCAAAGAGAAATGGTACTCGCCAAGCGAGGGAAAAACGTATCTGGCGCAGTTGCCGACGGGGTATGAGGGACAATTTGGGCCACGGTTGAAAGCGTGGGCACTGGGGTCCTTGAATGGGATTGGCGTAAAGGATAAAAATCTAACCACAAATAGCGCTAATTTACACGAATATAAAAATTAAAGTAACTACTCAGCCATAGAGAAAATAGGTGCAACGCACTTCACGAAGCGCCCTGCAAGTGCAAATTTTGACGATATTGGGTAGTTATTTGCACTAAAAAACAATTTATTAAGTGCGTCGCACCTGAGCCTGAGTAGTTACGAATAGCGCTAATTTACACGAATATAAAGATTAAAAATTAGTGAAAATTCGTGTTATTCGTGCTTAAAAATGTCTTTCCCATTGAACGACCCTAGCGCCGATGTAAAATACAAGTATGAATTCAAGCTTCAAATTCAAGGGATGGCCCGTCGCCTTGATCACGGCGTTGGTGTTTGCGTTGCAGTTCACAGCTTCCTCGCGGGTGTGGACAATGCTGTTCACCGGCTTGGCGCTGATGCTGTCCCACCGTCATTCTCGTTTTCACCGAAGTCACCAGAACCGCGCTTGAAACCTCGCACCAGGTGTTGATTTCGCTGGGGATACAGACTTATCTGGTTGATGAAAGCGCGCTGCGTCCATCCACCGCAGACCACGCCGCCGGTCAATGGGAATGGCACATCATGAGTTTGCCGGCGCCTTCGCAGTCTATCTGAAAGAGCAGTTGGCCCAGACCCCGTTCCACCGCCGCAACCCGTCCTCCTTTGAGGGCGTCCACCAACTGGCAGAAGTGTTCGTCCGGCAACACTACGCCCCTCCCCGGCAAGCAACGCCTGAGCAAAGCGAAAAGCTGCTGTAAACCTGGCAGGAATTGCGTGTCCAACTCTGGCGGGTCATTGTACTTTTGAAAGTATCCGGTAAATTCCGGTGAACAAAAATCGCCCCGTTCCCATACAGAGCGTGGGAACGGGGCGAAAAATATCCAAAACGGAAATTGCTGTTATATTTCTATTTCTTGCGTCGCAGCCACACGCCGCCGCCTGCCAAACTGACTCCGGCAAGGCTCAACATAAGAGCCGGCAGCATACTGCCAACGCCGCCCGTTGCAGGCAGCGTCATCGGCGTACCTTCAACCTGGGTGATGCGCCCATCGAGTTGGGGAGATACAGGCGAATGGGCGGCTATATACGCTTGCAGCGCTTCGTCCAGCAAATCTCCATAATCGTACGCGTTGCGAGCGTTGACAAAGACTTCGTAGCCATCGCCGCCGTTGCGGGTAAAGTCATTGGCGGCTGCTTTGTACACAGCGTTCGGGTCTATGGGGCTGAAGGAGCCATCGGCGTTCTTGATATCAACGCTGATTATCCGGGAACCAACAGGCTGATGGGGGTCCCAACTGTAGCGCAGCCCGCTGACCTGGGCAAATCGCCCTGTGCCTTCATTTTCCGAACTTTCGGCCCGGCTGACCCCGTTTTCCAGGGCTTCGACCACTTCTGCGCCGCTCAATTCAAAGGTAGAAATCAAATTGCCAAAGGGCAGTACGGTTAACACATCGCCCACTGTAACCTCGCCGGCTGGAATGCTGGCTCGAATACCGCCCCCGTTCTGGAAGACAATCTGGACGCCTTCGTTTTGGGAATGCCAGAGAATGGCATCGGCAATAAGGTTTCCCATTACACATTCACCAAAACGACAGTTGGCCCGATCTCCGTCCAGGTCCACGGCAGCCGTCCCTATTACTTGATTCATCAACGCATCCAGCGGTTCAGCCAAAGCGTCAACCCGGGCTTGAACGTCAGTATCCTGCGCGACGCTGCTATCCAACAAAATCGGGTTGCCGGAGTAGTCGGCGGCAACGCCGTTGGCGTCAAAGGTGACATCAAGGCGGCCCAGATATTTGGCTCTGGTAAAATCAGAAACCAGCAGAACCGGATTGCCGTCGGGGGCGTTGACCACAACCGGGTAGACATCTTCGGCGTCTTCGTCTGTGTTAGAGAGATAGGTATTGGTATGGCCGGCGATGATGACATCCAAGCCGGTTACAGCAGCGGCCACTTCACGGTCTTTACCAAAGCCGGCGTGGCTTACCGCCAGAATCTTGTTGACGCCCTGAGCTGTTAGCTCATCCACGGCGGCCTGAACGCTTGTCTCGATGTTGTTGAATACAACGTTGGGTCCGGGGCTGGACAGGATGGCTGTATCTTCGGTGGTAAAGCCAACTACGCCAATCTGCTCGCCGCCCACTTCCAGAATGGTGTAGGGCTGTATTTTTCCCGCCAGGGCAGGTTCGGCGCTGGCATCGATGTTAGCGCTCAAGACTGGAAAATTGACTGCATCAATAAATTTAGCCAGCGTGGCGGGGCCGTCGTCGAACTCATGGTTTCCCACAGCCATTGCATTATAGCCCAGAGCGTTCATCATTTCTCTGGCGGCTTGACCTTTGTATTGGTTGTAGAACAAGGTGCCCTGAAATTGGTCGCCGCCGTCTAGCAAGAGTACATTACCACCCTCGGCGCGAATCTGTTTGATCATTGTTTGCAGGCGCGCGGCGCCGCCAAAACATTTATTTTCAGCTTTCTCTTCTTCATCGCAAGAGTTGCCGTATTTATCAAATTCATCAACGCGGCCGTGAACATCATTGGTGTGCAGCACGGTCAACTGCAAGTCGCCGCCTTGAGCGTTAACCGGCAAAGCGCTGAAGATCAACACGAACAACATAACAATTCCTGTAAATTTAATTCTACTGATTTTCATAATGCTTCTCCTTATATATTGATAATATTTTTAATTTTTGGCGACGTTTAAGTTGTAGGCGACAGATTTGGAGTTAAACTTTGTTGCCCCGGCGCTTACTTTCTTAGCGTTACCAATTTTTTAGCTTTTTTGGGGATTCCTTAGGCAATCTGTAGGGCAAACTAACAGTTTGTCCTACAAAAAGAAAATTCCTATGGATTCAAGTTGCGCGCGCGGTCGCTTCAAGGAGGTTCAACGCTTCGTCAATCGCTTTATCAAGGATAGGGTCGGCTTCAAGATCGCGTACAAGCGGGCGATCCGCGTCGCGGCTTTCCTCAAGGAATTTCAGCGTCTGTAAAACTAACTCAATCGCCTGATCAACGTCAAGTTTGCTGGTATTCACACAGAGATCATACAGCCCCGCGTCCGCCCAATTCAAACCGTGATAGGCTCTTATGTATTTACTGCGCTCACTATCCAGACGGTCAAGCGTAGCCCGCGCTTCCTGTTCCTGCAAATTGTGGTCTTGTTGGATGCGCCGGATACGGACGCTGCGCGCAGCCGTTACACGCACGTTCAACACATCTGCAAAATCACGCAAGACAACAAATGAGCCTCGACCGGCAATAATCACATTATCGCGCCGGGCCAACCCCTGAATGGCGCGACCGAGCAGCCCCACGATCTCGCGATTACGACGGTCATAGCGCTCCAGAATCCCCGGCGCTTGCTCGTAGATGCGCTCGAACTCATCTTGCCTGACCCCATATTCCAGACTTACTTCGTGGATAAGCTCTCGGTCCACGTAGAGGTATCCCAGTTTTTCAGCCAATTTGCGCCCAATGTAACTTCCCCGAGCGCCGCTTTCACGAGAAATTGTAATGACAGCCATTGTTATTCCCTCCGTAATCGGTTTTGTAACTACTCAGTCAAGCCCCCCCCAACCCCCCAAAAGGGGGAACTTTGGCAGTTGCTCCCCCCTTTGGGGGGTTGGGGGGCTGGCTCGATTTTCATTTCCAAGTTATCATTGACTTGAAACTCACGCCGCGCGGCGGGGGGTTGACGCCCAGCGTATCGGCAATGGTGGCGGCTAAATCGGCAAAGGTCGAGCGCGCGCCGATGTTCACCCCGGCCTGAACGGGAGCGCCGGCAATGAGAACAGGCACATACTCGCGCGTGTGATCCGTACCGGGATAGGTTGGGTCGTTGCCGTGGTCGGCGGTGAGAACCAGTACATCATCTTCGGCCAGGGCGTCCATAATTTCCGGCAGCCGTTGATCGAACTCGACCAGGGCGTTGGCGTAACCCTGCGGGTTGTTGCGATGCCCGAATTTGGCGTCGAAATCAACCAGATTGGTGAAGATCAAGCCCTTCTCCCGACGCTCTAGCATAGCGGTAATGGTTTTATCCACGCCGTCCATATTGTCCTGAGTATGCACCGCGTCGGTGATGCCCTGGCCGGTGAAAATATCTTCGATCTTGCCCACCGCGTAGACCATCAGCCCGGCCTCTTTGAGCGAATCGAGCAGGGTTGGCTCCAGCGGCGGTACGGAAAAATCGTGGCGGTTGGCCGTGCGCGTGAAATTCCCCGGCGTTCCCACAAAGGGGCGGGCAATCACCCTGCTCACTTCGTGTTCGCCCCGCAGAATTTCCCGCGCGATGCGGCAAATTTTGTACAACTCATCCACCGGGACGACCTCTTTGTGGGCGGCAATCTGGAAAACGCTGTCGCCGGAGGTGTAGACAATGGTTTTGCCGGTGCGGATGTGTTCCTCGCCCAACTCATCAATGATGACGGTGCCAGAGGCGGGATAGTTGCCCAACCAGCCCCTACCGCTCTCCGCTTCGTAGCGATCCATAACTTCAGGCGGGAAGCCGTCCGGGTAGTGGGGAAAGGCCTTGTCTACCTCGATGCCCATCAGTTCCCAATGGCCGCTGGTGGTGTCCTTGCCCTCCGATATTTCGGCCATTTTGCCATAAGCCGCCGCTGGCTTGAGCTGCGGAGATACTCCTTCTACGATGGCGATATTTGCCAGGCCCATCGCCTCCATATTAGGTACCTTCAAGCCGCCGACAGTCCGGGCGATATTGCCCAGCGTATGGCTGCCGACATCGCCGAAGGCAGCGGCGTCGGGCGCTTCGCCAATACCGACGCTGTCTAAAACGATTACGATAAAACGATTGATTGGCATTTTGTTCTCCTTTGAAAATGGGTTTGTAGTGAGGTACGTAACGTAGTAGAGTACCGTCGTGAAACGCCACTCCGCTGCGTGGCTAACTACAAGCCATTTACATCTTTTCTACCCAAAAAAGCAAGCCATCTCAAAGGTGAAATTCTGCCGCTGTTTGGAGCGCCACTTCAGGCGTACCAAAAAAATCACCTGTTGGAAACACTGATAACTCATACTTATCGTGGGCGTAGCTATAAAACGCTAATCCCCAGCTTTCTTCATCGCCAAAGTACCGCAAGCGAAAAAGATGAGTCGGCGTATTGCGCATACGTTCCAAATGTTCTTCGCGGCTTTCCGGCCAATCCGGCGGCGGCCAATTCGGGCCGAGCGGCTCTGGCTCCGTGTAGGCATCCGCATAGCAAAACTGTCCCCGAAATCGAATATCGAGCCGGGTGTAACGCCCTGCAAGATGGGCCTCGGCATAATCGCGGATCCGTTTTTCAGTTCGATTCTTGACGGCTTCTTTTATCTTCACGCCGCCGCTATTGGGGGCAAATGCCCATTGTTTGGGAGGCATTTTTTCACCTCGCGTTTTTTATTCAACAGATTGCAGATTGCCAAAAGGGGCAAGACAAATGGTAAATGCTAAATGGTGAATTATAAATGGTAAATTGCGAATTACATAGCGCCTACACAGGTACAAGTCGGCTACGTTCAAGGTCGGTTTACCATTCACCATTTATAATTTACCATTTATAATTTTTTTATTTTTACCACCCCAGACTACTTCTCATACGGCGCGCCAGCCGCAGCGGGCGGTCTGGAGCGGCCAATAAAGCCGGCCAGGGCGATGAGCGTCAAGATATAGGGCAGCATCAGCAGGAAGTCGCTGGGAATATTGACCCCCGCATTTTGGAGCGAAATTTGAATTGCATCGGCGAAGCCAAAGAGTAAACAGGCGCCCAAAGCGCCCCAGGGATTCCATTTGCCGAAGATAACGGCGGCCAGGGCAATATAACCGCGCCCGTTGGTCATCCCCTCGGTGAAGATGTTGAGCTGGCCGATAGACAGATAAGCGCCGCCCAAACCGCCCAGTATACCGCTCAAGCCGACGCCCAGATAGCGCAGTTTGAAGACGTTAATCCCCACTGTGTCAGCCGCTTTGGGGTGTTCGCCTACCGCCCGTATCCGCAAGCCCAGAGGGGTGCGAAAGAGGACAAAGGCGGACAGCGGCACTGCCAGGAGCGCGATGTAAACGATGGGCGACTGATTGAAGAAAATATCGCCCAGCACAGGAATTTTGGACAGGAGGGGGATGGGCATTGCCGGCAGGCTTGGCACAGAGGGCGAATTACCGGAAGTTTTGAAGATGAATTGCAGCAAAAATCCGGTCAATCCCACAGCCAGGATGTTGATGGCCACGCCGCTGACCACCTGATCGGCCTGAAAACGAATTGAAACGAGCGCGTGGATCATCGAGATGAGAAAGCCAAAAATAATGGCTCCCACCAGTCCGGCGGCAGCGCTGACCAGAGGCGGAAAGCCCATCTGGGCGCCGAAGTAGCTGATCATCATCGCAAAAAAAGCGCCGGCCAACATAATCCCTTCCAGAGCAATGTTGACAATCCCGGAGCGTTCGGAAAAGATGCCGCCCAGCGCCGCCAACATCAAGGGCGTGGCGGCCCGGATGGTCGAGGCAAAAAGCGATACGCTTAAGACTGATAATAAAACGTCCATTATGCTTGTCCTCCTTCCAATTGAGCGCCTTCAGCTTCAGCCTGGGCCGCTTCTCTGCGTTTGGCAATCCAGTCTGGCAGCGCCTGCACAATTTGCGGCGCGGCTACAAAGAAGATCACCAAAGCCTGAATAACGTAGACAATATCTTGCGGAACATCGGCCATGTTTTGCATACCCAGCGCGCCCTGGCTCAACGTGGCAAAAAGCAGGGCGGCCAGTACCACGCCGGGCGGATTGTTGGCCCCTACCAGCGAGACCGCAATGGCCGTGAAGCCGTAACCCGGTTCAAAGCCATGCTGATAGCGCAGGAACAGCCCGGAAATGATGATGGCGCCCCCCAGCCCGGCCAACCCGCCGCTGATCATCATCGCCAGGAACATATTGTAATTTGGCTTGATGCCGCCAAATTCGGCGGCAAAATAGTTAAGCCCCACGGCTCTGACTTCGTAGCCGACAGTGGTCTTCCACAAAAGCCACCAGATGAAACCGGCGACCAGCAGGGCAATGATGATTCCCGCCGAAAGTCTGGACGGCGGCAATATATTCATCAATTGAGCCGTATCCGCTATTCTGGCCGTCTGCGGAATGTTCAGGGCCGATTCTTCTTTCATCGGCCCGGTGACCATATAACTGATGAAAAACATGGCGATGAAGTTCAACATAATCGTGCTAATGACCTCATGCACCCCCCGGACCGCTTTGAGAAAACCGGCGAAGCCCCCCCACAAGCCGCCAACGATAACCCCGGCCAACAGGGTGAGCGGCAGGTGGATGACCATCGGCAGCGTCAGGTTGGTTCCCACCCAGGTTGCAGCCAACCCGCCCATCAAGAACTGGCCTTCAGCCCCAATATTGAAGAGTTTGGCTCTGAAAGCAAAGGCCACCGCCAATCCGGTCAAGATGAGCGGGGTTGTGTTCTCCAGTGTCTCGCCAATGGAATAGATGTCCCCAAAAGCGCCCTTGAGCAAGGCGGCGTAAGCCGTAACTGGATTTTTACCAATGGCGAGGATGAAGAAAGCCCCCACCAGCAAAGCCATGAAAATGGCACCCACCGGCAGGATCATGCGCTGCAAAAAAGGCCCAACGATGAGCATAATCCTTTCTCGCCAGACGCTTGTCGTTGATTTTTCGGACGTTGTCATTTGGTTTCCCCTCCCTGGGATGGCGGCGTGTTTCGCTTGGCGCCGGCCATGTACAGCCCCAATTCATCTTCCGTGGCTTCCTCACCCGGTATTTCGCCGACGATTTCGCCGTGGAACATGACCAGTATCCGGTCGCTGAGGCCCATTACCTCGTCTAACTCGTTTGAAATCACCAAGACCGCCTTACCGGCGTCGCGCTGTTCGATGATCCGTTTATGGATGAACTCGATGGCGCCCACGTCTACGCCCCTGGTCGGTTGGGCTGCAATCAGCAAATTCGGTTCGCGCCCTATTTCCCGGGCGATGATTACCTTTTGTTGGTTGCCGCCCGATAAATTCCTGACCAACGCTTCCTGGTTGGGCGTGCGAACATCGAATTCCTGGATAAATTCATCGGCATAGTCTTTAATGGCATCAAAGTTGCGCCGGATCCAGCGAGCAAAGGGAGGCTGGTCGTGAGAACCCAGAACTCCGTTATCGGCGATGCTAAAGTCCAGGATCAGCCCGCGATGATGGCGATCTTCAGGAATAGTGGCAATGCCCCCGTGAATGATCTGCTTGGCGGAGTGATTGGTTATGGTTTCCCCCATTAATTGCACCGCCCCCGACTTGGCCTTATGCAAGCCGGTAATGACCTCTATCAATTCCGATTGGCCGTTGCCGGCCACGCCTGCAATGCCCACAATTTCGCCCGCGCGCACCTGAAAGGAAACGCCGTTCAACACGGGCAGGCCGTTTTGGTCAACCGCGTGGATATTTTTTACGTCCAAGGTCACCTCTTTGGGGTGACCGGCTTCTTTGTCTACTTCCAGCACAACGTCGCGCCCTACCATCATACTGGCCAGAACTTGCGGCGACGCATCTTCGATGCCAATTGTGCCAATCATCTTGCCCCGGCGGATGACAGTCACCCGATCGCAAATCTCCATCAACTCCTTGAGCTTATGTGAGATAAAGATAACGGGGACGCCCGATTCTGTCAGGTTGCGCATAATCTTGAACAGCCCCTTGATCTCCTGCGGCGTCAATACTGCTGTCGGCTCGTCCAGAATCAGCACTTGCGCGCCCCGGTACATTGTCTTGAGAATCTCGACTCGCTGGGCCATGCCCACCGAGATGTCCTCGATTTTGGCGTAGGGGTCTACTTCCAGATTATATTTTTCGGACAAAGCTTTGATGTCCTCGGCCGCTTTAGCTATATCCAGAGTCCCGGCGCCGGTGCGCGGTTCAGAGCCTAAGATGATATTTTCAGCTACGGTAAAGGGCGGCACCAGCATGAAGTGCTGGTGGACCATCCCAATCCCATGCTCGATGGCCACCTTTGGCTCCGTGATGTCAACTTGCTTGCCGCGCACAAATATTTCGCCCTCGGTGGGTGGATAGAGGCCGTAGAGGACGCTCATCAAGACGCTCTTGCCCGCGCCATTTTCGCCCAATAGCCCCAATACCTCGCCCTCGTAAACGGCCAGGTTGATATGGTCGTTGGCGATCACTCCGGGAAAGACTTTTGTCATGTCCCGCATTTCAATGACAGGCGTTTTTTTATTCACAGATTTTCCTCCCTGCTGACACTTTGAGGGTACAGGTTCAGTGAACCAAGTTACGCTCTAGCCGGTTCCGTGAACCGGCGGACTTGTTGCGCCCAAGACGCAAGTCACGGACCCGCCTGGAGCAAAAAATGGACGGTTTCACTAAACCTGTACCTTTGAGGAGTGAGGTATCCTCAGATGTCGAACGTCGCCGCATCTGAGGATGCTCACTCCTCAGCACTAACTCTACTTGCTTATTTCGGCGGAGTAAAACTCTCCAACTCTTCATCGGTTGTTGGTACTGTAAACTCGCCCGCGATGATCTTGTCGCCAAGCGCGTTAGCTTTATCAATTACATCTTGCGGCGTATTCTTGTTGGTCGTCGGCGATAGTCCCACGCCGTCTTCTTTCAGGCCAAAGACCGTTATGCCGGATTTGAAATTGCCCTCTTTAGTAGCCTTGATCGTTTCAAAGACGGCTGTATCAACCCGCTTCATCATCGAGGTCAGGGTGTTTTCCGGAGCCAGCTCATACTGGTCAGAATCCACGCCGATAGCCCAGAAGCCGGCGCCTTTTTCCTGCGCAGCCTGGAACAAGCCCAGACCGGTGCCGCCCGAAGCGTGATAAATCACGTCAGCTCCAGCGGCGTACTGGCTGAGGGCAACCTCTTTGCCTTTGCCGGGGTCGTTAAAATCGCCAGCGTAGGTTGCTATCACTTCCGCATCCGGGTTGACAGTCATCACCCCGGCCTTGAAGCCTGCCTCGAACTTTTTGATGAGGGGTACTTCCATCCCGCCGAGAAAAGCGACTTTATTAGACTTGGTCATTAGTCCAGCCACCACGCCGACCAGGAAAGAGCCTTCCTCTTCCTTGAAAACAAGCGAAGCTACATTATCAGCCTCAACTACCGAGTCGATGATGGCGTATTTGGCGTCGGCGTTTTGGCTGGAAACGTTGGTTACGGCGTCGGTCATCAAAAAGCCGATAGCAAAGGTGATGTCGCTGCCCTGCGAAGGGGCGCGGGACAGACTTGGCTCGTAGTCAGAGGGTTGAGAAGTTTCGTAGACTTGCGTCTCGATGCCCAGGTCTGCTTTGGCTTTCTCCAAACCGCGATTGGCCGAGTCGTTGAAGGATTGGTCGCCCAATCCGGCGGTGTCGGTGACAATAGCGGCTTTGAAATCGCCGCCGCCAGTGTCGGCAGCGTCGCCGCCGCCGCAAGCGTTGCCCATCAGGCTGACCATTAGCATCACGGCCAGCAAAGTCCATGTTTTGAAACGATTTTTCATTTTGTTCTCCTTTAGAATAATTGGTTTACAGGCAGTTTTCCAAAAGTCGCGCATAACGCCTCGACGAAAGACGAATGACGGAGGACGAATTACTTGTGAAGCTAACATTTTTCGTCCTTCGTCCTTCGTCATTTGTCGTTTTGTGTGTTACTTTTGGAAAACTGCGTTATAGTGTAGATAACGAATGTTGAAGCATTTATGTTAGCGACTATCAAAAAATGTTAGGGCATCTGTTCAATATAATACCTCCCAAATTTAATTTCTATGTTAGCGGCTTGAAACAAAATCAAGCCGCAACCAGAATACGAAATTTTTCCAGCAGAATCTCCGGCGAATCGTTTTTGCTGATGATGGCGTCAATCTTGCTTAGTTGGGCGCGTGTTGCAGGGCTGGCAGAAGCGTTGAGGAGCAATATCTTCAGGTGTTGGTCAAGGATACGGAGGGAGTTTAGCGCGTCTTCAGTGGAGCTGCCGGGTAAGTCGCGGTCAAGGATCACAATGTCGGGGCGAGCGCTTTTGGCCAAGGCCAGCAGCCCCTCAGTTTCGCTGGCGCTGCCCACAACGCTAACGCCTGGCTCCCTGTTAAGGAGGAGAGCCAGCGACAGGCGGACATCGGGTCGTTGATCGGCCAACAAAACGCGCATCAATTATATCCTTTCACAATATTTTATATTTTACAGTAAAAATCCCATTGAGTCACTAGACGATTGTCCAGTTTTAGACTGGACGATTGTCTGGTTTTTGGCGGGGGGACTGGACAGATGTACAGGGAGCAGGGGAGCAGGGGGAGACAAGGAGACAAGGGGACAATCTCACCTGCCCACCTGCCCACCTGCCCACCTGCTCCTTGTCTCCTTGTCATTCTTCCACTAAATCGCTTTTTATGGCGATGGCGGCGGCTTCGGTGCGGTTGGATACGCCCAATTTAGTGAGGATGGAGCTAACGTGATATCGAACTGTGCCGAGGGTAATGGTCAAACGTTTGGCGATTTCAACGTTGCTCAACCCGACTGCCAGCAGAGCTAATACTTCTTTTTGCCGCTCGGTCAGGTCGGCGACTTGTGGATTAGCGGGGGGGGCTGTCTGCTTTGCCGCCATAGCTTGCGCTACTTCCGGAGCAAAGACGGACTTGCCCGCATAAGCGGATCGAATTGCATTGGCCAGTTCTTTGAGCGAAACATTTTTGAGGAGGTAACCAATGGCGCCGGCGTTCATCATCTGTTTGATCATATTTTTATCGTGGAAGGTGCTGAGGGCAATCACTTTGGTGCGCGGGTAAAATTTACAAATGGCTTCGGTGGCGGCAATGCCATCCATTCCCTCCATTTTTACGTCCATCAGAACTACATCAGGGCTGTATTTGCGGCACCAGAGAAGGGCTTCCTCGCCGCCTTCCGCTTCAGCCACCAGTTCCACATCCTTAAAGGTCTGGATGACGTGAGCCAAGCCCCGGCGAACAACCATGTGGTCATCAACGATCATCACTTTGATTTTTCTGTTGCTCATCGCTCAACCTTTATTTTCCCAAACCAGCGCAATGTTGGCGCCGCGCCCCGGCTGGCTGGCAATTTCCAGCGTTGCGCCAATTTTATCAGCGCGTTCACGCATGATGCCAAGGCCAAAGTGTCCCAGGGGAATGCGCTTTGTGTCGAATCCGCAACCGTTATCACAGACAGATAATACAACCACTTCCGGCGCGCAGTCAAAATTCAGGCTTACTTGAGTAGCTTTAGCGTGTTTGGTGATGTTGACCAATATCTCTTGCGCAATACGATAGAAGGTGATCTGTACGTCAGGCGGCAAAGCGCAATCACCTTCGATAAGCAGGTTGACCGGTATTTGGGTCCGGTTAGTGAATGCTTTGGCGAGGTGCTGGAGCAATTCGCCAAAACTTTTTTCCGTGAGCGCAGCGGGGCGAAGCTCCAGCAGCAGCGTACGCATTTCGGCCAGGGCGCCCTGGGTTAGCAGGCGCAATTCTTCAAGCACTTGCGCGCCGTGTTTAGGGTCTTCTTCCCAGATGTTCGGCAGGGCTTCGGCGATGAGGGCGGCGGAGAAAAGGGTTTGATTGACGGCATCGTGCAGGTCTTGCGCCAGCCGGTTCCTTTCCTCGAGGGCAGCGGCGCTTTGCGCTTGCTGGTGGAGCTGCGCGTTTTTAAAAGCAATAGCGGCCTGATTGGCAAATACTTGCAGGATTTGGGCGTCTTCATCGGTAAAGGCTTGAGCTTCAAAGCGGTCAACGGTCAATACGCCAATGGCTTCCTGTCCAATTACCAGCGGCGCTGCCACAGCGCTATGAACTTTTTCATGGCTAGAAAAAGGATGCCAGTGGGGATCGACGCGGACATCGGGGATCACTTCAGTTCGTTTATGTTTAAATGCCTGTACGGTTCGATTGCGACTATCGAGGGGAATACGGGCATCAACAACGGTGTAATCAAATCCTACGCCCTTGCTAAGGCGCAAGTCGTCGCCATCTTGTAAAAAGAAACCGGCGCTGTCGTAGGGAATCAACTTCTTGATCTGCGCCAGAATTTCCGCCACAATCGCGGTATGATCCAGGCTTCTACTGAGAACGAGCATAGCCTGACGCAGGCTTTCGGCGATTTTGCGCTGGCGCTGTTCTTTCTGGAAGAGGCGGGCATTTTGTTTGGCGTAGCGCTCTTGTGTCTCTTCCATCTCTTTGTACCGGGTGATGTCGTGCAAAAGAAGCAGCCGTCCAATTAGCTTTTCTTGTCGATCATAGAGCGGTGAGATGTGTAGATCGTAATAGCGTGGCTCTACTTCTTCGCCCAGGACAATTTGCGCGCGCGCTTCAAGAACATCGCGGAAACGTTTTGCCAGGTCGGGCCATCTAAAAAGGAACTGTTCTAAGGGCTGACCAAGTACTTCCATGAGAGAGCGACGCATCAGTTTTTGAGCGGCAGGATTCATATCCACAATGCGCGATTGCGTATCCAGCACAATGACGCCGTCTCTCATACTCTCTACCACTTTATCGCGCGCTATTGGCGTCAAATATTGAGGCATTCTTTTACCTTTTTGAGTTCTGCCATCTTGAGTTTTGCGATTCTGTCTCATATTTCCTTCCGAACATTCTTTGACTCCATTATAACAAATACCGCGCTAATTTCAACTTGGAGCGCACACGGGGGTGCATTTACTATTGGTTCAAATGACCCGCCGAATTGTCCAAGATTTTGTAAGCTACTATAATGATGTCAGATTGTACAGCGAAACCGGCTATGCGGGAGAAGAATAAGATGACTGCTACAATGCTATCCAGGGAAGCATTCGAAACTTCACGACGGTTTGTTGAGACGATGGCTCGTCCTCTCGAAGTCGGGCGGTTTTATTACCATTTTGAGGGAGCATCAGACAAATCCGTACGTAATCGTTCATTCCCCACCCCCCTCAATCCCCCCGTTCACGGGGGGAAGTTTAAAGCCCTCCCCCCTCACGAGGGGGGTAGGGAGTGAATGGTTACGCACTACTCGGTCAAAGCGCCTGGTTTTGGCGCTGGATGAATTCACGCCGGCACACCGGGTAATGGGGAGAGACTTACAAGGAGTAACCTATGAAACTAAATCAAAAAGAACAGGATATGCTCAACGGACGGGAAGGTCCGGCGACGCAGAAAGCAATGGAAATTTTAACAACCCTGGGACGCATCTACGGCGCGGAGAGAATGGTTCCGGCAACGTCGGTGCAGATTGCCGGGGTGAGCTACGACAATTTGGGCGAGGCCGGGCTGCATTTTTTGCAGCAAATGGCAGAAGGCGGCGGCAGAGCGCGCGTGCTGACCACGCTAAATCCGGCGGGAATGGATATTGAAAACTGGCAGGCGTTGGGCATTAGCCCGGAATTTGCCAAAAACCAGCAGCGCGTACTGGATGCCTTTGCCCAAATGAAGGTTATTGCTACCGCCACCTGCACGCCTTACCTCATTGGCAACACGCCCCACTACGGTGAGCATATTGCCTGGGCGGAAAGCAGCGCGGTCTGCTACGCCAATTCGGTGATTGGGGCGCGCACTAATAGAGAGGGCGGCCCCAGCGCATTGGCCGCATCGCTGACCGGCGTTACGCCCGCTTACGGCTTTCACCTGACTGAAAATCGTCGTCCCGCCGTGACCATTAAAGTGCAGGGAAAGCTGCCGGAAAACAACGTCTTTGGCGCGCTGGGCAAAGCCATCGGGCAAAAGCTGGAAGCGGGGGGCAAGAAAATTGCGCCCTACATTCACGGCGTGCCGGAAGCATCGGTGGAAAATCTAAAATCCTTTTGCGCCAGCATTGCCACCTATGGCGGCGTGGCCCTGTTCCACATGGAGGGCATTACGCCGGAAGCGGCGCAATTTTCGCCGCCAACAGAGACCATCGTGGTGACTCAGGCAGAAATCAACGCGGCTATCGCCTCGATGAATATGGAAGCGTCCGAAGCCGCCGACTTTGTAAGTCTGGGCTGCCCGCACTTAAGCATCAAGGAAGTAGCCCGCATTGCCGAACTGCTGGAGGGCAAGAAGGTGACCAAAGAATTTTGGATTACCACCGCCCGCCCGGTGAAGCAAATTGCGGATATGATGGGCTACACGGCCACCATTGAAGCCAGCGGCGCAAAAATTGCCGCCGATACTTGCTGCGTGGTTGCGCCCATCAAAGGCCGCTTTGACACAATGGTAACAGACAGCGCAAAAGCTTGTTACTACGCTTTTGCCAAAAACAACTTCAAAACCGCGCTAAAACCTTTTGACGATGTGGTTGCAGAGGCGACAAGGTAATGCAAAATGCAAAGTGAAAAATTCAAAATGATTGTAAAAGAAACGACGGTATCGTCAGGGATTGGCGCTCGGCGGTCAGCGCTCGGCGCTCAGGTTTATCAGGGACGCAAAATTTACGGGGGACAGGCGCAAGCCGAAGCGCTGGTCACATCGATGGGCATCTCTTTTTTTGGCGGGGTAGACCCGGAAAGCGGCGTGGTGCTAGAAAAAGACCACGAACTGGAAGGGCAATCTATTGCCGGAAAAGCGCTGGTCTTTCCCAGCGGCAAGGGGTCAACGGTAGGATCGTACACGCTGTACCGCCTGAAACTGGGCGGCGCGGCGCCAGCAGCCATTATCAACGCCGAATGTGAACCCATTACCGCCGTTGGTTGTATCATTTCCGAAATTCCCTGCGTAGACAGCGTTCCCGTTCAACAATTCAAGACGGGAATGATCCTGTTAGTAGACGGCGACGCCGGGACGGTACGCAGGGTGTAATTAGCTCGTAGTTAGCCACGTAACGTAGTGGAGTGGCGTTTTATGGTACTTCACTGCGTTGCGTACCTGACTACAAACCCATTTGCAAGAGGAGTTATTATGAGCCTGCGGCGCACCACAGCGGATGAAAATACGGAGTGTCAAACTATAGTTTGACACTCCTCTACAAGCTATTTTCAAGGGAGAAACAACTTATGCAAGAAAAAATTGGCTTTATTGGATTGGGCATTATGGGGCGCGGAATGAGCGCCAATTTGCTGAAAGCGGGACTTGAAGTTTGCGTGTGGAATCGCACAGCCAGCCAAATGGAAGCGTTGGCAGCGGCGGGAGCCAGCGCGGGCGAGAGTCCGGCGGATGTGGCGGCCAAAAGCGACATCATCATCATCTGCGTCAGCGATACGCCGGATGTGGAGGCGGTAATTTTGGGCGAAAACGGCGTCATTCACGGCGCAAAGGCCGGATCTCTGGTGATCGATATGAGTACCATCAGCCCGCAAGTCACCCAGAAAATTGCCGACCAATTGGCCCAAACCGGCGTGGCAATGCTTGACGCGCCCATCAGCGGCGGCAGCGAAGGCGCGGCCAAAGGAACCTTGAGCATCATGGTCGGCGGCGATGCGGCGCAGGTAGAACGCGCTATGCCCGCTTTTCGGGCGATGGGAAAAACCATCACCCACGTTGGCGGGACGGGCGCGGGGCAAACGGTGAAGTTGGTGAATCAAATTTTGGTAGTGGGGACAATGCTGGCAATAAGCGAAGCCCTGCTCTTTGCTCAGGCGGGCGGGTTGGACTTGCAAAAAACGCTCGATGCAGTATCGCAGGGCGCCGCCGGAAGCTGGATGCTCAGTAATCGCGGCCCGCAGGTGATCAATAGAGACTGGCGTCCCGGTTTTAGCATTGATCTGCAACAGAAAGATGTGCGTCTGGCGCTGAAAGCCGCCGATGAACTGGGCGTTCCCCTGCTGGGAACGGCTGCCGTCTTCAACCTCTACCGCACCCTGCAACAGCGCGGTCTGGGCAGTGAAGGCAATCACGCCCTGGTCAAAGCGCTGGAAAATTTGTCGGGGGTGGAAATAAAGGCGGAAGGGTAATGGCGAATAGCGAATAAGAGAATGGCGAAGGGTGCAAATTTCATCCTTCATCCCTTCGGCAAGCTCAGGGCAGGCTCTTCCGCCTTCATCCTTTATTTTTCATCTCCATCTGTCGCAAGGCGGCTACTTGTTCGCTTGTGCCTAAAACAATCAAGGTGTCGCCGCTGCTTAGGCTAGTAGCGCCTCTGGGGTTGAAATAGTAGCTGTCGCGCTGGCCTTTGATGGCAACTACCAACAATCCGGTCTTGCGCCCAATATCGGCTTCAATGAGCGAGCTTCCCACCAAGCCATCGCCTTCTTGTAAAAGCACCTCTTCCATACGCAAGGTTTGCCCGGTAACGCGTAACATTTCGTCTAAAAACGTCACCACCGAAGGGCGGATCATCAGCGAAGCCAGTCGCAGTCCCCCCAAAACGTTGGTAGAGACAACATTATCGGCGCCTACTTTGCGCAGTTTGGCGGCATTCTCTTCGTTGGTCAGCCGGGCCACAATGCGTAAATTGGCGTTGAGCGAGCGGGCGCTAAGCGTAACAAAGGCGTTGTCTTTGTCGTCGCACAACGCTACTATTACCCCTTTGGCGCGTTCTATTCCGGCCAGGAGCAGCGTTTCGTCTTTGGTGGCGTCGCCCACAAGGTAGGGAATTTCCCCCAGGCGTAAAATCTCTTCAATAGCCGCCTGATCCTGGTCAACCACCACAAAGGGAGTGTTGGTTTTGTGAAATTCTATGGCTGTTTGCAAGCCAACTCGCCCTGTTCCGCACAGGATGATGTGATCGCGCAGTTTGTCAATTTCTTTTCTCATTTTTCGTCCACGAATAATTTTTTGAAAATCACCTTCAACAATAAAGGCCGCCACCGCCGAAACAGAATATCCGGCAATGCCCACCGATGTCAGGGATAAGAAAATAGTAAATAACCGACCGGCTTTACTAAGCGGAGCCACTTCGCCAAAGCCGATGGTGGTCATGGTGATGATGGTCATATAAAATCCATCCAACAGCGCCCACCCTTCCAGATAGTAGTACCCTGCCGTGCCCAGCAATGCCACAATAAACAAAAGGATTACCGCTTTTAAGATACGAAATTGCGTGATTAGCGATGATGTGGAACTGGCCCCTTGTAAAAAGAAAAAGGCCGCCACTGCCACCAAGCCGCCGTAAGTAAAAAGGTCTACGCTAAGGAATCTCTCTTGTACGGAAATGGAGAGAATTCCCAGAATGATGCCGCCCACCAGAGCCAGACCGATGGTCAGGCTCCATCGCGAAAGCGTAAAAAGGGCGCGAGTCTGAACATCCGATCCCCTGATACGGCTGTGTAGCGCCGTGAGAAATCGAGTGGCATTCAATCCACTGTAAACAAACCATCCCAGCAAGCCAAAATTCAACCCGCCAATCAAAAAAGCGTACACAGCCACCAGAGGCGTAGTGAAATCCCACGGGCGCAGGAGAAAGATGCCAACTGTCATTCCCATTAAAAAACTTAGCCATTCATACTGACGGCGCAGAGCCAGTGATTGAGTGAACAACTGCTCGCCGCGTTCCGGAACGGGAAGTAACGGCTGAAATTCTTCCACGGCCTTACAAAGTTGCCGGCGAATAAGGGGCGGAAGCAGGAGAAGATAGGCGGTCATCAGGGGGTAGATCAGACTATGCCAGCCTGGCCCATGGTAAAGTTCCTTCAGGACGCCATCAAAATATGCTGCGCCAAGCAGCAATGCGTAAAATCCCACGCCAATCAGCAAACTGCTCGATACGCATGGTTTTATAGCAACACTACGCTGCAACAAGTCCGGCAGCGTTAGCCCGGCGGAAGGGGTTATTTTTGAACAGGGGTGTTGGTAGCTCAATGCTGGTTGATTCCTTTGAAAGAGGGGCTACGCTTCCTGACACTCATCGCTTTGTTTGCCTACCAAAAAAACCGGACAGGGCGCTTGCTGTAATACTTTAGTAGCTACGCTGCCGTGTATCCATCGTTTGGGGCCAGAGCGACCGTGCGTACTCATCATAATCAGGTCTACATCTTCCTGACAGGCCATGTCTACAATGGCATCGGCAACGCGCCCTTCCAGCAGGGTGATGTTCACCGTTAGTCCCGCTTTTTCCAGGTCCTCGCACTGCGCTCCAAGGTATTTTTTCGCCTCAATTTCTTCTTGCGCCACCAGTTCCCGGTAAGAAGTATCGCTGTAATCCGACATTACTATCAGCGGATGCAGCACCCACAGCAACTTGATTTCGGCGTTTAATTTCGCCCCCAATTCCAGCGCAAAGGGCAAAACTTTTTCCGCAAATTCCGAGCCATCCAGTGGAAGCAGTATTCTGTTAATCATTTGGGGCCTCCTGAAAAACAGTGAAGAATGAAAAATGGAAAGTGAAAAATTATTCTCGTTTCCAAACCTTGTCCTGAGCGAAGCCGAAGGATCAGTTTGGGAGCGAGTGACTTACTGCTTACTTGAATTATACCACATTTTGGCTCAAAATTTCATTCTCATTGTACTCCATCGAGCCATCATTTCCCTGGCATTTATCCCCAAAAGCAACCGTGTTCATCTTCTAATATCTGTTGCGCCCTGGCCTTGAGTGTATACTTGCGTCCTCTTTCCGGCGGAGAATAGGGCCACCAGGCATCGAATTTGCGTATCCAATACAGATGCCAGTGATTGCTGGCGACGGTTAAACGAAATTGAGCCACCGGGAACAAAAAACTCTCGCCGCTTTGCCATCGCTGCCGAATTTCGTGCAGGCCAATCGCCGTCCCCTCATCTGTTAGCCGGTAGGGCAGGCGACCTTCAAAATGACTATCCAGCATTTTGCCTATTGTTTTGATGGCCTGTCTGACTGTATCTGGAGGGATGATGTCGGGCGTGCGGATGGCTTGTAGACCTTCCTCTTTGCCGTATTCATAAGCGTTCAGGTAATAGACAATCTCATTCACGGTGAGGCTATGTTCGATGGCATAGCGGTCAAAGGCTCCGGCGTCGTCCTTGAATTCCAGAGCGTCGTGAGCAATGCGTCGCATTGTTTCCAGATCGCGCCTTTCGGCTCTTTCCTGATTCCATTCTTCCATAATGTTTTCTCCTGATTTGGGGTATAATTGTTTTGACGTCCATCATTTTCGAGGCTTTCACCCCCGATATTGTAAGTCGGAAACCAGTTTTTTAAAAAACCTGGTTTCTATTCTCACTACCGTATACCCTTTAAATTTGACAGAATTGTTTTCTTCAGAAATCCATTTGCACCCGATATGACCGCCGACGGCAGACCGCTGACCGTCGTAAAAGCGCGATTTTGATGAATTTCGGCGGTCAACGGTCAATGGTCGGCGGTCCCGGGAGCTGAAACTGCTGTCAAATCCAGAGGGTATACGGTAGTGAGATCGTAAATCAAGCTACTTATATCATATCACATACTGCTGGATATTCACTAGGAATTTGTAACTATGGGATGTAAAACTTATCGCCAGCGAAATGTTCGCGTTTGGCTGGGATTGCTGAGCGCTTTGCCGTAGAAAATATCCTCTGCATCAATGCCAATCTTCTTCATCACTACCACGTACCAGGAACAGGTACTCAATTGAGAAGGGCGAAGCTCCGGCGGCAGGCGATAGCTGGTGGCGCGGGTGGGAAAGGTTTTGAAGCGCCCGGCGTTATCGCTGAGGTAGATAACGTAATAAGTATCTTCGTCCAGAGTTCCGCTGCTTGTCCAGTTCAGCAGAACGCTTGAGGTATCTCCTTCTATTAGCGCGTCGTCCTGCGGGTGCAGCAAAACCGGCGTCAGAAAGGGAGGGCGCGGCGTGAAGGTAGGCGTGGGAGTAATGGTAGGCGTAGGGGTGAAGGTAGGCGGGCGCAGCGGAACAAGAACTTCCTGCCCCACCGATAGTATATCCAGATCAAGGCCGGGGTTGGCAACCTCGATAGCCGATACGCTGGTATCGTATTCAAAAGCGATGCCGCTTAAGGTGTCGCCACTCTTGACGGTGTAGAGAATGATGGGATGCTCTCGGCTGTTTTCACCGTTTGTGTCAATATCGGTGGCAAAGGGGATGACCAACTCTTGCCCCACTTGCAGAATGGTATCCTGAGTAATGTTGTTGGCTTGTTCAATATCTTCCAGCGAAACGTTATACTTCCGGGCGATGAAATTGAGCGTTTCGCCTGTTTTTATGCTGTGAATGAGTGGCTTGGGGGTGGGCGTTGGCGTTGGCGATAGCGTTGGCGTTGGCGGCAGCGTGGGGGTGACGGTGGGCGTAGGCGTATCGGTGGGTGGAATAAAGAAGGGAGTGGCGGTAGCCGGCGGCGATGATGATGCGCTGCCAAGCGCTTGTGGCGCTTCAAGTTGCAGGAACCCGTAGACAATGCCACCCACCACCGCCAGCCCAATGAGAATACCAAGCCAGGATGCGCTAAAGCTGCTTGCTCGGCGGGGCAGCGCGTCAATAGGCTGCTCGCACATCATACAGATTTTTACGTTTTGGGCGGCGGGCGCGCCGCAGTTCATACAGACGCGCTGCGTTTTATGATAGGGCGTTTCCGCGCCGCAGACATCGCAGCGATTTTGACCCGCCTTGAGCGTTGCGCCGCAATTTATACACTGGTGCAAAAGACTTCTCCTTAAAAATGCTTGCCACTCATACTACACCGAATGTCATTTTCAGGCAATATATTTGGATAATTGGCATTGACACAACAGCTATTGTGTGTTATGATAAACTTGTTATAACATTATAATTATTGGCGTTGCGCTACGCAAGCAATTAGTGTTTCGGCAGACTGAAAATATGGTTTTCTCAACTGGTACGATATGGGCAAGCGTTGATAGAGATTCGCCAATGCCGCTCTATTCACAGCTCAAGGATGTGTTGCTACAACTGGTTCAAGTGGATCAACTTCAGGAAGGCAATCTGATTCCCTCTGAACGTGAAATAGGGGAGCGATTTCAGGTGAGTCGCATTACGGTTCGTCGCGCCATTGATGAGTTGGTCAGAGAAGGCTATTTGACTACTCAGCAAGGGAAGGGCACCTTTGTGGCGCGCCCCAAGTTGCAGCGCCCGATGACTCAAATGAAGAGTTTCTCTACAGCCACCGTAGACGAAGGGCATTTGCCGGGATCAAAATTGTTGTCGCTGCGCCACGAGCAGGCAGTTGAGCATATCGCTTCTATTCTGAAGACTGAAAAAAACGCCTGGATCTGGATTGTAGAAAGGCTGAGGTTAGTTGACGATGAACCTATCGGTATATCAATGGCATACCTCAACCTGCCTCCTGATCTCTCCTTGACCCCAACCGAATTAACGCAAGAAGTCTCGCTCTGGTCAATTCTGGAGAAGAAAGGGATTACGCTATTGAGATCTGAAGAAACCCTGCAAGCTATTGCCGCCGGTGAAGATCAGGCGAAACTGCTTCAGGTTAACCAGGGGTTTCCCCTATTGCTGGTTGAAGGCGTCGTTTATACGGGTCAGAATATTCCAATTGAATATCATCAGATATTTAACCGGGGCGATCGCTATAAATATTCAGTCCAAACAGACAGGCAGTAAAAATCTGATGAAGCAAAGGAGGTGAGAGAAGCCATAAGAAAAACAGCGTTGAATGTAGCACTACAAGCAAATGATGTAAAACCTTAATGAATATTACCAAGGAGGCTGTTAACCTAATGGAGAAAGTAAAAAAAATTGCAAGCGCGCTAATGATTTTGGTGTTTTTGCTAAGTCTGATCTCTTCTCAGGCTCTGGCGCAGGACGAGGTGGTCTGTGAGTCGGAAGTTGTTGTGCAAGCCAATGATTGGCTGTCGAAGCTGGCCGATAAATTTTATGGCGATATTTTGGCCTACCAGGCCATCGCCGACGCCACTAACGCTAAAGCTGCCAGCGATGACAGCTACGCTGCCATTCAGGATGTCAACATTATTGAGCCAGGCTGGAAACTGTGCATCCCCAGCGCCGAAGCTGCCGGCGTCTTGATAGAAGCTGCTCAGGCGAAAACTCCCACCGCCGAACAACCCTTTGCCGGGACAGAATTAACTCTGGCAACAATGACCGACCAGTTCCTCACCGGTTTCCGCTACCTCATTCCCAAGTTCGAGGAAGAAACCGGCATCACAATTGTTCTGGATGAGTTGGGCTATGTTGACCTGTATCAAAAACTCACCGCCGATTTTGTAGGCCACACCGCCAACTACGACCTGATGACGATGGACATTGTTTGGTCCGGCGAATACGCCGCCAACAGATATACGCTGCCTCTGGACGATTTTATGGCGCGGGACGAGGCTGAACTTCAACTGGACGATATTATGCCCGTTGCCTGGACTCTGGGCGAGTGGGAAGGCAAGCACTGGGCCTATCCTTTGGCCGGATACGCCAACGTCCTCAACTATCGCAAAGACGTGCTGGCCGAAGCTGGCGTGGAACCGCCCAAGACTCAGCAGGAATTACTGGCGCTCGCTCAACAACTCACCGACGCCGACAATGACTTCTACGGCGTTGCCCTGTTGGGAGCCAAAGGCCCGGCAGTGGCGCAAGACTACATGGCCTGGGTGCAGCAACACGGCGGCGCTATTCTGGACGCCGATGGCAAGCCCGCCCTCAACTCTGCTGAAAACGTAGAAATTCTGGAATTCTTTGGCGAATTGTTCAAGTATGCCCCTCCCGGCGCCACCGATTACTGGTGGGACCAGCGCGAAACCGCTTTCCGCACCGGCAATGTTGCTATGATGGAAGGCTGGAGTATTGCTCGCGCAGGCTATGAAGACTCTGATATTTCTTCTGTAGTTGGTAACGTAGATGTAGCCAAAGCGCCTGTGACCGAAGGTATGGACCCCAAATACGGCTTTGGCGGCTGGGGAATTGGCATCAACGCCGATTCTGAAAATTCGGAAGCCGCCTGGGAATTCATCAAGTGGCTGTCTACCCCTGAAATTCAGAAAGAATGGATCCGTCACGATGGCGCGCCCATTCGCCGCAGCACGCTGGAAGACCCGGAACTGAACAAAGAGTACCCCTGGTTCCCCATCTTGCTGGAATCCTTTGAGAAGGGCGATGGCGACTATCGCCCGCGTATTCCTCAGTACAGCATGATTCAAGACGCTCTGGGAACCGCCGTCAACGGCTACCTTGTTGGCGAAATGTCCGCGCAAGATGCGCTGGATCAGGCCCAGGCTCAAGTTGAAGCAGCAATGCAGTAGAAACGTATTTCGTACCCCCTGACCGCCGACCGCCGACCGTTGACCACCGTCTTCGGTCTGTCGTCGGCGGTCAGTTCCCTCTCCCTGGCAGCGCCTACCCTGAGCGAAGTCGAGGGGGGGGAGGGTTTCCCTCGTTACCACGCTCCAGCGTGGTAGCGCATACCCAGACGCTCTGCGTCGCCTGCCGCATAAGGTTTCTTATGTCCATTTCCCGCCGTTTCAAAGGAAAAGAAGCAAACTATCTTCTCTTATTACTTCCTCTGTTAATATTTGTCTTTGTTATTGCTATTTACCCTCTGGCCTTTTCCTTTTTCATCAGTTTCTTCAAATATCGTTTGACCGATCCGGATCAGACCAAAACTTTTGTAGGCTTGGCAAACTACATAACCGCCTTCAAAGACCCGCAGGTAATCACGGCTATCTCTAACACGCTCGTTTTTGTGGCCGGAACCGTAATTATCGAAATGCTGTTTGGCTTGGCGCTGGCCTTGCTCCTTGCCGCCGAAACGCGAACGATGCGGATTGTTCGCTCTTTTCTATTGATGCCTATGGCTATTACCCCGCTGGTAGTGGGCTTGATCTGGAAATCGCTTTACAATGCTGATTTTGGCGTAATTTCCTACTATCTCAAACAACTGGGCGTTGATGTTGGACACGGGCCTCTGGGTGAAATTTCCGTTGCTATGCCCGCCGTTATGCTGATTGATATTTGGCAGTGGACGCCCCTGCTCATGGTTATCTTTTTAGCCGGTCTCAAAAGTCTGCCCCTTGAACCTTTTGACGCGGCGCGGGTAGACGGCGCTTCGCGCTGGCAAAGCTTCTGGTACATCACCCTGCCTATGCTCAAACCGGCCTTGCTCATTGGCCTGTTGATGCGCACCGTGCAGTCTTTCAAAGTGTTTGACATCATCTACGCCACCACCTCCGGCGGGCCGGGCAGCGCCACCACCGTTCTTAATTATCATATCTTCACCGTTGGTATGACCTTTTTCAATATGGGCTACGCCGCCGCCCTGGCGAACATCTTGCTGGTCATTGTGGCCGTCCTGTCCGTTCTCTATATCATCGTTTTGGAACGACAACAAATTTAGGCGAATTTGCGAATGGGCGAATTTGCGAATGGGCGAATGGGCGAATGGGCGAATGGGCGAATGGGCGAATGGGCGAAAAATTCATCCCTAAACTTTGTTTGGGAATGAATTTTCGGTAATGGTTAAGTTGTAAGTGATGATTGCGGAATTCAAAACTGTAGTTTTGGACTCCATCACTTACTTTTTTACCACTACCGAATTTTCATCCTTCCGCCTTCTGCCTTCATCCTTTATCCGTATCCTCTTCAAATCTCGGGGGAAAGAAGTCGAACTTTTACGCAACTCAGGTGAAAGTTGGAGCAACTTCTTAAAAAAATTCGACTTCTGCCCTGCTTTTTAGAGAGGATACCTTTATCCTTTATTATGAAACCATCTAAACTGGAAACCATCTTAAGAAATATAGCCGTTGTAGCCGTCATTATCTTTTTTATGATGCCCCTCTTTTGGCTGCTCACGACTGCTTTTAAATTTGGGCGCGATGCTTTTGCCATTCCGCCACAGTGGATATTCTTTGATTTCACGTTCAAAAATTTTCAGGAAGTATGGCAGAACACTAAAATTGTACGCTTCTTGACCAACAGCATCATCATCACCACCGGCGTAACCATTTTGTCGCTACTGCTGGGCGTTCCCGCCGGTTACGCCATTGCGCGAACAAAATCGTCTTTCCTCAACCTATCTTCCTATTTTTTCCTGCTCCTGTTGATGATTCCCCCCATTGCTATGCTCATCCCCTTCTACCTGCTGATGCGTGATCTGCGCTTGCTGGGAACTTACGCTGCCGTCATTATTCTGGATACTGTCTTTGACGCCTCGTTTGTGGTCTGGATGATGCGCAGTTATTTTCTGGATGTGCCGGAAGCAATGGAAGAGGCGGCGCTGGTAGATGGGGCCTCGCATTTTCAGGCATTTTACAAGGTGGCATTGCCGCTTTCGCTGCCGGGCATTATGGCTTCGGCGCTGTACTGCATCATTTTTTCCTGGAACGACTTTCTCTTTGCGCTGATGCTCACTTCGCCAAAAACCAAAA
This sequence comes from Chloroflexota bacterium, assembly GCA_011192195.1. GTDB lineage: Bacteria > Chloroflexota > Anaerolineae > 4572-78 > 4572-78 > DUEH01. The sequence continues at coordinate 9,805 of DUEH01000003.1, read as the reverse complement.
CAATGCCTCTGGGAATTTTATCTTCCTTCAGCGCAGTAGAGATCAGTTGGGGAATTATGGCGGTTATGTCTATCTTTGCCATCATTCCGGCGGTGTTTATTTCGCTTTTCTTGAACCGTTACTTTGTGAAGGGCCTGACAATGGGCGCAGACAAAGGATAAATGAATGGTAAATTGTAAATGGTGAATGGTGAATGACCGTTTACCATTCATCATTTACCATTCACCATTAGAAAAGGATTTTCTATGACTACTCAATTGATGCGCCACATGTGGTGCGAAAAACCGGGCGAAGTAGAATTACGCCAGCGGCCCATTTTTGATGTTGGCGACAACGACGTGCTGATCAAAATTGCTTATACCGGCATTTGCCCCTGGGATGTACGCGCCTTTTCCGGTAAATCATCGGTGGCCTTTCCTCGCGTTTTGGGACACGAAAGCTCCGGCTACGTGGCGGCAGTGGGCAAAAACGTCAAACATTTTCAGGTAGGCCAGCCCGTCACCGCCGATTGCATTATCAAGTGCGGCGTCTGCAAAGCCTGCCGCCGGAACAAGGGCAATCGCTGCCTTAATCCCACCTATTTGCAGTACGGCGGCGCTTACGCCGACTACACCCTTATCCCGGAAAAGTCGGTGCATCCGGTGAAGCCGGGCGCGGATATGAAAGCCGTTGCTTTTATGGAACCCCTTTCTTGCGTGTTGCGCGGACAGGATATGCTGCGCCTTTACCCTGACGATGTGGAAATTGTGCTCGGACTCGGTCCCATCGGCTTGATGCACATGCAGGTTGCCCGCCGATTTGGAGCCAAAGTCATTGGCGTTGACCTGATTCCGGCGCGACTGGAAAAGGCCAGAGAATTGGGCGCAGACTGGACAGTCAACCCCAAAGAGACCAATCTGGCCGAGTTTGTCAAAGAAGTCACCGATGGCTGGGGCGCGGACGCCGCCGTCATTGCTGTTGGTTCGGCGCGATTGGTGGAGCAAACCCTGCCGCTGTTGGCTCCCGGCGGACGCCTGAACATCTTTGCCGGTATCTACCCCAAAGACGAACTTCGCATTGACCCCAACCTGATCCACTACAACGAATATATCCTCACTGGCTCCGCCGACAGCACGCCGGAAAATATGCACCGCGCCCTGGGCTTGATTCAGGACGGCCTGATTGATACCGCCTCGCTGGTAAGCCATATTTTGCCGCTGGAAGAACTGGAACGCGGCTTTGAAATGGTCAGGAACGCCGAAGGGCTGAAGATTATGATCGAGGTCAACGGGGAGCAGCGTAACGCTTGAAACATCTGACAATCCTGACTGTTGACATTGGTACATCGGCGTTGAAGGCGGTTTTATACAGCGCCGATGGCAGCGTACTGGCTTTGTCTGCGCAGCCTTACCGCTATCAAACGCCTCAGCCGGGTTGGGCAGAAGCCAGGCCCACCGATTGGTGGGACGCGCTGACCGCTGCCCTGGCCGAACTTCAAGTCGCCGGTTTTGATTTGCAACGCGCGCAGGCCATTGGACTGACCGGGCAGATGCACACCGCCGTTTTGCTGGACAAAGCCGGGCGCGTGTTGCAACCCACTATTTTGTGGTTAGACAGGCGGGCAGCGGCGGAAAGCGTTGAATTGCAGGCGCGCCTGAATTTGCCGCCCGACCAGTTCAATTCCACTTATACCTTGCCCAAATTGCTCTGGTTGGCGCGGCATCGCCCCGAAGTGTTGGCGCAAACCCACGCGCTGTTGTGGCCTAAAGATTATCTGCGTTACCGGCTGACCGGCCAACTCCTTACCGATGTCACTGACGCCGCCGGAGCCGGTTTGCTAAATTGGAACACGCGCAACTGGGATATTGAGCGCCTGGAACTGACCGGTCTTTCCGCCGCTGTTCTGCCTGCGCTGCGCCAGGCTGGCGACGACGCCGGCGCGCTGAAACCATCGGTGGCGGCTGAATTGGGCTTGGCGCCGCAGGCAAAGGTAATTGTCGGCGCCGGCGACGTTATTGCCTTGATGGGAGCCTCGCCGCCGAAAGTTGGGCGCTTCAGCGCATCGCTGGGGAGTTCCGGGATGATTTCCAGCCTGATCCCGGCTTCTCTTGCCGTTGACGATCCACAGCGACGGATGTACGTCTATCCCTTTTTGCCCTATCGCTTACTGAACGGGGTGTTATCCAGCAGCGGCGCGTCATTGGATTGGGCGCGCCGAGCGTTTTATGATGACAAAGCGCCGCTGTCGCCGGAAGAAGCAACGGCGGCGGCAAGCAGCGTTGCGCCCGGCGCGGAGGGCTTGTTTTTTCTCCCCTTTCTCAATGGAGAGCGCAGCCCCTACTGGAACGACGCGCTGCGCGGCGGCTTTTACGGATTGAGTTTCAGACACAATCGCGCGCACATATTGCGGGCAGTGATGGAAGGCGTGGCCTACAGCTTGCGCCATTTGATAGAAATTAGTCAGGATTTAGGCGCTTCGGTTCAAGAGATTGCGCTTTCCGGCGGCGCAGCCGGCAGCGTTTTTTGGGCGCAACTTATAGCCGATGTGCGCCAGCGTCCCCTGCTGATTTTTGGCGGGCAAGAAAGCGTTACCCGCCCTTTGTACGCCTACTGCATCACCGCGCTGAATGTGAATGATTCCTTTGACGCCGCGTTGCGCCGCACCTTTGACAGGCCGCTGCGCCTGGAACCGCGCCTGGAATTAGCCACTATTTACGCCAAAGGCTATCATCGCTACCGTCTGCTGGCCGATTTTGCGGCAGAGAGATTGTCTTAGCCGCTTAAGGTGTTTCTATAACAAAATTATCGCTCTTGCAAAACTGGTTGCATCCAACCAATTTACGATTGACGATTAAGGCGGCGCATCCAAATTAATCGTAAATCGTAAATCGTAAATCGTAAATTGAACTTTTGAAACGGGAGTATTACCTATGATTGGAAGACTAAGAAGACTCAATCGCCTTTTTGTAGGCGAACAAAAACGCTGTTTGCTATCGCCATTGGACCACGGCGGGTGGTTGGGGCCGGTAAAGGGAATTGACCGTCCGCAGACCATTGTCAAGGCGGTTCTTGAAGGGGGAGCGAATGCGCTGCTAATTTCTCCCGGCTTTTACAAGGCGGTTGCGCCAATTGTTCCGCCTTCGGTGGGAATAGTGTTGCGGGTCAGCCTTACCGCCGGACTGAGTCAGGACGGCGCGCAGGAAACGCCCATCTCCTCGCTGGAAACAGCGCTGCGCATGGACGCCGACGCCATTGCGGTTTCGGTCTTTTTTGGCCGCGCCGGAGATGTGGAAATCTATCGCTGGTTGGCAAAGTTGGTTGACGCCAGTCAGACTTACGATATGCCCGTTGTGGCTGAAATGATGCCGCCCGGCGACAGGTTCTATGAGCCGGAGGCCATTGCTCACGCCGCCCGCATTGGGATGGAAATTGGCGCGGATGTCATAAAAACCAATTACAGCGGCGATGTAAAAAGTTTTACAGAGATTGTGTCGGCCAATCCCGTGCCGATTATTGTTGCCGGCGGGCCTAAAAAAGAAGGGGAGTCTACAGCCTCGTTGGTTGAAGATATTGCAGCCGCCGGGGCTGCCGGTGTAGCTATTGGGCGACGGGTGTGGCAATCGGCGGATCCGCAAGCGGTTACGGCTGAAATTCATCGGGCGCTTTTTACCTGACCTTTAGGCGCATCCAATACTTCGCGTATTTTGCGCAGTATGGCAGTGTGAGAAACGGGCTTTTGGAGAAAAGCGTAACCTTGCTCTATTTCTGCGTGGATGTTTTCATTGTCTACGTAACCGGATATATAAATAATCCCGGCTAGAGGGTAAAGCAGGCGGAATTTTTTTGCCAATTCGCGCCCATTCATCTTTGGCATGACCACATCGGTTAGCAGGAGGTGGATGGGCGCATTTTGGGTTTGAATTAACAACAACGCTTCTTTGCCATTTGCTGCTTCCAGTACGGTATAACCTGCTTCGTGTAGTATTCTAGCTATTAATCTTCGAACAATATCTTCATCTTCCACAAGCAAAATAGTTTCTGTGCCTTCCGGTTGAGCGGGTAGTGACTGACCTGTGTCCAGCAGTGGATCGAAGGCTTGAGCGGCAGGCAGATAGACGTTGAATGTTGATCCCTGCCCTGGCTGACTTTTTACAAAAAGGTGTCCCCCGCTTTGTTCTACAATACCATAGACAGTAGCCAATCCCAGTCCGGTTCCTTCCCCCTGCTCTTTGGTGGTGAAGAATGGTTCAAAAATGCGTGATTGTGTTTGTTTGTCCATTCCCCCTCCGGTGTCGCTAACCGAAATGAGAACATAAATCCCGGCTTTCAGGCCGGCAAGTTCCCCTTGGCCAACAAATACCTTTTTTGTTTTGATGACCAGTTTCCCGCCTTCAGGCATTGCATCCCTGGCGTTAACGCACAAGTTCATAATCACTTGTTTGATCTGACCCTGATCGGCTTTGATAGGCGGAAGGTTTTTATTCAGTACGGTGAGCAGCGTAATGTCTTCTCTGATTACTCGGCTTAACATTATTTTCATGGCCGCTATCTGCTCATTGATATTTATAAGGGCAGGGCGCATAATCTGTCTGCGGCTAAAAGCCAGTAGTTGACCGGTCAGCATAGCAGCTTGTTCTGCCGCCCCCTGAATTTGCGAGATATCTTTATGAGCCGGTGAATTTTTATCCAGGTTTTTCAGCAATAAGCCGCTGTATCCCTGAATAACCGTCAACATATTGTTGAAATCATGCGCCACGCCGCCGGCCAATTGTCCCAGCGCTTCCATTTTTTGCGATTGGCGCAGTTGTTCTTCCAGTTTTTTGCGCTCGGTAATGTCTCTCCAAACGGTGTGCAGCATCTTTTTGCCTTGATGTACCATTGGCGTAAGGAGTACTTCTACCGGGAAATTTTCGCCGTTAGCGCGACGATGTATCCATTCAAAGCGATACCTGTTTTCTTCCCAGGCGAGGGTAATCATTTCTTCCGCCTTTTTTGTGGACAGTTGCCCGTCGGCTTGTCGTTTCGGGGAGACATCGGCAGGATGGGTATTGCGTAGTTGCTCTTTGGAATCTAATTCCAGTATTTTCAGCGCGGCTTGATTGCAGTCTACAAAACGATTTTTTTCCAGCAACAAAATAGCGTCTGCCGAATCCTCAAACAGCCGCCGAAAGCGTTCTTCGCTTTCTTTCAGCGCATCTTCCGCCTGTTTCCGCTTGGTGATGTCAATTGCGGTTCCCTGAATACGAGCCGGCGCGCCTTTTTCCTCGATCAGCCTCACTTCTTCCAGAATCCAAACCGGCGCGCCATCCTTTCGTCGCATACGGGTTTCCAGATTATTCAGTATGCCGTGCCCTTTTAGTTGAGCAATGAATGATTTCCGGTCGGCGTTCTTGAAATAAAACTCCGTTGCCTGGCAATCCAGAATTTCTTCCCGCGAGTCATAGCCCAAGAGCTTAGCAAAAGCAGCGTTGCAATCCAGAACTTGCCCCTCCAGAGTGGTGTAGTACATAGGAACCGTACTCTGCTCAAACAGCAAATGATATCGTTCTTCGCTCTCTTGCAGCGCCGAGAATAAACGCGCGTTCTCAAGAGCAATGGCAATATGATTGGCAAAGGCTTGCAAGGTCGGGAGGTCATCCGGAGTCAAATCAGGCCCGGCGATGCTGAGCGCCCCTCGCGCCTCCCCCTCCATTAAGAGCGGCGCGTAGATGACAGGCGTTCCGTCCAGAGCCGCCATAATGCCTTTTGCAAGTGGCTGCGCCTTCTGGGGAATTATTTGCGCGATGCTGGCATTGCTGTCAGGAATGTAGACAGGCTGCCGGCTGTGGATCACTTGCGCGTAGATATCCACCTCTTTCCAGACGAAGGAATAGCCCTCTCTTTGCACACCCAAGCGGTTTTCCAGGCCGGACAATAGCTGATTTAAAGGGCGGGGCATAGCAATAGCGTGAAGGGTGATACGCTCGCCGCTTGCATCAAATGTCCCAATAGCGCCGCGCATCCCCAATGCGCTTATTTGTTCCTGAAAGGTGCTAAAAACAGCGTTTTCAGAGTGCGCTGTTTGTTGCAGCGCTATTGCTGCCGTGTTGAAGGTGTTCAATAAGTCAACATTCATTTACGCTGTCCCTTGTCAATTGCGTTCTCACTAACATATACCCCTGTAATTTGACAAGGTTTGCGCCCCCGTTTGACCGCTGACCGCCGACAGTTGACCGCCGAAAGGCTGATTTTTCGGCGGTCAACGGTCAATGGTCAACGGTCAATGGTCAATGGTCAATGGTCAATGGTCAATGGTCTGTGACGCTAAAACCGCTGTAAAATCCAGAAGGTATACGGTAGTGAGGATACTATATCACAAGTTGGCCGCGCGCGTAAAAAAACAACTTGCAACTTTCCCCCTTCACCTGCGTAAAAGAGAATGTAACACCCTGTTGGGCGCCGGCGATCTTGCGGAAGGGGCGTTTCCCTCCCTGCATTCGTCCCCTCGGCAAGAAACCTCGCCGGCGCCCAACCCAACTCAATTTACGATTTACGATTTTGGATTTACGATTGATGTTGTCCGTTATCCAATCGTAAATCGTAAATCATAAATCGTAAATCCCCTGGAGGAACAGTGGTCACAACAATAACTCAAATCCCAAGCAAAGCGCGGCCAAAATCGGCGATGAAACAGAACGGCAACGCCTCAAATATGGAAACCAACATTCACCGTCACCTGCCGGACGCCGATGCGGCGCAAGTGGCGCAATACGCTCAACTCCTGAAGCGATTGCGCTCCGTAAAAGACTTTCTTAATGTTTACCCGGAAGACAAAACGGGCTACGAAGCGTTTCTGGCGCGCGCCGAAAAAGCGCTGGACTATAAACGCCCCTACCGAATTGCCATCATCGGCACAACGGGCGTGGGCAAAAGTACGCTCATCAACGCCCTGTTGGGTAGAAAACTGGTCGTAGTGAAAGATGTGGGCAAGCCCGCTACCGGCGCCGCTCTGGAAATCTTTCTCGATGCGTCTCAGGGCGAAGAAGAAGTTGCCCGCGTCACTTACCGCGACGAGGCAAATATTCTATCTCTGGTTGCTGAATTTATGGCGCGTTTTGATAACGACCCCGCCGCTCTGCCCGATTCCCTGGATAAAAAATTTGTACGTGAACTGCAAAACCTGCAACCCGGCGACCAACTGGGCGAACAGACCCAGCAGGAATTTGAGGGGCTGCGCGATTCCCTGGCGGACATCGTAAATCAGTATCTTACCGCCAATCCCACAACCTTACTGACCGAATACAAACTCAGCAATCCTCGCCACGTAGAAGACCTGATGTCCCTCACCGACGAAAATAGCAGTCTCAACGCCGGACCGGGGCGCTGCATTGGCTTGGCGCGTTCGGTGGCTTATCACATCCGGCCCGCCAAAAGTCAGGGCGCGTTGAAAACTCTGGAATTGCCGCATAACGTTTGTCTGGTGGATTTGCCCGGACTGGACGGCAGCCCGCTGCACGACATCATCATCAGCGAAGGCATCAAAGAGGCCGATGCCGTTGTCTTCATCCTGCGTCCGCCGCGCATTCTCAACCGGGGCGACGCCTATCTCCTCAATCGCGTGCGCAAGTACATCAGTCTGGATGGCGCCGTTGACGCTGCCGAGCGCATCTTCCTGGTACTCAACGCCGTGGACGACATCACCCGCGACGACCACAAGACGCTGGATAACCTGCCCCGCGATATGCGCGAGTTGATGGACCTGCTGTCGCCCGGTTACGCCGCCCGCTTTGCCCGGCGCGGCGGAGACCAGCCCTACTTTATGACTTCCGCCTGGACAGCCTTTAATGCGCAAAACGCGCTGCAAGGCGGCGTTATCGAAGACCCCAAAACCTACCATTCCAAAGCGGTCAAACTGGGCGCGGACGAAAACGATCACGCCGCGATGCTGGCCGCCAGTCGCCTGCCGTCCTTGACCGACTCGCTGGGCGACTTTGCTCACACCTTCCGCATCGAAGGCCAACTGCGCGAGGGACGACAGGCCCTTGACCGCATCACCAAATCGCTGGCCGATACCTACGACAGCGAGATAAAACTGCTCACCAACGGTCAGGGCATTGCCTTTGTCAAAACTGAAGACGCCCGGCTGTTGCGTGAACGCAAGGAAAACCTCAGCGACATCATTGTGGATTTTCGCCTGCGCCAGTTAGACCATCTGGAAGACCTGCGCGGCGAACTGCGTTCCGAAGCTGCCCGCATCTGCGATACCATTGACCACCGCCTGAGCGAAGAACTGCCGCGCCTGTGGAAACGCTTCTACATTGCCGACCGCTACCGCCCCCGCGCCCGCAAATACGGCAAAACAATGTACGAAGTCTTTCTGGGCGAAGTGGAACTGCTGCTCTGGCGGCAGTTGTCCATTCGGGTGCAGACTTTGGCCGACAGGGTGACGATGAACTACAAACAAGCCTTTGAATCCAGCCACATCCCGCGTTACATTGTCAATCTGGGCTACGACCACCCCTTGGCCTCCAGCGCCGCCGCCGGACTGGAAGACGTTTCAAGCGATATGAAAGCCAGCCTTAACAAACTGGCCGAGCGTCTGGCCCTGATTTATATGCTGGAACCAAAAGCCGGCTTCATCACCCCGGAGCAATTGCAGGACAATCGCCTTATTGTCGAAAACCCGCTCATCAAAGCGCTTGATACCGTCCCCCGCCAGCGGGAACTTCCCGCCAAGTCCTTTGCCAAATTCCTGCAAGCCGTGCGCAAACACTACGAAGCGGCGGTGCTTGATTACTCTGTCAACGCCCTGCTCAACATCTATCAGTACGAAATGCTCTATGTGGAAGACGGCCTGCTGGCCCGCGTGGATGAACTTTTCAGCGACCTGCGCGAAACCCTTTCCCTTGACCCGCTTTTACGCGAGAAAGTTCGTCAGGACGCCCCCGACGAAGACCGCGACCGGGTTGAGTCGCTGGACACCAGGCGCGTTGCGCTGGCGAGAGTGTTGAGCGCAGACCAATGACCGCCGACCACAGACGGCAGACCGCCGAAGTGAGAGTCGTACCGATATTTCCGGCGGTCAGCGGTCAGCCGTCCGCGGTCACGAATGGGGGAACCTATGCCCTACAAGTTTGAAAAGCTTGAGGTCTGGCAACTGGCGATGGAATACGTGGACATTATTTACGCAATTGCCGGACAACTGCCTCGTGATGAAGCGTACAATCTAAAAAGCCAGATTATGCGGGCGGCAACCAGTGTTGCACTGAACATTGCCGAAGGCTCAACCGGCCAAACCGATGCAGAGCAAGCGCGTTTTCTTGGTATGGCAATTCGTTCTCTGGTTGAAACGGTTGCCTGTCAACACATCATCAACCGGCGGCAGTATTTGGCAGACCCGGAACCGCTTCGGCAGGCATACCGTTTTAGCCAAAAATTATTCGCAAAATTACAGGCTTTTCGATCTTCACTCAAGAGAGGGAATACACTCAAAGAAGAGAATGAATTGTACACGGCAGATGAACCGCTGCCATTTTGACCGCCGTAAATGACCGCCGACGGCAGACCGCCGCGAATCAATCTTTCGGCGGTCTGCGGTCTGCGGTCTGCGGTCGGCGGTCGGCGGTCACTTGCCTGCGACTGCTTCGTTAAACACAAAAGATCTCCCGGAGAAAAATCTTATGAAATCAATACAAGACGTTCGCGCTACAAACGCGGAAACCTTTAACACCAAAACCCGTTCCCACTTGTATACGCAATGGCAGCGATTCACCGCCAGCGACCATTCTTCTTTTCGCATAGGCATTTGGGGAACCACCGGCGCGGGTAAAACTACCTTTTTAGCCAT